>NZ_CP032744.1:2820471-3133857 GCF_003641145.1 Lactiplantibacillus paraplantarum
TGGCGCCAAAGCTTGAGTATAGCTGTCAAACGGCGCTAACCTTCCAGCAGTGGTGTGTAACTGCCGATTGTGCGCATATTTTTTCACTTGCGAATCAAAGCTGGCACCGGCATTCAGGTCAGCAATAATTTTTTGAGCCTGCTTCTCATTAGTTGTTGCAATATGTTGAACCGTCGTCATCGGCATGTAAGCTGTGCGAGCCTTTTTGAGCTGTGCTTTAGTCACCGGATATTTAGCAGTAATCGCTTTTTCCAGCAATAAATTAGCTTTGATTTGCGTCTTTAAGTGCGCTTCGGTTAGTTGATTGCGCGCTAAGATGGCGTGATAATTTGCCCCGGCCTGCCGTTTGAACGCTTTTAGTTTAGCCGTCACCGCAGCTTGTGAGACATGATAACGTTGATTGAGCACTTTGTTCAGCGTCAGTTCCTGAACTGCCTGCTGCGTCGGTGCTTGATCCTCAATCTGCTTGAACACTTCCGTTTGCGTCACACTACCAGCGTCTGACTTCACTAATGTATTAGCCTTGGCTTGGCACCCCGACAAAATGACCGCCAGCGCTAAACTGGCGCCGATACCTACTAACCGATACTTCATGATATAAATAGCCCCTTCCCTTAAACAGTTAGTACTACGATATCATTAAATTTCTAATAGATTTAATAAGTAACATAATCGTATTCAAAACCAGTATAGGCGTTGTAATCAGCCCAGCAAATAACGGTCAATCTACCTAAACGTTAAGTTCACCCATCTCGTCCCCATCAACACGATGCCACAAAAAAACGTCGAACCCAAGGACAGGTTCAACGCTTACTTGACAATTATGATTAGACCAGATACCAATGGCTAGTCACGCTATTGGTACGGTCAGTTTAACCGTTAACCGAATAGTTAGGCGCATTTTTTGTAATTTGGATTTCATGCGGGTGTGATTCGCGTAAACCGGCACCAGAAATCTCAACAAACTGAGCATTTTCAATCAAAGCTGTAATATCCTTAGCACCTACATAACCCATGCCAGAACGTAAACCACCTAACATTTGGAAGATAATATCATCAACGCTACCCTTGAATGGAACACGTCCTTCAACACCTTCGGGAACTAACTTGTTCGCTTCATTCACGCCACCTTGGAAGTACCGATCAGAAGAACCATGGGCTTGTGACATGGCGCCAACGGAACCCATGCCCCGATAGAACTTGTATTGACGGCCATCGTCAAAGACAACTTCACCAGGTGCTTCGGCCGTTCCAGCTAACATACTACCGAGCATCACGGCATTACCACCGGCAGCTAACGCCTTAACGATATCACCAGAATACTTGATCCCACCATCCGCGATAATCGACTTACCGTATTCTTGAGCAACGCTGGCAGAATCATAAACAGCTGTCAATTGAGGTACACCGACACCAGCAACGATCCGGGTCGTACAGATTGAACCAGGGCCAATCCCAACTTTAACAACATCGACACCAGCTTCAAATAAAGCACGCGTGCCTTCTGCCGTCGCAACGTTACCAGCAATCAGGGTCTGATCAGGGAAGTGAGCCCGAATCTCTTTGATCTTCCGAAGAACACCAGCGGAATGACCATGAGCCGTATCAATCACAATAGCGTCCGCACCAGCGGCAAACAGGGCTTCAGCCCGGTCAAAGGTATCACTAGTGACCCCAACAGCCGCAACGGCCAACAAATGGTTATTGGCATCAACGGCAGCGTGGGGATGATCATCATCCTTAACGACCGCTTTGATCTTCTTAACTTCTTCAGCCTGCGCTTCAATGCTTAAGTTCTTATGGATAACCGCTAAACCACCTTGGTTGGCCATCGCGATTCCCATTGCGGATTCTGAAACAGTATCCATTCCCGCACTAATAATTGGAATATTCAGCTGCAAATTATCGGCAAGTTTAACACCTAAATCGACTTCATTCGGTAAAACATGACTTTCGGCCGGAATTAATAGCACATCATCGAACGTATAACCCTTTTTTCCAAACTTTGTATCCCAATTAGACATTGAACGTTAGCTCCTTATGTTTTTATTTTTATCTGTAAAGGTAACAAAACATCGCGATAAATGCAAGGGGTTACGCCGATTTTCAGGAAGTTCTTATTTTCAGAGTGTGAAGTCCAACCGGGTTGTGGGTGAGGATTAGCGTAGGCGTGTTGCTAGCTAGGTGGTCCTCAACATGTCTGGGCTAACCGGAAGCCTCAGGTCGGCCTGAGCACGTCGCGCCCCTTGCACTTGCGAATTAAGCTATAGCCGCGAGCACGGCTGATCCCCGCCAGTTGACAGGTCAACTGGCGGGGATCAGCCATTCACAACTAGTAGAGAACAAAAAGACAAGCTGACTTAACATCAACTTGTCTTTCAATCCGAACCTAAAACATGCTCGTCGTAATATTAAAGCGCCGCTTCAGCCACATCCGGGCGAAGAAGACAACGACCGCAATAATCAAGTACGCAATTCCTGGTAAGACAGGGTTTAATGGTCCTTGAATCATTGACATCGTGGTAAAGACTAACATCCAGACAATGATGGCCAATACAGACCACAAAATCTTTTTCCACAATGAAACTTTCTTGCCGTCTTTAGCAGGCATCAAGTACTCGAACAGCTTAGCAACCCCTAAACCACCGATAGCCGACGTAATCAAAATAGCTGTGATCCCATTGGCACCAGCCGAATTCTTAGTAGCATTCGTCCCGATAAAGCCCATGATCCCGTACATTAAGCAGAAAATCATGAATAACATCAGACCATTATCCAAGGCCGTAACCCAATAGTTCGCTTTTTGGCGTTCGACAGGAGTCTTCTTCGGATTAACAATTTCTTCGGTCCGTTCTTGAACCGTCCCATATAATTGACGGGCGGTAGTCCCACGACCTTGTTCTGCTAATAACGTAGTCGTCATTTCGTTAAGCACTGCCGTTTTCTTTTCAGCAGTTAATGACGTTCCATCAAGTGACTTGCGCATTTGCCGCATGTATTCGGCATTGCGCTTCGTTAATTCGGTCGCCTCTTGAATGGGCCGTTCTGCAACTTTGGCCTGTTTTGCACCAGCCGCTGCGTTTCTGGGTGTCTTTGAAGTCTCACTTTCACTCACTATACAAATTCTCCTTTCGCCCTAAACGTTGAAGCGGAATTCAACAATGTCACCATCTTGCATGACATAGTCTTTACCTTCCAAACGGAGCTTACCATTTTCTTTAACTTTAGCTTCTGAACCAGCTTCGTCCAATGCATCATAAGACATTACTTCAACCCGAATAAAGCCACGTTCAAAATCAGAGTGAATAATTCCGGCAGCTTGAGGCGCCTTAGTGCCGCGTCTAAACGTCCACGCCCGGGTTTCCTTACCACCAGCCGTGAAGAAGGTTTCAAGGCCTAAGAGCTTATAAGAAGCCCGAATCAGCTTATTCAAACCAGGTTCTTCAACGCCTTCAGCTGCTAAGAAGTCCGCCTTATCATCATCATCTAATTCGGCAATTTCTTCTTCAGTTTCGGCCGCAACACCAATGGCTTGCGCGCCTTCTTGCTTCGCATAGTCCGCAACAACTTGAAAATACTTCGAGTTTTCTGGTTCAGCCATGTCATCTTCGGCAATATTAGCGACATACAGCACCGGTTTTGACGTCAACAAGAATAAGCCCTTGACGATTTGTTGATCATCATCATTGAATTCTAGCGAGCGCACTGGTTTACCAGCTTCAAGGGCAGGCTTGATCTTTTCTAAGACAGCTAATTCAGCTTTAGCTTCCTTATCACTACCCTTGGCAGCTCGTTGTACTTTGGCCAAACGCTTGTCAACAGCTTCTAAGTCAGCCAAACTCAACTCTAAATTAATCGTCTCGATATCGTCTTGCGGATCGACTTTCCCCGTTACGTGGGTGATATTATCATCATCAAAAGCTCGGACCACGTGCACGATAGCATCAACTTGGCGGATATTTTCAAGGAACTTGTTACCAAGTCCTTCACCCTTACTAGCACCCTTGACGATCCCAGCAATATCTGTGAATTCAAAAGTCGTTGGCACGACCTTCTTTGCGGGAATAAGTTCTTGAATCCGGTCTAGTCGTTTATCGGGAACTTCAACCATCCCCACGTTTGGATCAATCGTCGCAAATGGATAATTGGCCATTTCGGCGCCGGCCTTCGTAATCGCGTTAAATAATGTGGATTTACCAACGTTTGGTAACCCAACGATACCTGCTGTAAGTGCCATATCGGTTATTCACTCTTCCTTTTTAATAATTAAGCTTGATCGGCTTTGCTTTCTAATACTTTTTTGAGCTTTTTGTTGAATTCGCGACGCGGCATCATGACCACGTGACCACATCCCGTACATTTAATCTTAATGTCAGCGCCCATTCGGGTAATTTCCCAACGATTAACACCACACGGATGTGCCTTTTTCATCTCGACAATATCACCTAAATCATACATGCGCAACGCCCCTTTATAAATTAATTAATTTAAATCAATGCTGAGAATTTCTAAAATCCGCGTCAAATCTTCATTTGATAAGTACGGAATCTCAATTTTCCCTTGATCAGCCTTATTCGTCTTAGCTTGGATTGAAACCGCTGTTCCAAATTTTTCTTGTAATTGTTCCTCACTTGCACGAATATAGGGCGACTTCTTAGCCACAACTTTTTTAGTAGGTTGCTTCGCTTCACCATTGTAACGCGCCACAATTTGTTCCAACTGACGAACCGTCAAGTTATCCTTAACGACCCGCTTTGCCAAGGGAGCCAATTTGGACTTATCCTTCAAAGACAATAATGTCCGAGCCTGCCCCATTGAAAGTTGACCTTTTTGAATATATTGCTTTACGCCATCTGGTAAGCCTAACAACCGTAAATAGTTCGCAATGTATGGCCGACTCTTACCTAGCCGCTTCGAGACTTCCGCTTGTGTTAGCTTCAGCTTCTTCATCAGCGAATTATAAGCTTCAGCTTCTTCTAGCGGTGTCAAATCTTCTCGCTGCAAGTTTTCGAGAACGGCCACTTCCATCATCTGTTCTTCAGTGACATCCCGAACAATTGCTGGAATCGTTATTTGATGGGCCAACTTAGACGCCCGAAAACGGCGCTCACCAGCAATAATTTCATATTTATTCAACTCGGCATCGGGCTGCCGCACAATGATTGGTTGGAAGACCCCCGACTTTTCAATCGAACTGGCAAGTTCCTTAAGTGCAGTTTGGTCAAATGTCCGCCGTGGTTGGTATGGATTAGCATGGATATCTTGAAGATCGAGATCAACCACAGTCTCTTCACTAGCTGGTTCGTTAACATCGGCAAACAGGGCACCAATACCGCGTCCCAGCGCCTTATTATCTTTATCTTTACTTGCCATGAGCGGCCAACACTTCCTTTGCTAGAGCTAAGTATACTTGTGCACCCTTTGAACGAGCATCGTAATCTACAATTGATAGACCGTGACTAGGCGCTTCAGACAACCGCACATTGCGGGGAATAATTGTCTTGTAGACAGCCTCCTTGAAATATTTACGCACTTCTTCGTTAACTTGTGCGCCAAGATTCGTACGGGCATCATACATGGTCAGTAGCACGCCTTCAATTCGCAACTGTTTATTAAAATGTTTTTGGACAAGCTTGATTGTATTTAATAACTGACTCAACCCTTCCAACGCGTAGTACTCACTTTGGACTGGAATTAAAATCGAATCACAAGCCGTAAACGCATTAATGGTCAGCAAGCCTAACGACGGTGGACAATCGATCAAAATATAATCATAATCATCCTTCACATCATCGATGGCATCACGTAAGCGGGTCTCACGTGCCATCATCGGTGTCAGTTCGATTTCCGCTCCAGAAAGTTGAATTGTAGCCGGAACAATATCTAAGCCCTTATGACTCGTTGGGATAATGGTTTCTTTAATGGGAACGTCATTGATTAAAACGTCATAAATTTCACGTTCGATGGTCGACTTTTGAACCCCTAAACCACTGGTCGCATTCCCTTGCGCATCCGTATCAATTAATAAAACTTTTTGGCCTAATTCGACCAGACTAGCCCCGAGATTAATACTCGTGGTCGTCTTGCCAACGCCACCTTTTTGGTTAGCAAGTGCAATTACGGTTCCCATAATTATTGATCACCCCTTGGTTGTTTTTTTGGAATCTCAATCGTAATCCGATAGCCATCATCCGTATTTTCTTCGTGGGTCTTTACGGGTAAGCCGGCATCGGTCACCATCTTAATTGATTTTTTGATCGTATTCACAGCAATTCGCGTATCACCGGTCAACCCCCGTGCACGTTTGCGTTTGGGCTTCGGCGGCGTTTGGGTCTTCGCCACTAGCTGTTCTGTTTCTTTGACCGTTAATTGATCAGCAAGCACCTGTTTTAAGATTGCTTCCTGCTGGTCAACAGCCAAATTGAGTAACGCCCGACCATGCCGTTCACTAATCTGACGTTGAAGCAACGCCGTTTGAACTGGCTGAGCTAACTTCAGTAATCGCAACTTATTCGCTACTAACGACTGACTTTTCCCCAATTCCTTAGCTAATGCCGATTGCGTTAACTGGTTGAGCTCCATCAATTCTTGATAGGCCCGAGCCTCTTCAATCGCCGTTAAATCTTGTCGCTGCAAATTCTCAATCAACGCCATCGAAGCCGTCTCACCATCGTCCATCTTTTGAATAATCGCGGGCACGTCCGCCCAGTGCAGTGAGGAGATGGCCCGAAAACGCCGTTCACCAGCAATAATCTCGTATTTCTGTGGTTCATATTCCCGTAAGACGATTGGCTGCAACAGGCCATGATCTGCGATGGTGGCCGCTAGTTCAGCAATGCCAGCCTCGTCAAAGACTTGTCGGGGTTGAAACCGATTGGGAATAATAGCAGTGACCGGAATACGGACAATTTGTTGATCCGTTGGTGCTGCAACCGGCTCGGCTTTATGCTTATCACGATTAGAACCAAATAATGAAAATGCCATTGAAATTACCTCCCACCTTACATTGGTGCCGTTAACGGCTGTTTGGCCGGAGTTCCCGGCTTACGTGGATAACGCTTCGGTGACGGCTTCTTCTTATCAATAACAATGATATGACGTAGATCATCGGTAACTGGCAGTGTAAAGGCCTCATCCTGAACGATTTTGCCACCTAATTGCTGAACAGCATAAGTTCCTTCGGCGGTTTCAGTGCGCGCATTAGCAGCCTTCAAGGCAATCATCTGACCGCCAATCTTAGCTAATGGTAGACATAGCTCACTTAAGACTGATAACCGTGCCACCGCGCGAGCCGTCACCACATCGTAACTTTCACGATGCACCGATTTTTTGCCAGCAAAAGTTTCAGCCCGATCATGGAATGTTTGGACACCATCTAATCCCAATTGTTGCACTAGCTCATTCAAAAAGTTGATCCGCTTGTTCAATGAATCAACAATGGTCACCTGTAATTGTGGAAACGCAATTTTCAACGGAATCGACGGGAAGCCGGCACCGGCACCAACATCACAAATCGTGAACGGCTGATCACGTAACGCGGGAACATAAAACGCGGGCGTTAGTGAATCATAAAAATGTTTGAGATAAACTTCTGGTTCGGCCGTAATCGTCGTCAGATTAAACTGCTGATTAGTCGTGACCAACAACTGAAAGTACGTTGCAAACTGTGCCAACTGCTTGGCTGTCAGCGCAATCCCATGTTGGGCCAACGCTTGTTTAAATTCTTCTGGATTCATTAGTAATAGCTCTCCTTAAAAGGGTCACATTCGTCCTCTTTTTGTGAAACAACTCAATGTTTCACGTCACCTCATAACTTTAACGTAAATAGCACTTAAAATCAATGCTCAGCCCCAATGATAAAATCGTAATAATCCTTGAAAAGTCTACCTTTCCGGCTATTGTTGTCCGCATGTTAGTTATCAATTTTTCTGATTACAACTACGCGTCAATTTTGAACTTAGTACTACTAAAAGATTCCTTCAGCATACGTTTTAACTTCATTGTATTGGATCATAAAAAAAGAGGCCAGCCGAATAGCTGACACTCTTACATTTAATTCAAGATAATATTATATCGTCGTCTACCAAACAAATAAGCCAACCACACCAGCTGATAGTAAGGAAACTAAGATACCAGATAATAGCATGTACCCAACGTTCCGTGAAATCAAATCGTTCTTTTCACGATCAACGATTCCCTTGAAGGCCCCAATAATCATCCCAATCGTTGAGAAGTTCGCGAAGGACGTTAAGAAGACCGTTAAGACTGCTCGGAAATGCGGTGCAAAATCGTTAACTTTGCTGGAAACTTCACCCATGACAACGAATTCGTTCGTTACTAATTTCGTCCCCATGTATGACGCCATCTGAAAAGCATCGCTTGGGTTAAAGCCAAGTAACCATGCGAATGGGAACATGACTACCCCAAAGATGTTTTCAAGTGATAAATTACTATTGATCAAGCCTAATAACTTATCAATTAATTTGGCCAACGCCACGAAAGCAATAACGTTAGCAGCAATAATCAAAATCAAGCGACCCGCGCCTAAGATTGAATCACCTAAGAAAGAGAAGAATGGTTCGCGAGCTGGTTTGACTTCCTTAACTTGTTCATTAGCTAATTCTTCAGAGCCACTCGTTTCAGTAGTTGCCGTGGTTTCTTCAACCGCAGCACTACCAGAGATTTTCGCAATGGTATCTTCTTCTGGTTTAACTTCGACCGGATTCAAGATAGCAGCAATAATGGCAGCGTTTAAGACGTTCATTGGTACCGCCGTCAAGATGAATTGCCCAGGCATCATCTTAATATAAGCCCCTAAAATCGACGCCGTCACACAACTCATTGACATCATTGCAATCGTCAAGTTTCGTTGTGCCTTCATCTGCTTCAATTGTAATTGTGAAACAGCGAGGGCTTCCGTGTTGCCTAAGAACATCATTTCAACAACGAAGAATGATTCGAACTTTGGTTGACCCGTAATGTAAGCTAACCCACGGCCAACCCATTTGATAATCCATGGTAATACGCCAATATAAGTTAAAATATCGAATAATGGCACAATCAACAAGATTGGTAATAATGAACTAGTGACGAAGTCCATTGACTTAACGTTAACCCAACTAGCTAACGCAAAGGCGATCCCATCGTATGACACATTGACGAGCCAAGTAAACCCATCGGCCGCCGCTTTGACCGCGTCGACACCAACTTGTGAACCCGTTAAGAACCATGCCAATAAGACTTCTAATACTAACATGACACCAACTGAACGCCAGTTAATGGCGTGCTTTTGCTTGGAGAATAAGTAGGCAATGGCAATAAAAACCACAATCCCAATAATATTAACTACCAAGTTAAAGACCATGTGAATAATCCCTCTTCCCTATGAATGTAAGAAATATGACAAAACTACTTCTATTAATTTACCATTTAATACGCGCTTGCGGTAGCACTTTTTAAAGAAAAGCTTAAGTTCTTAATTAGGCCGTACCAATTTCATAATTGGCTCCGTTCAGATGGTGCTGGTAGCTGCCATAAGTTTAATATCATCAGCCAATTGCATGCCAAGTTTCAGCCGTTTTACCAATTAAAGTTTTAAAAATTAATGCCCGTTTAAATTAACGATCAACTTATTATAACTAGAATTAATTCATTAACTTTCCGGACTAAGTTACCTTTCAACGTTATTTATAACCTTCACAATATAAAAAAAGGGGCCCGACTAATCTGTCGATGCACCCAATTCAACTAAAACTTCAGTTATTAAGAACCCAGCAACTGCTGAGTGCCCCTGCCAAGGAATTCTATTATACCGCGTTTAGTCCGTTTGCGAACTAATTAGTTGACCTGACCATTAAATGGGACTAAACTACGGACAATTAATGAAAGGGGGTGATGCTTTTTGAGTACCATATCTAATCTTAAAGCATCAGTCTCTGCCCTATCTGGAGCACGTGACTGATACCTTTAAGGAGTCCCAGCCAAATATACTTGGCTGGGACTTTTGCTGTCTAAAGACTGTCAGCAGTTGCAAGTTGGCCGCGACTAGCTTACATTAAAAGTGCAGTTTACATTAAAAGCACAGTTTATTTGAAGATATGGAGTAACTGGAATTATGAAAGCAACGACAAAACAAGTATTGACGGGTGCTGCCTGGCTAGCAATTCTACTGGCAATGATCGGTGGCGTAATGCTTTGGCAACATCAAGTTCGTAAAGCTAAACCACTTACCACAGTGACTGTGACTTCGACTGAGCGCATTCCGATGGTGCTCTTACTAGACAGCCACTTAACGCATAATCAAAAACAACAGTTGATCACTAACATTCAGCATACTAGCGCATCACAAAGTATGGTAACCGCTACGATCACCACGACTGGCGCCGTCACGTTTAAGGGCCAACTTCTTAACAGTGACAACCGCCCCTACTTACAAGTCCAATTACCGACCGCTGTGAATGCTGAGCAACAGGCTCAGTTAATCAAACGAGTGCTGACACTCGCGCAACAACATTTTGAATTTCAGCGATTCAACCTTATTGGTTACGGCACCGGTGGCCTGTCAGCCACTAACTATGTTGAGCATACAACGACACACCTAACACCACAACATCTTATACTGATAGCTACACCTTTTAACGGTACTAGTCAACAAAACAATCATCGTCATAAAACAACGCCCGTTGCGTCTAAATCACAAACGACCACACTAGCTAAGTTGATTGCGCACCGCCAGTCCATCAGTCCCAAGCTAAAAGTCCTAATTATCGCGGAAAAAGTGGTCAAAGCTAAGCAATCCTTGCCACTTCAAAGCGCATTAGCTGGCCAATCCGTATTCAAACCAGTCGTAAAGAGCTACCGACAGAAGATCTTGCGTTCATGGCGGACCCAATCTGACTTACTGGACAACCGCCAAATTGGTAATGCGATTCAGTCCTTTACCGATTAATCACTATAACGTCCCACCCATTATTGCTAGTCCACGCCGATTATTCAATAACAGTATCACAACACGTATTGAGTGTTGTGATACTGTTATTTTTTAGTATGACTCATGATTAAAACGTGCCGATTAGGTAGATTACTGTTCGTCAGCAGTTGCGCATCCTATGCCGACCTCCGGGGCTGGGTGCCAATTGCTGGAACGTAGCCGACGTCGATTTGAGCTAACGCCCAACCCGCGTCATCTCAAATACGAGTCTTATTCTAAGCCGGAAGCAGACCACTTCCAGCTAAGAATAATTTGGCTACTGAGCATTGTCACCCAGCCCCTCCAGTCTCAAAAGTGCGAGGGGCCACGGATTGAAGCCGAGCATTGCTACGCCAACGAATTAATGGCACCGAACACGTTTCGGTAAGCCGCTCGAATGTCTAATGAACGACCGCTTAACTTAGTGCAATTAGTTGTTGAATGTCTTGATACTGGAACTTCAATTAAACGTTTAGTTATCATTGACTATTTTTAGACTTCTCAGATAGTTAGTATGGTTATTGAGAAACCTTTAATCTGTCATAATATCAGTGGCAATCTGACAGTCAAACGACAAAATTTCTGTTTGTGAAAAGCAACAATCAGTTTATCAAAAATTGAGTACGCCTATGTCTGCCATTCGAATACTGTCCCGACTGGAAGGCGTTTCTGCCAATGCCAAGTGGTGAAATTCCACTTGGCAAGCGTTTTTGGCTTGGTTAGTGGAAGGCCAGCATTTGAGACGTGCACTTCGGCTCGAATCTGTGCCCACCACGTTCCGGCAATTGGCAGAAATGCCTGGAGGTCGGCCTAGGAAGCACCAACCAAACAGTTCTACGCCAACTAGAACTATTTCCAGCGGGCTTAAGCTGGCCGCTTTTGACCTTAACCAACCGGCACGTTTTAATCATGAGTCATGACAACTGAACTAGTGAAACGCATAATAAACAAACGCCTTCCCTGATAACCAGCACAGTTATCAGGAAAGGTGTTTGTTTTGGTATTTATTTTCTAACTGCTAATGAATCTCTAACTACACAACCTAACATCAGTAAAGCGAAAAACAAGGTATTATTCTTTGAAAATATCATCATATCAATCACCGCTAACACGGTCAGCCCACCCCACCCCCAGATGGAGTTAGTGTAAGCTTTGGCATTATATTTCGGATAGCATTTTTGAATTTGCCACATCAATACATAGACCAGAACCAGGGCGACAATCAAGCCAAATATAAGCTTGCCAGTGAATTTGAATAATGAGCTAAAGACTAAGGGCAACCACCATAAGTTATTGAGCAGACCATACTTGTAGTTGAGCGTCATGCCACCTCATCCTTTCAATCGACGACTTTGATACTAACGTCATGTTGCATCATTGAACGATACTGGGCCTTAGGTTTGTGATTCATGCACATATGTCCATCCTCATCTGTACGCCGAAATTAGGCGCGCAATGAATTGGCAATTTAAAACTACTGTTATCTATCGTCTTACCAATCTTAATTACCACTCACCTTATTCATTGCCACAGCATCTGATCAGGATACTCCTTCGTCAGAAATTGCTTAATAGCACGGATCATCATGGCCGTTGACGGCGCAGTCGCCTGCGTCTTGTTGGCAACCAAAGCAATCTCACGATTATAAGGTTCCGCAAAAGCAAACGTATTAACATCCCCCGTTAGCTTACGTAGTGCCAACTGAGGTAGAATTCCCATTCCTAACCCAGATTCTACCATTGAAATGATGGATTGATCATCGATTGAGAATCGTAAAAAGTTATTGGTAACATGATAATGATCCAATGCCAACTTAGTGTCCCGATCATAGTCACTTTGTTGCAGAATAAAGTTCTTATCGGCAACATCATCAGTCGTGATATACTCGCCATTTTCAGGAATAAAATCAGCGGGGGTCACGCAATAGATTGGATCGTTAATCAAGGAATGCACCAGTAAGTTCTCATTGACCGGCATTGATGTAAACCCAATATCAATTGTGCCAATCTTGGCCCAGTTAGTTATTTCATTAAAGTTACCTTGCATGACTGAAATCTTAATATCAGGATATTGATGATTAAATTCGCGAATGATTCGCGGTAGCCAGTTAATACAAACACTACTAAAACCACCGATTCGTACCGATCCAGAGTGCAATCCTTGGATGTTATCAGCCACCTGTCGCAAGTTACTCTCGGTGTTCAAGATTTCTTGAACATAGGGTAAAACTTGCCGACCATCACTAGTTAATTCAACGCCTGAACGGTTACGAATAAATAATGGAAAGCCTAGTTCTTTCTCTAACTGATTAATTGAATGACTGACTGCACTAGGCGTAACGTTAAGCGTAGCAGCCGCTTGGTAGAATGTATGTTGAGCGACGACCGTTGAAAATACTTCATATGCGAAGTTTGCCATAGTTATTTACCTCTCTTAGATGAACATATTTCACTTATTATTGAAAAAGTTGAGTTTTACTAATCACGAGCTTTATTTTATCATATTAACAATCAAAGAAAACAGTTTAAGTACAAAAACTGAGTGGGGGAAATTATTATGAAAAAATTATTTGCAAATCGCGTGTTGAACAATGACACTTCTGACCTCGATGAAATCTTCAAGAATAGTGCCAACCCGGAAAACATTTCCTTCGCTGGCGGCTTTCCGGATCAGCATTTATTTCCTGATAACGATTTAAAGCAGGCATACCGGGACGCCATTGAACATGATGGCCAAGGTATCTTCCAGTATTCATCAACTCAAGGACTCTTGGCGCTACGTCAAAAGATTGCTGATCGTATGTTGACCCATGCAGATGTCCAAGTTAGTGCCGACAACGTCATGATGACACAAGGGGGCCAGCAGGCTATCGACCTAGTCGCTAAACTATTATTAAATCACGGTGACGCCATGGTCGTTGAAGGACCGACTTACATGGGCGCTTTAGCGGCCTTCGACACTTATGAACCAACTTACTACGAAATTCCAGTTGATGATAATGGCATGAACATTCGTCAACTACGTAAAACACTGAAGGCCCATCCCGAAATCAAGTTAATCTATACGATTCCTGACTTCCATAACCCGACTGGCACCACGATGAGTTCCAAGCGGCGGCAAGCTCTCGTCAGCCTCGCTAATCAATATGACGTTATTATTTTAGAAGACAGTCCTTACCGGGACCTTCGCTATAGTGGTCAAAACATTCCAGCCATCAAGCATTATGATACCGAAGGACGCGTCATCTTCATCTCCAGTTTTTCAAAAATTCTATCCCCAGCTTTACGTACTGGTTGGATTGTGGCTGACGACACCATCATGCACGAATTAATTGGTCTTAAATCCGCAATTGACGTTCAATCACCCAACGTGACACTCGCTGCCATTAACAGCTATCTGGATAGCCACGACATTGACGAACACATCGCTACCATCAGTGCCTCCTACCAGATCAAGCGTGATGCCATGCTAACAGCACTCGACCAATATTTCCCACAAAATGTCCACTACACCCGACCAAACGGTGGCTTCTTCATCTGGGTGACGTTGCCAGAAGGTGTTGATGCTAAAGACTTGCTCAATGACGTTGTTTTACCGCAAGCGCACGTGGCCTACGTTCCGGCAGCTTGCCAATTCGCAAGTCGCAAGGTTAAAAACGGGTTCCGCTTGAACTTTACTAACTTAGACACCGCTACAATTACTGAAGGAATCGAACGGCTCGGCCATATCTTACAACCAGCGCCAATGATCGTTCCAGCAACATCATTTGCACCCCAATTCTAAGTTGATCCAATCAAAAATGCGACTAATGGCAATATTTGCGATTAGTCGCATTTTTTGATTGGATTGGAATTTTTATGCCCATAATAATTATTAATCCCATTAAATTAAGGCCTTTTTTCTGACCTTCAACACATCGCATTTTCCTAACTCAAAAAGGGTTTGACAGCTTCCTTTCAATTCGCTACACTAACGCTATACTAGCCGATTATGAAATAAGCATTGGTCCGTTGGCGACACTCAATGCTTATTTTTTGTTAACAGATTCATTTTCGGATAAACTAGGAGTGTTGTGAAAAATTTCTAGGAGTGTGAATCATGAAGTCATGGATTAAAAAATTAGGCGTTGCGGTTCTCGGGTTAGGTTTAGCAGTTACATTAACCGCCTGTGGTAGTAACACTAGTAGCAGTTCTAAGTCTAACGACCTCGGATTGCAAAAATCGGGGACATTGACAATCGGCTTGGAAGGCACTTTCCAACCTTATAGCTACCGTAAAGACGGCAAGTTAACTGGTTTTGAAGTTGACCTTGGAAAAGCAGTTGCTAAGAAGATGGGATTAAAGGCCAAATTTGTGCCAACGAAGTTTGATTCATTGGTTGCCGGATTGGATACGAATAAATTCGACGTTGTAATGAATAACATGTCCGAAACGGCGGCACGGAAAAAGAAGTATCTCTTCTCGACCCCCTACATCTATTCTAAATCACAATTAGCCGTTAAAAAGAATTCATCGATGAGTAAGATTACTGACATTAAAGGTAAGAAAGTCGCTGAAACGACTACTAGTAACAACGCCACTGATGCTAAACGTTTGGGTGCAACCATCACTCCAACTGACAGTTTCCAACAGTCAATTGATTTAGTCTCACAAGGCCGCGTCGCTGGAACCATTAACTCACGAGAATCCTTCTATGCTTACTTCAAGCAAAATCCGAAGGCTAACATTAAGTTAATTGACTCTGGTGACCATATTGCAGCACAAAAAATTGGCGCCATTGTTACTAAGCAACATCCAAAGATGCAAAAACAAATTTCTAAAGCCATTCAAGAATTACGTAAAGATGGCACGTTAAAGAAATTGTCCAACAAGTATTTTGGTGGTAACGTTACTGATAAGTAAGATACCACTCCCCGCTGTCAAAGCGGGATACATAGCACCAAATTCTAAGCGTTACAGGAGGCTCCTATGGATTCAATCTGGCACATTATTGTCACATCAACGCCGCAAATTGCCGCGGCAGGCTTAAAGTACACCATTCCGATTGCTATCATTTCATTTATTCTTGGCTTGATTCTAGCTATTTTCACGGCACTCGTTAAGATTTCGACCCGCCGTGGCTGGTTTTTAATTCTGAAGGCCATTGCTAACTTCTACGTGTGGCTATTCCGGAGTACCCCATTACTAGTACAACTCTTCATCGTCTACTTTGGACTCCCCTACCTTAAAATCAAGGGAATTTTTCCCAACGGTGTCCAATTAGATCCGTGGACAGCTGGGATTGCCACTTTCTCCTTAAACACTGGGGCTTATTGTGCTGAAACGATTCGAGCAGCGATTCTTTCGATCCCTCAAGGTCAGTGGGAAGCCGCCTACTCTATCGGGATGACTAAATCACAAGTACTTAAACGCATTATTTTGCCGCAAGCAGCCCGAGTATCCTTACCGCCGCTTGCTAACAGCTTCATTAGTTTAGTTAAAGATACATCGTTGGCTGCTTCGATTACCATTATCGAAATGTTTGAAGTTAGTCAACAAATTGCAGCACAAAATTATCAGCCGCTCGTCATGTATTCTTTAGTCGCCGCTCTGTACGCAATCTTATGTACGCTTCTTAGCTGGTTACAAAGCTACTTAGAAAAGCGCACATCCCGTTACTTGCGGCCACTTAATTAGGAGGTTGTCGAATGATCAAATTAGAACACTTAAACAAGACGTTTGGCAATCACCAAGCGTTAACCGATATTAATACTGAATTTAAAGAACACCAGACAACCGTGATCGTTGGGCCGTCTGGTTCTGGCAAATCAACCTTATTACGTTCCCTGAACTTATTAGAGCGTCCCGAAAATGGCCAATACCACTTCAATGACGAGACCATTGACTTTGCCAAACCGTTAACGAACAAGACGATTCTCACCATTCGGCGTAAAACTGGGATGGTCTTTCAAGGTTATAATTTATTTCCCCATCTCAGCGTGGTTAAAAATGTTATGGAGGGGCCGGTACAAGTCTTGAAAAAGGACCCCGCTACTGCTAAAAAAACGGCCTTAGAATTATTAGCGCGGGTCGGTTTGCAAGATAAAGCCGATGCCTATCCTGAACAATTATCTGGTGGTCAACAACAGCGAGTTGCCATCGCGCGCTCATTGGCAATGAATCCCGAATTTATCTTATTAGATGAACCAACTAGCGCGTTAGATCCGGAACTAGAAGCCGGGGTCCTGCGCGTCCTACTCGCACTTGCCCAAGAAGACGACTCCATGATTATCGTCACCCATAACATGGAATTTGCACGCGCCGTAGCTGATAAGATTTTATTTGTTGAGGATGGTAAAATCTTGTTCGATGGCACCCCCGCTGAATTCTTCAAGCAACCAACTCAGCGGATTGCCGACTTCCTAGCCGCAATGACTTTTACAACTATTTCAGATAAAGCCAATCAATAATTGCCGGATTGGGATTACACGGAACAAGCAACCTATTGGCGCACGTTTCGACAATATTGACAAAAAAATTGTGTTCGATTTCTTAAGAAGCAGTCTTTTCTTAAGCGACTGAACACTTTTAATTTGTCCAAATCTCTTATCTCGAACGCTTTGGCGTCAGTTGCTAACGACATTACCGTAACAATTTAATTGTTAGCGGCACTAATAAATCAAAAACGGTTGGCATAAAATGGCTTTTCGATTAACTTAGTATGTGATTTTAGTTTGACAATTTTAATTTAATCTTGTAAACTAGCTTCAATATCTAAACGTTGTGATGAGATGAGTAGTGTGATTGCCACGCATAGCGAGCCGTTGGTTGGTGCAAAACGGTCGGACGGTAACACGAAGATGGTCTCTAAATGGTACTGGCGAGCTCTAGCAAACCAGTGACGTGTCGTACCCGTTAGCGTACCAAGTGAAATTGAGCCAAGCATGGTGCACACGCTTGGAAACTAAGGTGGTACCACGGTCAGCAGTCGTCCTTTTATATTAAGGGACGACTTTTTTTGTCACTAAACACATCTACGGGGGTAATCAATTATGAAGAAATGGATTAAAACATTAAGTTTAGCAATTTTAGGACTCGCACTGACAGTTACATTAACGGCATGTGGTAACTCTAACTCATCAAAAAGTAGTACTTCTAGCGCTAGTAGTCAGCTTGGCCTACAAAAGAGTGGCACGTTGACCATTGGCCTAGAGGGGACTTTTCAGCCTTACAGTTATCGCAAAGACGGTAAGTTGACTGGCTTTGAGGTCGATCTTGGCAAGGCCGTCGCCAAGAAGCTCGGTCTAAAAGCCCAGTTCGTACCAACTAAATTCGATTCACTGATTGCTGGCCTCGATGTTAACAAGTATGACGTCGTGATCAACGATATTGCTGAGACGGCACAACGTAAACAAAAATATTTATTCTCGACCCCTTATATTTACTCTAAATCACAACTAGCTGTTAAAAAATCATCATCAATTAAGAAAATCACCGATATCAAGGGACAAAAAGTGGCCCAAACAACAACTAGCAATAACGCTAACGATGCTAAGCGCTTAGGAGCTACTGTCACCCCCACTGATGGCTTTCAACAGTCAATTGATCTAGTGAATCAGGGCCGCGTTGCCGGCACGATTAACTCGCGGGAAGCTTTCTACGCCTACCTCAAGCAGAACCCCAAGGCGAGCTTAAAATTCATTAGCGGTGGTTCAGAAATCAAGACCCAAAAAATAGGCGCCATTGTCACCAAAAAACACGCCAAACTGCAAAAACAACTTTCTAAGGCCATTCAAGAATTGCGCCAGGATGGCACACTAAAAAAACTATCTATTAAATACTTCGGTGGTAATGTCACTAATAAGTAAGTGATACTTCATCTATGTTCTAAAAAATAGCTTGTTCGCCAAGCTTTATAAAGAAACTACTTACGATTGTTGCAGTCATAACTCGTAACAACATCTGTGCCTCCCAAAGATTTTTTCTACCTTTGGGAGGCTTTTTGGCGCGACAAAAAGCAGTCCACAATCTCTCGTACCAAAATAAGCCCGTTTTATTCCCACCACTATGGAATATGTCTGCCACTAATAATTATGCAAATGTTTAAACGTAACCAGTAACAATCACCCTAACGCTACTATCGGTGCACGTTAGCCTATATTATTTTTTAATATTTATATTTGACAGTCAATTCTTCTTCGCTGTATACTACTCATTGATCAATACTATACGTCGTATAATATAACAGGAGGGATAGTAATGGCCATTCAAATTAGTTCCGAATTGCTTGACGGTTGTGTTTTAGCTTGTCTTAAGCACCAAGACTACTATGGTTATGCGCTGACTCAACGTCTACAAGCCGCCATCTCAGTATCCGAATCAACGCTTTATCCAGTACTTCGGCGACTCAAGAAAAATGACTGGGTCACTACCTATGATCAAGCTTATCAAGGGCGTAACCGCCGCTATTATCAAATTACAGCTAGTGGTTTGACCCAATTAAATACGATTCAGCAAGAGTGGCAGACTTACTACTTGGCCATTAACCAATTACTTCAGGGGGAGGATGAATCATGAACGATTACTTATCCAAATTTGACGCACTACTCGTTCAACTCAACAATGATGAACGCGATGAGGTCGTTGAATTCTATCGCGAATATTTACTTGATGCAGCAATCGATCGTTACGATGATTGTGTCGCCGAACTAGGAACACCTAAGCAGTTGGCACGTAAAGTATTAGCTGACTATTCGATTCGCTTCAATGAAAATCTCAATGCAAATCTATCTAAACGGCAAAAGTCACAGGCCAACGTACGCACAATTTGGCTAATTGTGTTAGCGCTACTATCAACACCAATCACAATTCCTGCACTAATTGCCATTTTAGCCGTTTTCTTTGCCTTAGCTGTTACCGCCTTTGCATTTGTCATCGCGGCAGGCGCCATCTTAGTGGGAGTTACCATTCTCGCATTTGCCATGTTGACAGCCGGCATTGGGGTCTTCAGTCAATCACTATGGGTGGCCCTGTTCTACCTTGGCAGTGGCCTCGCTATTATCGGCGCTGAACTATTAGTATTACCACTATTTATCTGGCTGATCAGTGTTATTCTACAAGGAATTGCAAAAATCGTACAAAATTTATACCACCGATTTGTTAAGAAGAATCGTGCGGAGCGAGGAGGTCGGCACCATGCGAAAGACAATTAGAGTTGGCGTTATCTTATTAGTTCTTGGACTTATTCTGACCATGTTTGGCATTGCAAATAACGGTATTCAGAGTGTCTATTGGGATCAAGGCTTCCATGTCGTTCACCATAAAACCAAGCATTATCATGTTAGCCAAATAAAAGATATCACGATAGCGACTGCTAATAATGTTATTATCAAGCAAGGCACGACCACTAACGTTACCGTCACGGCCGCACGCACCTTACCAACCATTACGACCGACAATGGTCACGTGATCGTTACATCAACATCGCACAACACTAAAACCGTGGGCTTCATGTTCGACAATGTTGGTCAATTTGCTGATACAACAACGATTACGGTTCCTAAAGGGACAACCGTCAATCGAATTACCGCTAAAACGAGTCAAAGCGGCAACATCACGTTACAAAATATCACCGCCAACCATCTACAAAACCTGAGTACCGATAGTAACGTCAGCTTGACTGATGTCAAAATTAATCGTTCATTGACGTTGACCGGTGATAATTTGCGTTTAACACGGACATCAGCACCTAGTCTACAAATCGATGGCGATCCAGACGTCAATATTACTGATAGTCGTTTTACTACGAATGCTTCTAAAATTGTTACTGATGAAGGCGATATTCACCTGAACAATAATCGATTCAAAGCACTTAAAATAACGACTAGTGATGGTGATATTACGCTCAATAATAATCATATTACCGAAAACTTAGCGGCCACAACTAGCGATGGCGATATTCACAGCACCGTATCGCGGACAACCGGTGTCCGAGCAAGTACCGGTGATGGTGATTTACACATCTTTGATCATACCCAATCCGATGGCAGTGGCTATCAAGTTAATCAAGCAGCAGCGGTTCAATACCGCTTGACGACTGCCGATGGTGATATTACTGTCACTAGTAACTAATCTAGCAAACATCCAAAAATCGGTTAATTTCAATCGTCAAGAAAAAAAGAAGCCCTTTAAGAACTCACAATAAGTTCTTAAAGGGCTTCTTTGATCTCGATTATCAACAGGCAACGAAATAATTTACTAGTCACATTTTGAGCTGCTTCACAATTACTCTAGTTCATAACAACGGGTACTAAATCCATTCCTTGAAATTTATCATCAACTGCTTGCATCTGAACTGCATTTGGTCCACCAACATAACTGTAAGTTGTCAACTGAGGCAGGATCTCGCCAAATACTGCACCAGTTAATTGTGCCGTTAGTTCTTCTTGTGAAGCCGCCGTCCCCGTCACGACCAAATATGTGCCACCTGGAAATTCGATGAGTCGGTCAGCAGCAACTTGCTCATTCTTAGGTAAAACGGCCGCATAATGCATCATCTTATTATTAACAACTTCGTTAACTGCATACAAACTACTATCCTTTGCTTGTGACACTAACTTAGCTAACGAGCCATCCGTGTTAATTCGCGTCCAAAAGTCGGTCTTCTCACGATTGATACCTGCAAAATCATTAAATTGACTATTAATCGTCATTTCCAATCCTGCAACAGTAAATTGTTTCTTAGTTTCGATTTGATAAGCTGTCATTATTATTCCTACTTTCTTGGAATTACCTTGGTATTCCGTTTGATTGCTTTTATAATAACGATAAAAGGTTTCAAAAAGTGACACCTTTTGTAAAAAAGAAGGTTACCTGATGAATAAAACAACTAGAATCAACATGATTATGCGCTATATCAACAATCGTTCCCAATTTACACTTAAAGAATTGATGCAAGAATTCAACATCTCACGATCAACCGCTATTCGTTACGTGCGGACAATCGAAGATTTAGGACTACCATTAGTTGCAGAAACGGGCCGCAACGGTGGCTACGCCGTTATGCGTAATCAGGTACTTCCTGCCATCCATTTTACAACTGACGAAATCAAAATGATGTTCATCGCATTTATGGCCACTCGCAACCAGCAGCTCCCCTACCTCACTAGCCGCCGAACGGTGACCGAAAAATTACTCGGTCTCATCCCAATGACTCAACAAGATGATCTGCTCATCCTAAATCAACGAATCATTTTTGATGGCACTCATCCGCAAAATCCCAATTTGCTTGACCGGGCAGACTTGCCGGATCCGCTATTGGAAGCACTCATTCAACAATTGATCATTAACCAGTGTATGCAATTGACAGATAGCCATGAGCATACTTACACCGTGGCTGTTACACATCTCTACCATGAACAAAGTCAATGGTGGCTGGAATTTATTAACTTAGCGACGAACGTTTTAGTGCAATGGCCCTTAACTAAGATTACTCATGTAGAAAACGCTAACGTTAATTTGAATTCCCAGGCCATCGAAGCCAAACTGCAAGCAGCAACCCCAGCGCCAAATGTTGAACTGCACCTAGGTCCTACAGCGGTTAGTCGTTTCAAACGATACCATCCTTTTTCGTTGTCACTATCGTACACTGATCCTTATCAAATGCGTGGTATTTTACGGCACCATTTGCCACTAACCGTTGATGAAATCGCCTTTTTTGGTGATTGGCTGCAATTTCTTGGGCAAGACGTGGTACCTGTTCAGCTACCTGATGAGTTACAAAGATACTTGCGGGAACGATATCAGTAATTTGCAAATAAGGCAGTATTTTATAAATAACTAACCACTGAAAATTGTTCTTAGCCCCACCATTGACCGTACATCGTATAAAAGAAAGTGGGCCAAAAGGTGGTCTTAAATCCGGCGATTATTTCTGGGCTTAAAATAATTACCGGATTTTGGTCAAGCGAAACAAGCAACCTTTTGGCGTACGTTTCGACAATTTTTCTATCCGGCAGCTGATGTTAATCAGTTGGTGAAATATTAGGAGCTAGTATTTCTGGGCGTCCTTGGACTGCAATCAACGCTTTACCAGCTTTAATAGGCTGATTAGGCTCAGACTCAATCTGTTGATAATCTTTACTATTAGTTACAATAACCATAACCGTATCATCTAAATTGGCGGCTGTAATTACTGTTGGATCAAACTCACCTAACAAATCACCCTTTTGAACATTTTGTCCCGGCTTAACCGCAACCTTAAATCCTTGTCCTTTCAGGGACACGGTATCAATGCCAATATGAACTAACAATTCGATTCCACTATCAGTCGTCAAGCCGTAAGCATGTCCCGTATCAGCTACAACATTCATATGACCGCTTTGCGGCGCATAAATTTTAACCGGTTGCTGTTGCTGTGGCTTAATTGCAATACCGTCCCCCATCATCTTAGAAGCAAACACTGGATCATTGACCGTATCCAAAGCGATACTTTCACCAGTAACTGGTGCAAATATCGTATCATCCACAATCGCCGGTTGCACTTGGTCAGCTTTTAAAATATCTTTAGGAATCGCAAACATGTTAGTCGCAACAAAAGCCACAACTACCGTCAGTAATGAGACTATCGTATAGATCAGTAAATCACGGGCATTATAAATATACATCAGGTAAGAGGGTACTACAGCCAACCCATATGAATTGGCAGCAACGCTCAAAATGCTTAGAACGCCGGCACCCAATCCACTAGTTAAAACGGTTACAATCAATGGTTTGAAGTTATAGCGGATTAAGACCCCAAACAAGGTTGGTTCCGAAACCCCAAATAGCTGTGAAGAGAACGCGCCAATAAAATTAGCCTTAGCCTTTTGCGACTTAGCCCGTAAAATCATTGCTAAAGCCACACCTAGATTAGCAAAGCCATACATTGCTTCCAATGTAATTAATGGATTTAGTTTAGTCGCCGCTAATAGTGACGTCTCGATGGCAATCATCATCTGATGGATACCCACTAACACCATCAACGGATAAGCAGCACCAATCAAGAAACCACCAATCCCGAATGGTAGGTTGATCAGGCCTTCCACACCAGCAATCATAATATTTTCAATCCAGTGGACAATCGGCCCTACTCCTAAAATCATAATACCAAAAGTAACCAACATTGTTAAAAAAGGGGTTAATATTTGATCTAGGACGTTAGGCACGTGCTTATGGAAATAACGTTCCAACTTACTTCCTAGAAAGCCAGCAACTAGCGCTGTTAACACGGACCCTTGACTGCCGACAACTGGGATCTTGTCAAATAACATAATTGCTTTAGCCGTCCCACCCGCAACTGAATACGCGTTAGGCAGCGAAGGTGAAACTAGCATTAACCCAATTACAATACCAACAATTGGCGTACCTTTAAAGTAGCGAAATGTTGACCAAACAATTAAAGCTGGTAAAAATGAAAAAACAGTTCCCGTTAAAACTGAAATCACGGTATTGAGACTTGCTGGAATAGCGGCTGAAGAAGTCCCAAACAATTGTAAAACCTGGTCATTAGTCAGTGCACTTTGTAACCCTAGGAAAAGTCCAGTGGCTGCAATCACTGGAATAATCGGAATAAAGATTCCCGAAAGCATCGCCATAAAGCGTTGTAATGCCGTTTTTTGATCATCAGTAGACGTAGTCGTCGTGGCCGCTGTCTCCTGACCATAAATTGCATTAACTAAATGTAGCTTTTCGATTGCATCATACACATCGTTAACGACCCCAGTACCAATAATAATTTGATACTGTCCTGAGCCAAAGAAAACGCCTTTAACTTCATCTAAATCTTCAAGTGCAGCCTTGTCAATCCGCTTAGGGTCTTTAACGACAAACCGCAATCGTGTCTGACAATGGGTGACAGACTCAACATTGTCAACACCAACAATATCGATAATTTGTTTCGCAAGTGCTTGATAGTTTTTACTCATTTGAATTCACCTCAAAAAGAATGGCTTGGTATGGCTCCAACGTATTAGGCTGATAATGGGCGTAATTATTTAATCGTGGTTTGCCATCAGGTAGCGTTAAGCTCAAAAAATCCGTACTTAAATTAACATAAACTTGAACCTTTTGACCACGTTGATAAGCAATCACTTGGTCACAATCACAAGTAATTGGCTGGAAATCACCGACGATTAAATCATGGCTTAAATCCGATACTTGCCGCAACTTAATCAATGATTGATAAAAATGCCAAACTGAATTTGAATCTAATTGTTCGCTTTGCCAATCCACTTTATCATGCAGCTGCTTTGGCGCAATCCACGGTTTGGCCCCCTGATTAAAACCTTGATTGACGGAATCATCCCATGGATATGGCAACCGCGCATTGTCGCGGGAACGAGCATTTACAAAAGCAAGTGCGTCATTCGCTGAGTATCCCTCCTCAATAGCACGATCATAGTTGTCGCGACTACTCAAATCGTTAAACATTGTAATCGAGTCGCGCCGCGCATTCGTAACGCCTAGCTCTTGTCCTTGATAAATAAATGGACAACCCCGTAAGTTGAAATAAAGTAATGCTAACGCTTTGGCACCTATTTCATTACGATATGCTGGTGCCTGGATATATTTATCAATACTACGTGGTTGATCGTGATTTTCAAAAAAGTTGGCTCCCCAACCGACGTTTTGAATCGCCAGTTGACTCTTAAAGATTGCATGTCGCAAATCTGCAGGTGTCCACTTAACACGGCGATACCACTCTGAGCCGGATTCAATATCAATATCTGCATAGTGAAAGTCAAAAATCATTGAAAAGTACCCTGTTTTATCGATGAATTGTCCAAGTTGGTCATAACTAACTCCTGATGCTTCTCCAACTGTCACCGCATTAGCGGGTTTAAAAGTAACAGCATTCAATTCAGTTAAGAATTTTTCAATTCCAGGTCGATTTTCTGATTTACGTTTGACTTTACCTAAACCATCAACACCATCAGGGCTAATGGTGGCAAAATCTTGATCTTTTTTAATGAATGTTATCGCATCAATTCGAAAACCTGCAACCCCCTTGGCCAACCACCAATTAATCATTTGATAAAGTCGTTGTCTTAAAACCGGATTTTCCCAATTTAGGTCCGGTTGTTGTTTAGAAAAGACATGATGATAATACTCGTCGTGACTTCCTGGTAGCAGCGTCCATGACGAGCCTTTACCAAAATTTGAACGCCAATTATTAGGTGGATTACCATGTTGGCCGCGTTTAATAATATAAAAATCACGATACGGACTCGTTGGCGATTTAATTGCGGCTTGGAACCATGCATGTTGGTCAGAAGTATGATTGATGACCAAATCTAAAATCACTTTTAATCCCAAACGTTTAGTTGCCACCATCAATTCATCAAAATCAGCCATCGTTCCAAACCGAGGATCAATAGCTTGATAATCAGAAATATCGTAGCCATTATCGACCATCGGTGATTGGTATATCGGAGACAACCAGATCGTGGTAATTCCCAGCTGCTTCAGCCTAGGTAACATCTGAATAATCCCGCGCAAGTCACCAATACCATCATCATTAGCATCTTTGAATGACGCCGGGTAAATTTGGTAGAAAACTTCTTTTTGCCACCAATTTGTTTGCATTATGAGCACTCCTTATAATTGGAATCGATTCCAAATTTGCTTAAAGAAAAAAGCCTAAGCACTTTTTCTTCTAATTAAATCTAATTTTAAATCAATGGTTAACTCAGGTCGATCTAATCGTCCCAAGTGGTGTAACAGCTGATCGACCGCCATCTTAGCCATCGCCGCTACCGGTTGCCGAACCGTCGTTAACGGAACTTGTGCAACCGCCGCGAAAGGCTGATCATCATATCCCATCACGGCCATATCATCGGGAACCCGAAAATGTTGTCGCTGCAACTCATCGATCACCCCTACAGCCACCTCGTCGGAATTTGTAAATATCGCAGTCGGCCGGTCACTAGGATTTAAGTATGCCAACTGCTTCCCCAATGCCTGTCCATCCGTAATCGTATGTTGTTGTGCAAAAATCCAATCATTATTTACAGCCAGTTGCTGTTCTTCACAAAAATCTAAATAAGCTTGTGTTCGTGAACGTCCATGATGGGTGCTAGGAAAATCCCCACCCGTGGCATAAGCAATTCGCCGATGACCTTGGTGATACAAATATGCCAATGCATCGCTGGTTGCCTGGTAGTGATTTAAACTAATCATTGGAATACCAATGTCAGCCGTTTCCTCATTCAATAACACCATTTGATTAGCATATGTCGCTGCCAACTGCTCTAGTAATCGTTGATTTTCAATAGAAGCTAGAATAACGCCATCAACTTGTTGTTGTTTAAGCTTATCTAGAAAACGCTGTTCTGCCAGCGCATCATCGTGTGTCTGCATTACAATCACTTGAAAACCATACCGGTTTAGTTCCCGTTCCAAAGCATCAAATAGTTGTGCAAAGAACGGGTTGGAAATTCGTGAGACCAGTACACCAATCGTATTGGTACTACGTGCACGTAACTGACTGGCAATGGCATTCGGAGTATAATTTAATTTTTCGATTGCCGCCTGGATCTGCTTTTTCTTAGCAACCGAGACACTAGGCCGATGATTTAAATATCGCGAGACGGTCCCAACGCCTACACCTGCTTCAGCTGCTATTTCACTAATCGTTGTCATTTAAGCACCTCCATTTGGAATCGTTTCCATAATCAATATAACGACCTATTGTTAATTTGTCAAGAAAAATAAATTTATTGGTCTATTAACCGGTTCGCACTAGCACAACGTTTAGCTGAACACACCACCCAACAACCAATTATACCAAGTTGAATAGTCGTTCATCAGCCATCCGAATGCCTTCCTGAAACGCGGCCGGTAAGTTTTCTCAGACTACCTAGAATAAGACACGTATTTGAACTTGCGTAGTAGTTTTATGGAGAATTCAAATACATATCCGCCCTGCTTCCGCCACACTTAGCCCCGGAGATCGGGTTAAGACTGACTGTATTTAATAATTTTAACCATGTTCTATGCTGAGTAATAACTCGTACAATCCAGTAACAACCTAAAAAGATATCCCAAGCCACCATCTAGCTAGCTCAGGATATCTCTAATCAACAATATTGATTATAACGATGCTTGATAAATATCAAACCAGGTCAACAACAACGATACAATCAAGATGCCAACCATCGCTACCGCGTGCCACCACTTATTACGAACGAATATTGCAATATACTCACGAATAATAGCATCCGGCAGAAAGAACCTAGCTGTCCGCGCACCAATACCATCTGCTTTTAGTCCCGCCTGTTTGGCAAACATGCCGGCCCGAAAAGTATGATAATTATTCGTGACAAAAATCGTCCGGGGGTTTTTAACTGGCCCTTGATCAATCAATCGTTTACTAAACTGCATGTTTTGTAAGGTCGTTTTCGACTGCGTTTCCGCCCAGCCATCCTTAACCGGTAAACCATGTGCAATCGCGTATTCCAGCATGGCTTGCCCTTCCGGAACCGTTTCGTCACCACCCTGACCACCAGAAAAAATCATCACGGCTCGATGGTGAGTCTTGCGCTGTTGCTTCTGATAAAAGCGCAATCCACGCATGATACGTTGACCTAGTAATGGTGAGACACGCTTGCCATCCAACAAACCGGCACCCAGCACGATAATATAATCTTGGCGCAGACGTGGCCAATTGAATTGATAAATCGTCAACATCGTCAGGTAGTTATAAAACCAAAAGCCAAGATAAAAAATCACGAGGTTCGGAAAGACCGTCAGAAAATAACTAACTGGTTGCGGGACGTGATTATTTAATAAATTACCTAAAAACGGTAATATCAGAATTGCTAATCCTAAATATAGCGTTAACATATTCGCTAACGTGTGACTTTCATGCCGCCACATAATCCACGCGTTCCATAGTAATAAGAACGCTTGCAACGTGAAGATCAAGCCGATTAATAGTATTAGTAAAACGAACAGCGTCCCACTTACCAATATCAGCCAGTGGATATTACTACCTAAAATCGTTATCGCTAACATTGTTAAAAAAGAATAGAAAAATAGCGAAAACCAAATGCCGTTACCAAGCCGAACCTTATCGCGATGATAACGACAACCAAAAATGACCCCAAACGTGATTGGCACCACCCAGCCCCAGTAAACAATTGCTGGAATTGGCACCCAAACCGCTGAGTTATTCACATCAACACCCCCGCATTAAGTTTTATTCCAGACTCCATCATAAAGGAGTGCCGACTGGACTGCAATCAGGAGCCATTACTTCAACTGTTTTTGTTCATTATAGAAATTGCGATAGGCTAAATAACACGCAATGATGGAACCTAAACTAGTCGCCGACAAGAGCATGAACGTAACCATGATTTGATACTTAATGGCCCGCACCGGATCGACCCCCGCAAAGATCAACCCGGACATCATCCCGGGAAGACTAACTAGGCCCACCGTTTTAGCCGAATCAATCGTTGGCGACATGCCAGTCCGGATTGCCTCACGTACAATTGCAATTGAAGCATCTAGCAACCCAGCACCTAATGCCAGTCGTTCTAGCACACCCTGGCGCTGATCATGAAACTGACTATTGAGACTTCGATAAGCCAATCCAATAGCTACCATTGAGTTGGAAGCAATCATCCCAGAGATTGGAATCATTTGCGATGGTACAAACTTAATCGCTCCCGATAAAACTAGTACGCCCAATGTCACTCCCGTACTAACTAAAATAGCTAGTAGTGAAATTGACAAGGCGTGGTCAATCCCTGGCCCACGTTTTTTCGCATTCCAAGCGGCATTAAAAATAATGAAGCCAATCATCGCTAATGTCAGCCACAAATTATTAACACGGAAAATATATTTTAATAAGTAGCCCACAATAAATAGCTGAACTACGGCCCGAATAACCCCAATCACGATATCCTTGTCTAATCCGAGCTTTTGCCACAAACTAATTCCTAATGCCACCAAAACTAGCATTGCTGCTAAGAATAGCGACGTATTGTTAACCGCTAAATTCATGCGTGCACCTCCAATCGACCCGCAACGACTTTCGCCAATTGATTGGCTGCGGCAATTTCCGTAGCATCATGGGTAATCATAATGGTTGTCACGTGAGCTTGGGTATTTAACTGACGTAACCACCTGTGCACAATTTGTTTATTATCTTCATCCAGACCAGCTGTCACCTCGTCCAGCAACAGCACTTTCGGTAAAAATAAGATATTACGAATCAGGGCGACCCGTTGACGTTCACCACCAGAAAGCTCAGTAATTGGCTGATGGAGTGTCCGTTCTGACAATCCGACGTTATTCAAAGCCGTCACCACCCGTTTCATATCCATCGTTTGTTTGCGAATTTGGTACGGAAAAGCTAAATTATCCGCCACGGTCTCACCAAATAATGTCGGTTGTTGAAAACAATAAGAAACTTGCCGTCGATACATAATCGGATCATAGCTTTCAATGGGCTGGCCATCGAAAATTAAATCGCCACTTGTTTTGGAGATCATCGCCGCAATAATTCGTAATAACGTGCTTTTACCACCACCCGATGGGCCAGTCAACGTAATATGTGCGCCAGTTGGAATCTTCCAATCAATATCATATAAGATATGTTGATCCGCAACTTGATAATTAACCTTTTTGAGTCTAATCAATGAATCCACACGATCCACCCCCCACTGCTAATTTAGAATCATTATAACCTAATAACAAGAAGGCTTTCAACTAATCCTCTCCGGTTATCCTATCAACGACCGCATGCTATAATGGGGGTTAACACAGTTCACAGAAAAACGAGGTCAAAATTAAACTTATGCCACAATCTAATCATTATTCGCACCAATCACGATCACACAATGATCGTCGTCGGCAACCACCGACCGAAAAAGTACAAACGACGGTCACCATTGGTCAACGCTTCCCACTGACTATTCGGCGCCTAGGTATTAACGGTGAAGGTATTGGCTATTACAAACACGTCATTACATTTGTCAAGGGCGCGCTACCCGATGAAGTCGTAGTTGCTGAAGTTACCGCAGTTCACCCACGTTACCTCGAAGCTAATATTCGTAGCATTCGTAAACCTAGCCCCGACCGGGTTGATCCCCGTGATACTTACGCTGGGGAAGTCGGTGGTTTTGAACTCGAACACCTCGACTATCCGGCCCAGTTAGCTTTTAAACAAGATTTGATCAGACAAGCACTTGAAAAGTATCGACCCGCTGGCTACCGCCACTACGATGTCCGCCCAACTATTGGTATGGCTGATCCATATGAATATCGGAATAAAGCCCAATTTCAGGTTCGGATGATCGATGGTCACGTCGCTGCTGGCTTATACAAAGAAAATAGCCATGACCTAGTTGATTTACCAACTTGTTCCGTTCAAATGCCAGCGACCATGACAGTCATGCGCCAAGTCGTTGCTTGGCTTGAAGAACTCCAAGTGCCCATTTATGATGAAGCACATAATTCTGGTATCGTTAAAACAATTGTTGTGCGAGCTGCGGCAGCGACTGGTGAAGTCCAACTTGTCTTCATCACCAATACACCCAAGTTACCAAAGAAACATCAATTATTGATAAAGATTGCTGAAAAATTACCAATGGTCGTCTCAGTCATGCAAAACGTCAACGCAGGTAAAACGTCACTGATTTGGGGTGATCAAACGACCTTGCTGGCTGGCAAGCCAACGATTACAGAGGAACTCGACGGGCTCGTTTTTGACTTATCCGCTCGTGCTTTCTTCCAATTAAACCCGCAACAAACTAAGCAACTCTACCGATTGGCGCGAGAAGCACTAAACTTGGCTCCCAACGAGACACTCGTTGATGCCTATTCCGGTGTTGGAACGATTGGCTTGTCGCTAGCTGATGTTGCCAAAGAAGTCCGAGGGATGGATACGATCCCTGCGGCTGTTGCGGATGCTAATGCCAACGCACAGCGTAATCAGATCACCAATGCCCACTATGAAGTTGGCGAAGCTGAAGTTTTGTTACCACAATGGTTAGCTAGTGGTTTTACACCGGACGCGATGGTCGTTGACCCACCACGGACTGGCCTAGATAACGTCTTGATTGACGCTATCTTGCAAAGCGCACCTGAAAAGCTGGTCTACATCTCATGTAATCCATCGACGCTCGCACAAGATTTACAAGCGTTGACGCGCGGCTATCAGGTGGATTATATCCAGTCAATCGATATGTTTCCACAAACAGCGCGTTGTGAAGCAGTGGTCCGCTTTACCAAACGTCATTAATTATCCATCATCACTGCCAATTAACTTTGAGGGGGAATCATCATGGCAGCTACTGATAGTCAAATTACATTAACAATGACCTTTACTTTACGGCCACCATTTAAGACCCATTTTTTACTTCTAAAAGACTATATTGCAGATGTGCGTATCCCAGCACGTGATGGCATGTTAACCACCATTATTGCCAAAAACATACCATTATCACCGGCACTAGAACAACTCAAAACGATTTTTGATGATGTTCAAAATCCGGTCTACTGGCGACTCCATGATCAGGCAGTGCAAGAATTCTTTAGTGCCCATCCTGATCAGCGGCCCGTTCTCCCAATGGACCTCTTACAGGTCATGCTCAATACTTTGGCCGCCCAGGGATTATCCGATCAACAACTGATGCACATTATGAGGGACGTTTTCGAGCGATTACAAACCAATGACTTTAATGGGCAGGCGGCGCAACGAATCTTAACAGCATTGAAAAACAAATAGATTATATGTGATCTATTTGTTAATATACGGACTCAGGCTATCTCTGAGTGTGCTTTACCTTATTCATACCGAAATACTAAATTAGACGTTTCAGGAATTCAAAGTCACCTCCTGAAGCGTCTATTTTTATCCTATTTAAATCGCCATTCACTTGATTGACAGCAACCATTTTGACCAACCAGTGACATCCAATCTCGTACGACAGGCTATAACAACTTAACTTCTTCATATTATCATCTCAAACCGGCCAACCTACTCCTATTCCCAACGACTTAGAAAGGTTATCATTATTAAATAAAAAACAGTTAACACTGATAGACCCCATCACTGGCTATCAGCGCTAACTGCTGAAATTATTATGCTGAGTTCGCCCGCCTATTTACGCTGACGGAATAATGCGATAGATTTTCTTGGCATTAGCACTTAAAATATTCTCAACAACACTAGTATCAACTTCTAATTGCTTAATCATCTCCGGCCCTGCTGTCATCCATGACGTTTTAACTGGATAGGATGACCCATAAATCACATTGCCTGCTCCCAATACTTTGATGGCTATCTCAAGATTGTCCGTTCCCCACGGTTGGGCATGTGAAACTTCGTAAAAAATATTATGCTCTAAGCGGTGTTTCACACTAACGCTATTTGTTGTATCAAAACGACCATTGCCAGAATCATGTGGTAACAACATGGTCTTATAAGTGAAGAACCCACCACCAAGCATTGAATGGATTAATTGTAATTCAGGTAATTCTACAAATAAATCACTGAAGACCTCACGACCGATTGCCGTTATCTGATCCTCACAACGGCCATATGAGCGCCGTAAATTCTCATAGTCCTTGATTGCACCATATTCCATTGGTACTGGTGAATGGTGGACATAGACTGGGATTTTCTTAGTTGCAACGTATCGGAAAAATTCTCGATAGGCTGGACTATCCAAGTAACCATCCGCATAATGCGTTGATAATTGAATCCCATTCAGCCCAAGTTCATCAATACAATAATCTAGTTCAGCAAGATTAGCAGCAGTAGCATATGGTGGAACAGTAGCCAATGCAACCATCCGCCCCTTACTTTCTTGGACGTGTTTTGCAACTGCACGATTAAAAACTTTGCACAGGTCAAGATCGAGCCATTCCTGACAGCCCGGCAATTTTAAGACGGCCATATCAACTCGACCTTCATCCATATCCTGTAACTGATGCTCAAGCAAATAATCATTTTGAAAATAGTCCAGACTACTTTGGCCAATTGGTTCTTCAATTACGATTTTCTTAGACCCATCAGCGTTAGTGCTAACCGTCGCCTTAGAATCTCGACCATTGTTAACTGCCTGAATAAACTTAGCTTGTAATACTGGATCAGTAAACAACTCATCTGGCAACCAGTAAACATTCGCATCAATAATCATTAAAAATCGCTCCTTATACTATCAATTATTTGTCGCTACCGTGGTACCCGCTTCGACTGAGCTTGATTGTAATTCAACATCTAACACCTTAGTCGCATTGGTTACTGGCCCAAACTGGGTCGGCATGACGCTCTTTAAGTGTTCCGACTTGGTTACAATCATCATTACAGTCGTATCATATCCAGCTGCAGCGATTGCAGCTTCATCAAAATCAACTAATAAATCACCTTTTTTAACTCGCATCCCTTGGGCAACATGCATCTTAAAATGTTCGCCTTCCAGGTTGACTGTGTCAATCCCAATGTGAATCAAGATTTCCTCGCCATCATCACTGGCCAGACCAACTGCATGGCCGGTGGGATAAGCCACCCGAACGATACCACTAACTGGCGCATAGACCTTACCCTCACTTGGCTTAACGGCAATACCGTCACCTAAGACTAACTTTGAGAAAACACCATCATTAACGGTCGTTAGGTCAAAGCTTTCACCTGTAACTGGTGCATAAACATCGCTATGTTCAGCAAGTTGTTGCTTACTTGGTTTCGACTTTGCATCCTTTTTGTCCCCAACGATCAAAGCAGCGATTAGGGCAAAGGCGAAAGCCACGACCCCACTAATACATAGCCCGATAAACCCGGCATCAATCCCCTTTGGATTAATGAAGCATGGTAACCCTAAGATACCGCTGGCACCAAATGAGTAGAGCTTGGAACCTGAGAAACCGGCAATCGCGCCGCCAATCCCAGCAGCTAGAAATGAAGTTAACAGCACCTTTTTCCGTGGAATCAACACACCGTAGAGTGCCGGCTCGTTAATCCCAAAGAAAGCAGAAATGGCAGCAGCCACTGACATACTCTTAACCCGTTCGTCACGCGCTCGAATTGCAATACCGACCGCAGATCCTAACACAGCTAAGCCGCCTGCAAAAATCAACGGATTGATGACGTCATACCCGTAGTGCGCAACGTCAATTGCAAAGAACGGAATAACCGCCCAATGTAGACCGAACATCACTAAGATACTCCAGAAGAAGCCAAGCAAGAACCCTGCAATCCCCTTATTGAGACCAACTAACCATAGTACCGTATCACTCAAAATATTTTGCAAGATCATCGCGATTGGTCCAATGATAATCAAACTAACCACACCAGCAATCAATAGTGTAAAGAACGGTACGAAAACCATTTTTAAAACATCTGGAATCACTTTTTCACAATATTTATAAACGTAACTGGCGAACCAGACAATAATGATGATTGGAATAACCGTACTTGAGTATGACTGTAATGCCACGGGAATCCCTAAAAACGTCATCTTATACTTCAACGCAAAGATGGTCCCTTTAAAAATCGTTGTTACGGCCGTACTACTAGCCGCCGTAACTAGCGTTGGATAGACCAAGAACGCCCCCAACGTGATGCCATAGATTTCTTTCAAACCAAACTTTCGCGCGGCACTCCAACCAATGACGATTGGGAAAAAGTAAAATAGCGTATCACCTAAGGAGGATATACTACCCCTTAGGTACACAGATTAAATAATAAAAAATCTGTGTACCTAAGGGGTTTTTGTATGCGTTCAAATAGAAAGTATTCATTTGATGAAAAGATTAACATTCTTAATCTGATTGATAATAACCATACGGTGCAATCAATTGCCAGGGATCTACAAATAAATAAAAACGTTATTCATCAATGGAAAAGATTGTACGATCTCAATGGAAGTGAAGGCTTAAGGCATCAAAGAAAAAATCGCAGCTATTCTCAAGCATTCAAAGAAAGGATTGTACAGGAACATATCAAAGAAAAGCTGTCTTTTCCAAAATTAGCCACCAAGTATGGTTTGAGTAGCGCCGGGATGGTGTCTAATTGGTTTAGAGATTATACTATTGGAAAGAAAACTTATTCCAATAGAAATCCGAGGAACCGAAAGATGAAAGACGGACGCAAGACAACCCAAATTGAACGCATTGAAATAGCTCAATGGACTATCGCCAACGACTATGCTTACCACGAGGCCGCTAGCCATTTTGAGGTCTCGTATCAACAAGTTTATACCTGGGTCAAGAAGCTAAATAACGGCGGTGTGGACGCTTTAGCCGACCGCCGTGGGAAAAGTAAAGCTACGCCACTTACCGAGTTAGATATCGCTAAACTGAAAATAAAAGAATTAGAAGCTAGAACTAAACATTTGGAAATGGAAAAGGACCTGTCAAAAAAATTGAAAGAGATTCAAAGGAGAGTGAAGTAAGTGGTTGGTCATCAATCGACCGGATCTCAAAATATCAGGCAATTCAAGAACTAGCCGGTAAATATCCCATAAGTTGGTTGTGTCAAGAAGTCGGGATCAAGCGGAGGTCATATTATAAATGGTTGAACCGGACATTAACCGCTAATGAACGACTAAATGATGAGCTAGTTAAATTCATGCTTAAATTAGAAATTAGCCATAATTATATATTTGGTGTTGAAACCTTAGTTATGCACATCAACGAAGAGACTGAGTACCATGTGAATGCCAAACGTATCAGAAGATTAATGCAAGTTAACCATATCAAATCATCGATTCGCATTAGTAAACATGATCGTAAAGCGGAATATAAAGAAATGATGTCAGCCAATATCATCAAGCATGATTTTAATCAGGAAGAATCTAATAAGGTTTGGACAACCGACTGTACTGAATTAAAATACGGTAATCAAAGTCTCAACAAACTACGACTTAGTGCCATCAAGGATTTACACGATCACAGTATCGTTGCCTGGGCGATCGATGATACCGAAACGACAACACTGGTGACAGCAACTGTTAATAAAGCAATGAAAAGTAATGACCTGGCCGCCAACGAATTAATTTTACACACTGACCAAGGTTCGGCCTATACATCATTAGAATTCAATCGGGCCCTTAATAGCTATGGCATTTGCCATAGCATGTCAAGACCGGGGACACCTGGAGACAACGCGCCTATGGAGAGTTTCTGGAGTCATTTAAAAGATGAGGACTTAAGTTTTAAAACCGCATTGACCAAAGAAGAATTACTTCAAAACATTACCAAAGCAATTGACTGGTACAACAACGGTCGACGTCAAAAGTCATTAAAAGGCATGACCCCGACAGAATGTCGAAATCATGCCCTCCGATTTAAAGCATCATAATTTATATTATTTAAACTGTGTACTTGACAGGGTGTAGTGCCTAATGCACTTAAAATAATATAAGTGCCGCTTTTGTCAGTTAATAGTCCTGTCACCGTACATAGTGACAAGATTGCTTTGATCATCCCGGCACCGGACAACAAGCCAAGTACTGGAATAAAAATTGAACTAATCAATCCCAATGCCTTATTTAAAAAGCCTTTTTCCTCAGCATCATCATCCGTTGGTGCAGCTATCTCACCACCATTGACGACATCATCTGGAAAATTAGCGACATCTAAAATGGCATCATACACACTACCCACGCTTGGGCCAATGACGACTTGGTACTGACCACCCTGCTTAACAACATCAAGAACACCGTCGAGATCTTTAACAGCTTCATCGTTGGCTTTTGATTCATCCTTCAAGACGAATCGCACTCTGGTTACACAATGCGTGATACTCTTGACGTTACTCTTGGTCCCAATATTTTTTAGAATGTCTTTGGCAAGCGGTTTATAATCCATGTTTGACAACCCCTTCAATTATTTTCGTTATCGGTTATGACGTAATCGACTTATTCTCAGGGAGTCCCGATTATGACTCGTTGTTAGTTAATGATATTTCTCATAAGTGTCTAAGAGGTGACTGCCGGTCACAAACTTAGCGATAATCTCTTCAAACGTTCCCGCGGGCACCGGATTACCGATTGTTTCAAATGACAGCCCATAGTCTTGTGCTTGCAAAAAGTAGTAATGAAAACCATTGCAATAACCGGCTACCAGCACAGTCTTATCAGTTGAAGCTCGTAAACTTTTCGCCCCTGCCGAAGCGAGCTCGCCGGGAAAGACGAACAGTCTTAGTTCCCCAATATCTAATAACTGGAGACCTAATAAATCGTGAAACTGAGGTTCTTCAAGCTGACTTGTACACTTCTCAATGATGGCATCAATCGGCTGTGAACCAACCGACTTGATTGCACCGCTTTGTAAGTCACCAATCATCGTCCGCAAATCTTGATCATATACTGCTTTATCATTAACGACTTCATGGCTTAACGTCAATGTTCGAATCTTACCAAGCTTTAGCCGTTTAGGGGTCTGAATCTTGGCAATGGCTGTAGCTAATCCCGTACTTGCACGTGCTAATTCCGCAAAATCACGTCCTTGCCGCTCATAACGATTACTAGAATCAGCCGCACAACCAATTAACATTAATGGGAAAAAGCCCCATTCCTCCGCTAGTTTAGTACAAGTGTTACCTGCAAGATCGGCTGTTAAGTATTGATTATCAGGGCCCAAAACTGTCGAATGAACTGCCATATTCACGATTCCCGCAATTGCATGACCATCAGCAATAAACTTAACGACACTAACGGCATTATCTGCCGGTCGATTAGCATGGTTACGATTACTATAAAACCCGAAGATTTCTTGTTGCCCATATTGGACGGTCACATCGGTTAACGTTTCTCGACAATCCTCAAAAGCCTGCACAAAGCTATCTACGAAAAAGTCATAGTAGGACTGACTGAATTCACCAAACTCCCAGGTCCGATGATAATCGCGTACTGAGTGATGATCATGAGTCACGCCAATAATGACATGATCCATGGCAATCCCATATTTACGGCTAATTTTTTGCCGAATATCAGCCGCAACAATATCTTCTAATTCCAATAAGTCGCCAGTTGCCAGAAAGCATTCATTGCCCTGTTCATCATAAAAAAGTAGTGCATTGATAAAGATATGGTCATGAATTCCTTTTGCTGGCTGATTCCTCAGTTCTGTCTTATACCCCAATAAATAAAATGGCTCGGTTGGCGTAATATCTTTTCTAGCATGTCCAACTAACATCTAGCATCCTCCTCACGCATTATTCGTCCAAACCGTACGCAAGCGTCTAACAGGCGTTGATCAGCGGTTTGACCCAACTGCGTATTCATTGATTGATACGTTATTCTGTCGAAATCAAGTTTCTCTGGCAAATACTTGGCAGCGCCATTGACCAATGTTGCAATCATCGTTGTTGCATCACCAGCGATTGCTCGCCGACAACTTTCACCGAACATACTGTTCAACTCTGGTTCAGTTCCCACAGTTCCATACTGGTTGATTCGCACTGCCCACAAATGTAAGGTGGTCATCTGTCCAGTTGGTTCAAACTTATAAGTCTTCGTTGGCTTTATCTCAAACGTACCGTGCTGTTGTACTTGTGTTGGTACCGACACCGGTAATTGGCTACTCCAAAGTCGCTGCAACGGTTGCCAGTCCTGAATTTTCTGAACGGCGCGTTGCAGACTTTCCGTAACAATCACCGCCTGATTAATTAACAAAGTCCTGACAACCGCAAATGACGGCGCTGCTTCACCAGTAAAAAGTGGGCGTTGATCTCCGGCACATCCCGGTATAAAGATTGCTACTTGATCATTCTGCTCATAGCCTTGAATGCCATTCCCCATCAAATCACTGGAAATAACTCGTCGACCACGGTCATCTGTGATGTGATCCATAACACTCTGTTGAATATCATAGTTCACGACTAAATTAACGGTCTGATCTGCCCGTTTGAAAGCTAAGATCCGCAATTGATGATTACTATAGCCTTCAAAGTTCCGCCCTAACCACCAGCCTTGTTCGATCAAAATATTACGGTTGACATTGAGTGGGCAATTAACATTTACTTGTCCAATCTCAACAGTCTGTAAATCTTCCTGCGCTAATTGACAGCTAATCTTCAAGCTTTCAACTAGTTTACGATCAATTAATTGATAGCTCGCCTGCTTAGCCGGTGTCTCAGTCGTACTTGGTAGGTGAGGGGCAGCAAATGTATGGGTCACCGTTACCCACACCTTGCTTGGTGTAATTGCTAATAGCTCGGCAACCAATTCACGATATCGTTTGATTGCAGTCGCTCGTAGCGATGTTAGGTCAAACGAAACGAGTGCCCAATTATCTGGTCCACTAATAAGCAAGACGCGGCAATACAAATCATCTAGTTTAGCTTCAAATTCTCGGATTGGTGCTTCGTCAGGATTAAATTGAATCCTTGCTTTACCAAAACCTGCTTTAAAATTATGCATAACGCTGCCTTCCCTTCTCACAATTAAGAAAGCGTTTTCTATACCCTTATTATGGCTATTTGCCATTTGACACGCAATTCTAAGTCTGACTATACTTATTCCAGAAAAGAATAAAGCGATTTCAATTTTACCAATCAGCAAAACGAGGTGGACTTGCAATGGATTTACAATACTTAAATAATTTCTTAGCACTCGCCCATTACCGGAGTTTTTCCGCAGCCGCAGACGCCTGCTATATCTCGCAATCTTCATTTTCAAAACGAATCATGCGCTTAGAAAGCGACCTCGGTGTAACGCTCTTTGAACGTTCAACCCGTCAAGTATCATTAACCGAATACGGTAAGATTTACTTAAAATACGCGCAACAAATTCACAACTTGTCACAACAAGCAACGGATGAAATCAATCGTCGTCATGCCGAAGATGAAGGAATCGTCATCGGCGGAATTCCGTCTATCAGCGAATACGGCATCTTGGATTTGATTTCTGGATTTATAAAAACAACTCACATCCATTGCCAAGTAAAATCAGCTCCTTCTGAAGACTTAGAACCCATGCTACTCAATCAGACTTTAGATTTTGCCTTTATTAAAGAGGTTCAACATACGAATTTATTTAACCACCTACCATATGCCGAAGATCACTTAGTCGCCGTTCTCCCTATCAGCCACCCATTAGCAAAACAACCCAAAATCAAGCTACAGCAACTAGCAAATGAAGACTTTATTTTCCAACCAGTTAATTCCCGCCCATATGATCTTTGTATGACGATTTGTAAGCAAAGCGGCTTTACGCCTAATGTTATTTATGCCGATCGAATTATTGAGAATATTCTTAACTTTGTAAAAAAAGGACTAGGCATCTCATTGCTCATGAAAAAATTGGTTCCTACAGATACTGATTTAGTTTGTCGTCCAATCCAACCAGCAGTTGTTGCCGATATTAACCTTTGTTATCTAAAAAACGAATCCTTAAATTCATATGGTCAATGTTTTTTAGACTACTTTGCTAGTCAAAACAATGCCCACTGATAAGCAGATGCTAAAACATTTTTAAATCTAGTAAATTTAGATTCGACACAGTTATCTAACACTATTTTCAGCCAGCACATTGACGTAACTTATAAAATCACAAGAAAAAGGAGTAATCATTAATTAATCTAATGATTTTCATATATTATCATTAGTTAATCAACGTTTAAATTATTTTTGCACTAGTCACGCAAAGCATAGTTGTTGACTTTCAAGTTACATGTGTTAAGCTAATCACTGTAATTTTTATTGATACAGCAATTCGAAAGGAAGTCTTCACTATGCAATACGCAATCACTGCCGCTACTGGTAAGTTTGGTCAATCCGCCGTCAATACCCTTAACAACCTGGTTGGTGCTGAAAATGTCATTGTTATCGCACGTAATCAAGAAAAAGCCGCACAGCTTTTTCCCAATAATCAATTTCGAGTCGGCGACTACGATGATCGTGCCTCAATGACTGCCGCTTTTGAGGGTGTGGACCGCGTCCTCTTCGTTTCCTCACAACCTGGTGGTCCCGTTGCTCGTGCTACGGCCCATCAAAACGTTGTTGCTGCACTTCAGACCGCGCACGTTGATTTTGTCGCTTACACTAGCTTTCCTAAAGCTCAAACTTCAATCAGTGCGCTTGCCAGCGACCATCGTGATACAGAAAATGCTATCACCGCAGCCCATATCGCCCACAGTTTCTTGCGCAACAACTGGTATCTTGAAAATGAAATGGGCTTCTTACAAAGCGGTGCTCATAATCAAGAAACATTATATTGGGCCAACAATACCGCTGGTTGGGCGCTAGAACGTGAATATGCTGAAGCTGCCGCCAAGATTCTTGTACTATCTGACCCTAAGGAAATCTATGAATTGGCAGGAGCACCACGCAGCTATGCTGATCTTGGAGCAGCGTTACAACAAGCCACGGATAATCAATTCACAGTGACTCAAGTGAATCAGACGGCATACACGCAATCACTTGAAGCTACGGGCCTAAATCATGATACCGCAGCCTTGTTTGCTTCATTTCAAGCACCAATTAATGACGGTGCTCTGGCTGAAAACACTACGGACTTGACCCACGCCCTAGGACACGAGCCACTGACTGCTAGTGCCGCCATTAAAGAGATTTTGACACGCTAAGCGATTGGTTACTTAAACAACCAATGATAATCTTAGCTGCCTTCTACAATATAAAAAACAGCGAAAGTCCAACGAACATGGCGTTGAACTTTCACTGTTTTGCGTTTTATCACAATCGCTTATTTCATCCGCAATTAACTCGATTTCTCAACTAAAATATCGAGCCAACGTCGCTTGAATCCCATCATGATTATTGTCAGTCGTCACAGTATTAGCTGCATTCTTGACCGCTTGCGGCGCATTTGCCATCGCAATTCCCACACCCACCGTCTGTAACATAGCCACATCATTAAAATTATCACCAAACGCAATCGCTTCGGCAGGCGTGACTTGATCGTCTTGTAATAATTTAATCAGCGCAGCGGCCTTCGTCACACCGGCCGCCACAATTTCTAAATACGTGTCTTTTGACCGGTAAACGGCTAGTTGCTCGAACTCATCTGACATCAGTCGCTGCTCAATTGCTTGAATCACATCCGGATCCGCCATGATCATGATTTTATGCACCGGCGTTGGCGTCCGCTTCAGCCACACAGCCAAATCTGTGACTCGCGGTTGATACCCAATTCCGGCTGCCTCTTGTTGTTCCCATGGGCCATTAGCAGCCACTAACCAGTCATTATTCGTATAAATATTGATTGAGGCGGCCGGCCATTTTTGCGCAATCAAGCTTTGAACAGCCTGGGCCAACGGCGGTTGAATAGCACATTGCTCATAAACCGTCAGTTGATCGTTAACATCAGTGGTCGCTGTTAAGGCGCCGTTGTACGCAATCATCATAGAATTAATGCCAAGTTGTTGTGCAATACCAAACATACCTTTTGGTGAACGAGCAGATGCTAGGACCATCTGGGCACCCTGTGCAACGGCTGCTTGAACACCTTTAATAGTAGCCGGCAGTAACTGGCCCTGATCGTCGACTAAGGTCCCGTCGATGTCGCTTACGATGCGTTTAATTGTTGTCATGTGTTTTTTCCTCCATTAAATTAATCATGACTGTTCCTGGCATAAACCAACTTTGTTCTTCCGTCGTTAATGGTTCATCCGTAATTAACACCTGAATTTGGTCAAGCTGGCCACCACAAAAATGAGCGATCCCAATCTGTCCAAACTTGCGATGCTCACAAACTAACACCCCACATAATGTCTGAGCTAACGCTTGCCTTTTAATAGCTGCATCCCCAGCGTCCACATAGAATATACCACGCTCATTTACTACCGCCGCTCCTAAGAATACTTGATCAAAATAAATTGGTGTCAACTCGGATAGTGTTGCCGATCCTGAAAAGAAACGATTTTCTTGATTAAGTGCCCCACCCAACAAATGCAAATCCACTGCCGGGTTAGTCGCCAAGCTAATTGCATTATCCAATGAGTGTGTGTAAACGGTGGCCTTTTGGGTCATTAACTGTGTTAATTTTAATAGAATAGTCGAGACATCAATAAATAAATACTGGTTAACCTTCATCAAGGGGAGAACCAATTCAGCGAGGCCCGTTTTTACCGCATCAAATTGATGTAAGCGATCCGCATAACTAGGAATTCGGGATCCAAAATTCAGAACTTGCAAACCACCATGTGTTCGTTGTGCCAGCCCCTGATCAGTCAACGCTACAATATCACGACGAGCCGTATCTCGAGAAACACCTAAAGCTGACATGACATCTGCAATACTCATTTGACGTACTTGCTCTAAACGCTGTAATAACTGACGTTGTCGTGTAATCTGATTCATGAAACCGCCTCCTCAGAATACAGTATAGCATATTTTAAGCGTTTTTAAGTATTTAGTCAAAAATAATAAGTGTTTAGTGGTTTATCCAGATCATTAAACAAAATCGACTTAGTATTAGAACTATTATTTCAAGTTCTAATACTAAGTCGACTAAATTAAACTACTATTCATCTGTTTTCGATACCGTTTTTAACTCAAACGTTACCCGGTCCCCCACGAGCTTAGCGTATAACTCCTGATCAGGTTGCGGGTCAAAAGGCCCCAGATCAACTAAAATCTGACCATCGTCCGCCACTTCATATCCTTGATACCGGTCTACTAGCACGTGGTACATCGTTTGCGCCGGTCGCATCCGCTCATCCACCTGAGCCGCAGCCGCTTTTAACGTATAACCGGTTTGTAGCAAGTTACTCATTGCGGCGGCCTTAATAACCATCTTCATGGTATAAATGCGCGCCTGCCCCGGTTCATCCTCATTCTTAGGAATAATGTACCCCTTTTTTTGCCAGTACCGTAACTGTCGTGGTGAGACACCAGTCATTTTACTTAGTTCACTAATACCAATTGTTAATTGTCCCCGATGAAAAAGCTCGCGTAAATCTGCACGCGTCCCGTTTGCCATGCTGGCGCCTCCTTTCCAAAAGTGCTATTTAATGTAAATTATAGCATGGAATTTGGTCACCACCATTAACTCGCATGGAATTTTCCGTGATTAATTAACTTCGTGATAATTTGCCTGTAAGAATGCCGCCAATGATTGTGCAGGATGACCCATAATCGTTTGATAATCATCACTAACCGTTGCTAACAACCCTAAAGCCCCACCTGCATACATCGACGCCAGCATCTGCCCTTCACCATTTTGATCATATAAATCGCCGAACGCTTGCAATGTCACTGGTTGATAACCGATCGATTGACCACTGGCCTGACTCAATACTGCTGCCAACTCGGGCATAGTGTAAGCCTTACTCTGTGTCAGCGTATAAATCCGCCCCGCTTGTAATAACGCGGGAGTTGTTGCAACCTTCGCAAAAGCCGCAGCGCTATCGATCTGACTAATAAAGCTCAGTGCTTGATCACCTACCGGATAGATCACATTATGACGCTCAATCAATTCTGGTAAATAAGGAATCAGTGGATCAGCATACAACGCATTACGCACAATTGTATAATTAATAGTGGTTCCGGCCAATCGCCGTGGCACATAACCATAAAAGGCTGATAGTGCAAACGGGTTGTTGACTTGATCCGCAATAAAGCCCATCACCAAAAAATGCTGGACATTAGCTTGCTGAACCGCTGCCAACACATTTTCAAATTCTTGTACTCGTGAATAACTGTCATGGCTCTTGCTGGGAATATAGATCAACACATCGCTATCTTGAAAAAACGCTCGTAATTGTTCCGGCTGTTGATAATCAATCGCTGCAACGTGCATACCTTGTTGCTGGTAAGCCTGCGCTTTACTAGGCGTATGAACACCTAAGTAAAGTTCCGACGTTTTGACCAACGGCTTCATAGCTGCAACAATTTGTTGCCCTAAATGACCAGTAGCACCCGTAATCGCATATTTCAATTTAATTCGCTCCTTCATGTAACTTTATTAGTTACATTAAACCCGATTTAGATCCACTTGTCAATTAAAGCATCTCCCTAACCGACTTAATCTGCCTTACCAGCAGCTGATTATCCCATCTTTAAAGACCATTTTCGCTATCAAAATGGACGATTCAAGTGATTAAAAATCGCTCGGATCGTCCAAATCAGGGTGTATTTAGTAAATACATCAACACTTATTTAGTTAGCAACCTGCTGACCAAGATGCTTCTTTTCAGGTGCCGTTTTAACATTCTTAACATCATTATCAGAGAACCCAAACATCCAAGTCAACGCGAAAGCGACAATTAAATCCGCTGCTGAAGCAATCAAGAAACCATAGAAGCTAAAGTCGAGCCCCTTAGGATTAAAGAAGGACGTCGCTCCGATCAATGAGCCGGCAAAGCCCCACATATTAACGTTGAAGAGCCCGGTCAAGAAACCACCGACGGCCCCACCAATACTAGCGGTAATAAATGCCCGGCCGTATTTCAAGTTAATCCCGTACATTGCGGGTTCGGTGACCCCACAAAAGGCCGAAATTGTTGCTGGCCAAGCAAGTTCTTTAATATTGGCAACTTTAGACTTCAGTGCAATTGCTAAGACGGCGCCACCTTGAGCGACCATCGTTGCCGAAACAATAGCGTTCAAGTAGCTGTGACCGGTCGTTGTAATATCGTTGACGACAATTGGGATGATTGCCCAGTGTAACCCAAAGATAACCAATACTTGATAGAAGCCACCAATAATCAGGCCAGAAATGGCGGGACTGAGTTTGTAAATAGCGACAATTCCAGCTGCCAATGCTCCTGATAAAGCAGTGATAATCGGGCCTAAAACAATGATGATGACTCCAGAAATAATTACAACTTCAAACAATGGTACGAAAATCATCCGTAAGACTGTTGGAATCACTCGTTTGAGCCACGGCTCCAGCTTACTTGCCAGCCACGCACCCGCAATCATTGGGAAAATCGAATACGTGTAGGAGGCAACGTGGACTGGGATTCCAAAGAAGTTGGCATTGATCGCCATCCCTAACAGATGCCCAGTCACTTTCCCAGTTGTTGCCATACCGACAATTGCTGGATACGTTAGGACCCCACCAATAATCCCCATGATGACCGGATCAGATCCTAACTTCTTAGCCGCGGTAAAACCAACAAAAATCGGTAAGAAGTAAAAGACCGAATCGCCCATCGCATTAATAATGACATAGGTTGGTGTCGTCGCAGATACCAGCTTAAAGTTCGTCAGTAACGACAGAATTCCTTTTAAAATCCCAGAAGCCGCTAACAATCCAATTACTGGAATCATTGAACCGGTAATCACACCAATCAGACTGCTAAAGCCATGTTTAACTTTCTGCCACGGTGTCATCTTCTGCCAAGCTAAGCGGTTAGCTTCTTTTTCTGTGGCAATGGCCGATGCATCCGCATCTCCAAAGCCAGGTCCTAACTGAGCAACGATTGCATCATAGACGTCAGTTACCGCTGGCCCAATCACGACTTGGTATTGACCACCGGCCTTAGCAACGTCAATCACACCTTTAAGGTTTCGAATCCCCTCATCGTTAGCCTGACTTTCATCTTTCAAATAAAACCGAACCCGCGTAATGCAGTGAATTACGCTTTTAATATTTACTGGGCCACCAACTTGAGCAATAATTTGAATTGCTAATTCGGCGTACTTACCACCCTTGCCTTTAACAATCGGTGGCGCATCAACGTGCTCCTTCAATTCAACTACGGCACCCACAACGCCCGCACGAACTTCTCCCACTTCTGGTGTCAATTTAGTGACCATATCCGTAGAATTAGTCACAGCCATAATCACCGTTGTCGCTTTGTTGGCACTGGCAATCGCTGCTAAATCCATCATGGCGATTTTGTCACCAGCCGTAACTGTCTCACCAACTTGCACATTAACTTTAAACGGTGGCTGGTCTGCTAATTCAACCGTATCAATACCAAGATGAACCAACACCTCCAGTCCGTTATCCCCTTTGAAGCCAATGGCATGCAGACTAGCTGCAACCATCGTTACTTTGCCACTGATTGGTGCGACGACCTGGCCATCTGTCGGCTCGATGCCGAATCCTTGCCCCATCATCCCTTGTGAAAACACCGGATCGTGAACCGACGCTAGCGGCACTAACTGCCCTGCAACCGGCGTTAATAAATGCACTTGCTTCATAGCGATTCTCCCCCTTTGACTGAATCAATAATCGCGTTGTTAACAAACTAATTTTGGTCACTGGTTGTTATAAAATTAATAATAATTGCTTTAAACACCCAGTGACTGACCGACAAGTTAACCCAACTCATTAAGCAACGCCCTTAATTATAAAAGCGCTTTCTTTTACAAACATAATAATAGCCGTCCTAATTAGGGCGGTCAATTAAACCCGTTTAATTTAGCCCCATTCACTTCAAATCACAGGCTTGTTTAATTAGTTTGCCGAACCTTGCGAACCAAGTGTTAATCGTTGCGTTGCTAGAAATGATTGTTCAAAGTCAGCCGTTGTTTTAACTTGCTTACCAAAATCAACAACCAATGCATGCCACTCCCAAGCCGTCGTTAAATCATAATGCCACGCTCGCATGACAAGTTGTTGTGCTTGCAAGTAATTGCTCGGTAATGGTTGGTTAAGCCAGCCAAATAGTCGCCGTAAATACGTATCAATAATAATTGTCGGCTGATGAAAAACATACATGCTAAAATAGTCAGCCGTTTCATCGCCAATACCCCGTAACAGCTTTAATTCATGCCGCAATCGTTCGGCCGGTAACGCGCGCATCACTGTTAGGTCGAAATTATATTGCTCACACCAGCCAGCTAAAGCTTTTAATGTCGGAACTTTACGCGTATAGAAGCCCGCGGGTCTAACCAAAGTTGTTAAATCAGCATCACTTAAGGCTAATAATCGTTCGGGTTCAAAAGCAGTTGCCGTTTTTAGATTTGCTAACGCGTAATCCACATTACGCCAGTTGGTATTTTGTACTAGAATGCCACCCCAGAGAATCTCCCATGGTGTCTCAGCAGGTGCCACTCCAGCTTCTAGCCAGTGTCGCGGTCCCATAGCTGTTAGCATTTGTTGATACAGCATTTCAATCGTCATAATAAGTCCCTTCATTTTAATTAATCCTAATAACCAACTATTACAAAAAAATAGCCGTAACGGCAAAAATTCGTTCCGTTACGACTATTGCTTAAGCTTTAATCATCTGCTACTGTACTGCGCTTAACAGCTAACACAATGTCAGCTTGTCGATTTTCAGGTTTGACCTTTTCTTCAAAGTTCAATTCGGCATCTTTAAACAGGTTCTGAATCTCAGTATTGACTAACGACAAGTCGCGCGAATCCCCAGCTTGTTGGCGAATATACACTACGTATTGGTCTGGTAACTCTTCAAGATCATATTCCACATCTTCATCATTTAAAATGACATAAATCAACTTACGTTCTTTATTCATCTGAAATTTCCCCTTATCAATTATTTTTATCCGAATTAGTTGCTAGCAGCTAACTGGTGTGCAAACTTAAGGTAGTCCGCCACACAATGATCCAACCATTCAACCACCTTATCATCCGTAATATCACCAGCCACATTCATCTTATCTTGAACCGTGCTCAATAGGAACTCATCCCCTGGCAAGACTCGTGCACCAATTCCTGGTGAATCTAGGATTTGACGTAAATGGCTTTGTGCACGTACCGTCCCTAGTGGCCCCATGGTAGCACCTAAAATCATGACTGGTTTGCCAATTAGTGGCCGTTCAACACGGGATAACCAATCAATCGCATTCCCTAAGACACCGGGAACGCTATGATTATATTCAGGTGTCACAAAAATGACCCCATCTGCCGCCATAACAGCTTGTTTAAATGCTTGCACATCTGCGGGGGCTTCTAGTTCAATGTCTTGATCATAAAAAGGTAACGCGCCCAAGTCTGGAATGGTAACATCCAGCTGATCAGCATACCGTTTCTGGACAAAGGCTGTCAACTTACGATTATATGAGGAACGCCGAATACTGCCGACGAGTGCGATAATCTTCATCGTGTGAAAAACTCCTTTAAGTTGTAATTACTTTCAGTATACCCCTTTTTCCACAAATAGTCGGAACCGGTTACAAAAAATAGCCTTCTTTCATCAAAAGTTTAGCTTTAATTAATCATAGCGGCATGCTGAGACCATTTTATGCCTTTTATCAGAGTCTAGGAATTTATGCGTATTGCTTTGGCGCCAACTATTATTAACCGCATAAAGCCTCAAAATCAACACGACTAGTCTGAAGCTGTAAAAAAAGGTTGGCATGCAACACGCCGTACTTGTGTGTTGCATGTCATCCCATCCGTACCACATATTATTGCAGCGCTAAAAATTATCATAAATGCTTTTTTAGATCGGAACAGCCAGCGAATATGAATATTGATATTCAGCCAAACAACGAGTTAGCAAGTGGTCGTACGCCCCCCCATTTTTCATCTCACCAATAACCCTCACAATGCGTACCTTAGTCCAAGCAAAGCTTCATCTCAGCTGACAGATATCCACATAATTATTAATTGTCATCAGAATAACGCTCACTGATTGCCGTTGAAAATTAATAAACTTTCACAAATGTTTCTTAACTTTTTTCAAAACCAAACGTCCACTACCATCGCCATCAGTAGAGTCTGCTATACTAAATAATAGAGAAATTGATTGGGGGGTTAATCGTGTATTATCGTGGTGAAGCACTTGACTTTTTGAACATGCTACATACTACTGGCGCCGCGCCATTAATGCGTTCACGGATTGTTTTTTCCAGTCAGATTGATGTCGAACGCTTAAAAGCGGCCGTTCTTGCCTCCGCACAAATCGTGCCCGAGATTTTCGGCCATTACCAAGTTGACCGTAATCGTTTTGTTGTTACTGATCAACCAATCAACCAAGTCATTCAGGAAGTCCAGAGTCCGTACAGTCCTGAAAATACCGATTTTGATTTTACTAATAGTCCGCAACTACGATTATTCGTCATTCATCACGGTGACTATGACGTCCTACAAGCCTTTATGAGTCGACTCCTAACTGACAATCGCGGCTTTAAAGAATATCTTTATTTACTTGCACAGGCATATAATTACGCTGACCTCACGAACTTGCATAACGAACGACGGCTCCGGCCAGTTATTGCCAAACTACAGCGTCAATTCGCTCGTCCGCGGGGCCACACGCCCATCGTTACTGGGATGGTCAAGCTTCCCCATTATCCGGGAATCAACCTACGTCACGGTGGCCATGTCATGCTCAGCAGCACGCAATTCATGCGGGTCCGGCGAGTCGCCAAAGCTCAGGATGTTGGCATTAGTGAAGCAATTCTAGCTGCTTATGCTAAAGCCCTCCAAGTCCTAACTGGACATACCACCGTTACGTTGCCTTGTCCGATTGACTTACGCCGTTTTATGTCCGAAGATGCTAACATTACTCAAGTTGCTAATTTAACAGTTAACGTTTTCTTAACGATCAAAGTTGATATCGATGCTCCTTTTAGTGAACTCGTCAATCAAGTACACGATTTATTAACAGCTGAACGCAACCGGGTCGCTTTCCTATACCGACTCAGTAATTTGCAAAAGATGAACCACACAATGCCTATTACCGTCATGCGTAAAATGACGAATCGCTGGTTACCGCAACCAGCATTACGCTACACCAATTTTGGCGTTGTTGATCAGCAACGGCTGAAATTCCACGATTTGACGGTTGTTAACTGCGTCTTTTCTGGAACTTTTCATCGATCACCCATTATGGAAATCGCCGCTAGCACGTTTGCAGGAACTTGTACATTAAGTTTTAATAGTACTGGCTCAGAGCGTGACTACCAGTTATCCATGAAAATATTGGAGAATATCCAGGCTCAGCTACTTGTTTGGGCACAGGCTGAATCACAGCCGGCTACCACTGATCATTCATCCTTGCGACACCAAGCTTAATCGCCGTAATTCATCACGTTAAAATACACACACTAAAAAACTTTCTCAGCGTAAGTAGCTGAGAAAGTTTTTTAGTATTCTGATCTGATTCAGTCAGAATTACAATCCTCGGATGGCATCCTTAATTACACGCCAATTCAGCGTAATCACCCTAATACTTGCTAGTCATCAGGGTGAGTCGCATGCAAGTACTGGCTTAATTGATAAATCGGCGCTCGTCAGGCTGGTACCGGTGGCAAAATTTGGTCCGACTCTGGACAACTCACTTGTAATTTGGTTGGCGTTTGAATACCATAATTTCGAAAACTAGGCCGAACTGGCACAGTTACCGTTAACGAGCTAATTACACTTTCTAAACTAATGTGAACGGCAATGATGTCAGGCAAAGCTACGCCCGTTAAGTTACTTAAAAAGCCATCATACAGCCGCCATAGCGCCCCTGCTGACGGTACCCACACTGGCTTGCCATTTGGAACTTGTATCATGAATTGCAGCGTAACTTGCCGCCGTGTCACGCTTATTCTGATTGGTTGGACTTTTAAGTGAGCGACAGTTTCTTTAATAGTTGCTACTTGCTTATTTGCGTGCGGAACAGCGTAACTTACCTCAAACACTGGAAACTGATCAGTCAGTGCCTGCTGATCACCTTTACTAGCCACGAGTTGCTGGATAATAGCCATCATTGCTTCTAGTCCCAAAACATAAGCGCGTTCATAGCGGCTACGTTCTAGTGGTAACGCGGGAACAATTAATTGATTCATCTCAGCCACCTCCATGACGATTAACTTAATTATCGTTAGTCTACTCAGGTTAGCCCACCTAGTAAAGCCCTTTCAGCCATTTCGTTAATTAATTTTGTCAAAAGTTTTATTTAGTGACGTTTCTAAATTGGAATCCTTCTAAAAAGTGTGGTTTAATAAGGGTGAATACGATAAAAGGAGGAACCGCGTCGTGGCAGAAGATATGTTAACTCAGGCCTTGCAGCAATTAAAGGACCATAAGATCCGCGTAACACCGCAACGGCAAATTATTCTTAACTACTTAATCACTCATCATAATCATCCATCGGTTGAAACTATCTATCAAGAATTGGCGGCCAAACTGCCTAACCTCAGTCTAGCAACGGTCTACAATACGTTGAAACTCTTTGTTGACTTGGGAATTGTGATCGAATTGCAAAACGGCGATGCCGGGACCCACTATGACTTTTTCGGCCGCCCTCATTACCACGTGGTCTGCGAAAACTGTGGTAAGATTACCGATGTTTTTGAGCCCGACCTCCGTAGTGTTGATGCCAAGGCCGCGGAACTCTCTGGTTACTTGGTCACGGGTCACAATATGGAGGTCTACGGACTATGTCCAGATTGCCAGAAATTACTCAATGTTACTAAAACTACGGATCTGAAACGGTTAAAGTTGACGCATAGTGAATAACGAACAACCAAGAACTTAATACCACTCAATAAGCCATTAAAAAGCACCCGTTTAGCAGCAAACTAATTGCTAAACGGGTGCTTTCTTAACGATTATTTAGGCTTCTAAAGCGCATCCGACACTAATCACATCATTCTCGCACAATAACGGTGGTCATTTTTTTCCAACCACTAATGGCGCGGGATCGTTTCCAGTAGGCCATAAAATTGTGATTTATCAGAATAATCAGCCATGTAAGCACCGTTAAGACCGGCCTTTTGTCCAATACTTCCTAAATCAATCATTAATTTTTCTTCATCATCCGGAAAATGCATACGCCCCTTAATGGCGACGCTGCGAATATAATTTACCAAGCGATTAACTAAGGCTTCTGGATTCTTCACCGTAGCGATTTTCTTATCAACCTGCGTCAAGACGTCCATGATGTCTAACAGTTCCCCGGACTGGTCAGGCCACCCACTTAACCGTACAATTAATCCCCTAATATCCTTTTGCGCCTGTTGTCGCAATTCAACTTCCCGTTTCACAACTAAAATCCCCCTCCATATAACCTAGACTTCAAAATAAGTATCCGTCATTGATTATAATTAATTTTATTCACACTTTTAATTTTACACGTTTCACCTTACCACGACGTATTTTTTCATCAACGCATAAAATCTATTCTTAAACGTCAAAAAAGTCCGGGTTTTCACCCAGACTTACGCTTGTACTTATAACTTTGAGCTACTTATAGCCCTAACGCTGCTGACCAAACGCGAAATACACCCACGGACCAAAGGGCTGAACAAATGCTAATAACAACCAGCCTAGTCGGTGTCCTCGCCGAAATGATTTAGCACGCAAGACATCCGCAACAACAATCGTTGTCGCTGTTAATTCCATCGCCGCAACTGGCAACAACCGCTGCCGTAACCGCCGCTTGGTCTGTAATGGCATTGATCGTGGTGCGTGTTTGTGATGATAAAATAAATGCATGGTCCACGCCTCCTTAATGTTTACTCATATTATAACCCGCCAATTAAGAAAGCGCTATCTTGATTCATATCCTTTGGGCACCCGCTCCACAAAATTCGTGTTCGGAATCGTTAGTTCATCAATAACGGTCTTACCATGCAACAGCTGGCGCGTGGTCACCCCAACTTGGCCACGGTCAATTGTAATGATTTGGTAACTGCTCCCCTCATAAATGTAATGGTGATGCGGATCATGACAGTCAATAGCGTAAGCCGCCGAGCCCGCAACCACATTTAAAATATTGTCGCCGATCAAATAGTTTGATACAAAATGGACGTGTCCGGCAAATACCCCACCCAAATTATGCCCTCGCAACACCGATAATAAGGCTGGCGTATTCTGTAAGATGGCATAGTGCATATTCGTCATCGTCGGCCCATCTAACGGATGATGTAAGAATAGAAATGCCCGCTTAGTTGGTGCTTGACGTAAATGCTTGCCCAGCCACTGGAGTTGAGCTGGCGGCAACCAACCTGCCTCATAGCCACTGACTTTAGAATCCAAGAAATAAAAATCATTATTACCGATCCGCATCCGATTCGCGTAGTACGGTCCTGGATCAGCCGGTAAATAGCCATCATAAAAAGCCGCTCGTCGATCATGATTCCCCAAGAGTACTCTGACATGGCAATCAAATTCTGCTTCCATTGTATGCACAATTGCATGTAACCGCTGGTAATCATCCGTACTGCCATCATGAATCAAATCGCCCGTAAAGACAATCAGATCTGGCGTCGTTGCTAACTGGCGAATATCTTCGATAATATTGGCCAACTTGATCCAAGGATCATACCGTTGTCCATGTACCGGCACTTGCCCCCGCGGTGTAAGATGCAAATCAGAAATCTGAACAACTTGCAATCGTCGCACTTCCATCCCCCCTATACTTTAATCACCACTTGGTTACATCTAATATAGCGAGTCAACGTAAATTTTTATCAAGCTTCGTATAAAGTAACTGTAAAGTTTGTGCTAACATTCCTGATGCTCAGTAAGTTCATGATCAACTAACCTAAATTTCCAGTTGACAAGTTCCCGTTTAGTCGCCACCATAAAGATAAGATTTGATTATATATTGTACTAGTTATTATTTAGTATGAATCATGATTAAAACAGGGCCAGTTAGTTGGATTACTACTCGTCAGTATATGCGCGTTCTATGCCGACCTCCGGGGCCGGGTGCCAATTGCTGGAACAGGGCGGACATCGATTTGAACTCACGCAGAAGCCCGCTGCGCAATTTCAAATACGAGTCTTCTTCTAGCCCGGGAAACTCACCCGGACAAGAAGAACTTCGCCCTTGAGCATTGGCACCCACCCCCTCCAGTCTCAAGTCTGCGCGGAGCCATGAGTTGAGACCGAGCATTGTCTAGCCTACAAATTAATGAGGTTTCCATTAGTCCGTTGGTATGGCATTAGGGCGTGGAAGACCAGTATTTAAGACGTTAACTTCGGCTTAAATCTGGGTCCATCGCGTTCCAGTAATTGGCAGGAACTGCCTGGAGGTCGGCGTAGAAAACACTAATCAAGTGATTTTTCGCTAAATTGCACGCTTTTCAGTGGGATTCAGCTGATAGCTTTTAAACTTAGAAATAGCCATTTTTAATCATGATTCATGACAAATTAACTAGCACAACGCGTAAGATTTGATTAGACAAGTGAGGGATTATTTTGAAAAACATGTTTGTTGGACCCCACGTGGTCCTGGCAGTACCCCAGCCCGAAGATTTCGATGAGATTAGTGACTGGTATACTGATGCCGATTTTGTCCGTAAAATGGATACCGTCGCTGCCAGACCGCTTACTGGCGAAGACCTTGAACGGACTTATCGCAATCTTGATCGTCACACGGAATACTACTTTCATATTCATAGCTTAGAAGACGACCACTTACTCGGGTTCGTCACTCTTTTTAATATTGAGTGGAATAATCAGGTCGCCCAATTAGCAATTGCGATTGGCGATCCAGAAGAACGTGGTCATGGCTACGGCACCGAAGCACTTAACTTGATCTTGAACTATGCTTTTAATGAATTGAACCTCTATAAAGTCTGTTTGGACGTCATCGCAACAAACCCTGCTGCGATCGCTGTTTACCAAAATAGCGGCTTTGAATTTGAAGGTACCAATAAGCGTGCCATCAAGCGTGACGGACAACGGATTGACCTTTACCACATGGGATTATTTGCAGCCGATTTCCAGCCACGCATCACTTTAAACTAATTAATCAGCTCAATTAGTTGCAGCCGATAACTTTTGCAATTATAATAGTCGCAGATTGATAGAAAGTGACCAACTAACTATCGATCCTTAATATTCTTTAGTTTTTTAGATTATTAGGGCGTTGCTGCCATAATGCCTACTAATAATCACTTTCATTCATAGACTCCCCCAAGTCTTATGAATGGGGTTCATCAAAGCCCCCACTTTGATGTTTCCTACTCCTTGACCACTACATCGCTGATGTGGTGGCTTTTTTGTATTCAGTAGCCAAACTAAAAAGCCGCGATGGGAACATCCCACCACGGCTCACTATCACCACATCATAATAGCTAAAATAGGCCAGCTTGCAAACAAACCACCTATTTCAATTAGATCCAACTGGTACCCAATCTACTCGCAAGTAAATTATGTGCCACCAAGATTTAATCTTCCTCAACTTCAATATTAGCATCAGTCCGTCGAGCAATGAACCACTCTTTAACTTGAATCAAAATCCACGCGATGCCAGCTGTAAAGAGCAATAACATCAGCGTTGAAATAATAATCACAATGACGATCTGAACCCCTTCGGCTTTTAACACGTCCAACTTAGTAACCAGCGCGATCCCTGAAGGAATGAAGATCAAACTAATAAATTGGACGAAGAAATTACTAACACCTGCCACCTGTTCTAGCTTAACTACTTTGAACGTTAGCAATAGATATAACATAATCATGCCAATTAATGGTGTTGGCATCGGAAACGCCGGCCAAAGCTTGTTAGCTAAGTTAGCAATTAAACTGCTTGCTAACAAAATCAGACCGTAAATAACAATTTGCTTAATAAATGCGCCTTTTTTCATCGAATCCCTCCCGGACCATCTAACCTAAACCAATCAACTGTGCAAAGCCTGGAACCATGAAATTAACTAAAATACCAGCAATCACAAACGCAATCGCGCCAGTGGCACCAGCGGCTTCGCTGACCTCAATCGCCTTAGTTGCTCCCACCGCATTACCAGCGATGCCAAATCCTAATCCGGCGCCTAGTGGATTCTTGTGTAATTTAAACCAACGGATAAAATGATCACCTAAAGCATAAATCAATACAGAGTTTAGAATCACTGCAAACGCCGCAATAGCTTGATCCCCACCTACTGATTCGGCCACCGGTAAGGCGATCGCCGTCGTGGCTGCTTGCACCAACATGGCACCTAATGCGGCATCCGTCAGTCCGAGTAAACGTGAAACACCGTAAATGCCAAATAATGATAGTCCTAATCCAATGGCTAACGCAATCACGATTACATCCCAATGCTTCTTGAAGATGTCATTTCGCTTATATAGCGGTACTGCAAACGAGACGGTGGCCGGTGCGACAAACCAGAACAGCCAATCACCACCAACCTGGTACGCTTCATATACTTTTTGCACGGGTGCCTTGAGAATCGACGCAATCAATACCAATAAACCAATCCCGAGCAACATTCCAAAGAACAGCGGTTGGAATAGCACAAAGCGATTTGTTTTGTGATACAAATACTCGCCAATCCCATAAACCAAGACCGTCAACCCGATCCCGAAAAACGGATTATTGAGAAGATAACTCACATAAGTTCCTACTTTCTTTTGTTGAAAAAGAGTGACAAAAAAAGGTGCCCCATCCGGGTCTAGTCATCATTAAAATGGTGGTTAGGCTCAGAACAGTGCACCAACACGGTTCTCATTTATTATTAATTAATTATAACACATCAAAGTAATTTTTAATAGTAAGTCTACTTGTCAAATTCAATCAACCGTGTAGAACATCAGGGCATAGGCGCCAACACCAGTATGTGTCGCAATAATTGGACTAGTTCGAGCGACCAGTAGATCTGCCTGCGGAACGACTTTATGAAGTAGCGCTTCTGGAGCGTCCGCAACATTGGGCTCACCAACATACGAAATTCCAGCCGCTTCGACCCGGGTAGCATCCGCTAATTGGTCTAAGATTTGTGCTTGCGCTTTAATCAACGCTTTCTTCCCGCGACCCCGCGTGTAAAGTTTTAATTTGCCATCCACTAATTCAAAGACAAATTTTAATTTAATTAGATTCGTGACCACCCCGGCTAACTTTGGCACCCGACCACCCTTAACCAAATTATCGAGTGTATCAACAAACAAATAAGTCTTAGTGTGTTGTCGAATTACGGCGATTTTAGCTAGAATCGCTGCCATATCAGCACCAGCATGGGCCATTCGGGCGGCCGTTAACACTTGAAAGGCCATGCCACGATCGGCAGCCTGCGTATCAATAACAGTAACGTCACCACTCGCTAACTTAGCTGCTTGCCGGGCGGCGTTAACAGTCCCACTCAACGTCTCCGTCAGGTGTAGTGACAGGACTTGACTACCATCAGCAGTCAAATTATCATAACAACTAACAAAATCGCCAATCGGGGGCTGACTAGTGGTTGGCAAGATTGGACTGACCGCCATTTGTTGATCAAATTCAGCCGCACTAACTGCCGTATCTGCAATTAAGTCACCACCGAACCCCACGAGTAACGGAACAACTTGAATATTATACTGTGTCATTTCGGCCGCCGTTAATTGGACCGAAGAATCGGTGACGATTTTAATTGTCATATTTAGAAAACACCTTTCAATCAATTTGTGCCCAATTATAGCACCTAATAATTTTGAAGCTGCCCAAAGCACTGATACACCGGTGTTTTTTGATTAACTAACGTTTCTGAATACCGTCAATTCATTATAAACTTTGTAAAAATCATCATAATTACACAACTAATATCGCTACTTTTTCGTCAGGAAATCACGCTTTTAAACTTTTCCCGTCATAATTTCTTCATGCGTCGCCGTTATACTATGTTTATAGTCATTAAGGAAATCCCAATCCCTAACGACCCCCTAACTTTAATGATTACTTCCCCAAGTAATGATGTGTGTGTACTTAATTACATTTTACCGATTTACTTCCCTTTTCCTCCGTATTTCCCCGATACGGAGGTTTTTTATTGAGTATTAAATTGCTAAGACGTTTGCAAAGTATTGTCACTGACCGGTTCCTTTCGTTATGCCCATCTTTTTCTACTTATGTCTATCTTAGGGCGCAGCTAATCACCTGACGTGCTTTCACCCAATCCTACCATCATAAAAAACACCCCTCATTCAGAACCGAGTAGATTCCTCATTCGGAGTGCGCTGAGTGCTTTAATTTTATTTCATCTTCTCAAGATCCTCCGGTGCAATAAAAAAGCTGACTTGGCCCGTCTCTAAATCAACATGGGCCTTAACTTCGACCCCTTTCGGGAAAATCCAGCCTTTTCCAGTATCTAACTTTAACGGCATTTCCCCATACGTTTTGGTCCGATACGTCTTTTCCATCAGAAAACTCCTTCACACTTTGCCAATTACAATTAACTGGGTTAATTATATAATCAGCGGATATTTTCCGATAGTAAAGACACTTTTCAATGATTTTCTTCAGTAGGAATGTCCCACCAAATTTGGTAAAATCGGATTAATATCAAATTATATTAGGAGGTCTTGCCCTTGTTTTATTCGTTTTTTGATCCAACTTATCTGTTAGTCATCATCGGTCTGATTATCTCAATGGCTGCTTCTGGCTATGTTAACCGGACTTTCCGGCATTACGATGCCTATCGTAGTCAATCTGGAACAACTGGAACTGATGCCGCCCGTTTCATCTTGAGTCAATCGGGCATTAATAACGTTGGTGTGCAAAAAATCAGCGGTGATCTGACTGATAACTATAACGGTCAGACTAAGATTCTAAGCTTATCAGAAGCGACCGCTGACTCGACCTCCGTTGCCGCCATTGGTGTGGCCGCCCATGAATGTGGCCACGCCGTCCAAGACCACGTTAATTATTGGCCCATGCGTTTACGGACGGCCTTAGTTCCTGCTGCTAATCTCGGCTCGACCTTGTCATTGCCCTTAATTATTGTCGGGGTATTACTCAGTTATAACCAAACATTGATTCACATTGGAATTCTACTATTCTCTCTAGCATTGCTCTTCCAACTCGTGACGCTCCCAGTTGAATTCAACGCATCACGACGCGCTTTGCAGATTTTATCCGATGGGCAAGTCTTAACCCGTGACGAAGTACCAATGGTCCGTAAAGTCCTCGTTGCAGCTGCGCTAACTTATGTTGCAGCCGCATTATCAACATTCTTACAATTGCTTCGACTAATCATTTTATTCGGCGGTAACCGTGACGATAATTAGTGGACCACCATCAAAAACCGCGTGCTGACGCCGTAAAGTCAACCCGTGGTTTTTTTACGTTAAACACTGTTGAATCGCCTATTTGGGAACAATCAGACCAAATTCATAAAATTCTTCATACCTCTTAATAAAGCCTTTCCCTTTTTTTCACGACATTACACATGTTCAGTCACAGATTCTTCACACAACCTCGGTATGATTACATCATAGCAATTGAGGTTAACTCAATCAGCTATAACACAACCTAAAATTTTTCATTTACTCCTCCAAAGTAATGAAATTCATAGTAACATGTGATTCCCCGTCACATGTTTACCCTACTCCTTTTTCCACCGTATTCCCCGATGCGGTGGTTTTTTATTGCGTTTCGCCCCCTAATCACCACGATTAAATCAATTTTGAGCCATAACTTTCGATACTTCTAATGCTAGCAATTAGCTTCTCATAATCATAATTGTTGTACTTTTAACCATCATCATCCAGAATAAAACTAATAACTGACTATGTTATGTAATTATCATTTGTTCAAAAGGGGGAGTTACTGATGAAAACAGTCTCTGTTATTGGCGCCGGCATTGGGGGCTTAGCCGCGGCCGTGCGTCTTCAAAAGTTAGGTTATGACGTAACAATTTATGAACAAGGCGCTCAACCCGGTGGGAAAATGAATCAAATTATCAGTCAAGGATTTACATTCGACGTTGGGCCAACCATTGTCATGATGAAAGATATTTACGAAGAAATTTTTCGATTTTGTGGGGTGGATCCACATGCTTACCTTCCATTTGAAGAAGTCGAACCATTAATGCACCTTGTCTTCGGAGATCAATCCAGTCTGAACCTATCTCGTGACTTACCGACATTGATTGCCGAAATCACACGAGTAGCTCCCGACGATGTCGATGGTATGTTAGGCTTCCTAGCAGATATTTATCATCGCTATGCAATTGCTAAACCCAACTTTTTAGAGCGTTCCTTTCGTAGTTGGCGCGATTTTTATAATCTGCCATCTCTATACGCTGGTTTGCAATTGCGGACATTTAATAACGCTTATCAAAACATCTCCAAGTTCATAAAAAATGAAAATTTGCGAAATTCATTAGCATTTCAAACATTATATATTGGCATTTCACCCTACCAAGGACCGTCGCTATACAATATTATTCCGATGATCGAATTATTTTATGGTGTGCATTTTTTGAAGGGTGGTATGTATACCGTCGTTAAAAGTCTGGTCAAGTTATTTAAAGAACAAGGGGGAACTTTAAAACTAGCCACACCAGTTAAAGAAATTATCATCAAAGATCAAGTCACCATCGGAATTCGGTTAGCTCATCAAACCATTTTAAGTGACTACGTTGTGTGCGATGCTGATTTTCCAACGGCCATGACCACGTTAATTCCTAATGAACAAGCTCGTGGCAAGTACACAGATAAAAAAATTAACCAAATGACTTATTCTTGTTCCTGTTTCGTTCTATACCTTGGACTGAACAAAAAGTATCCAACTGAAGCGCTACACACCATTCACTTTGCTAAAGATTTTAATCAGAACGTGGCCGCCTTATTTGAACAAGGCACTTTACCAGCCGACCCTTCTTATTATGTCTACCTACCGTCAAAGATGGATCCCAAACTAGCACCGGTGAATTGCGAGTCCCTATATATTCTTGTGCCCGTCCCAGAACTCTCAAAATTTAACGATTGGTCCCCAACAACAATCCAGCACTACCGGCAACTCATTATCGACAAGCTAAAACAGACCGCACCATTTAGTGATCTCGAACAACATATTGTGCTTGAAAAACAGTTTACGCCTGTGGATTTCAAAGAACAGTTCGGCGCATATAACGGTGCTACCTTTGGGTTAAGACCGACCTTAAAGCAAAGTAACTATTACCGGCCCCATAATAAATTTGACTATGCCGACCACCTTTATTTCTGCGGCAGCAGTACACACCCCGGCGCTGGTGTTCCAATCGTCATGCAAAGCGCTAAATTAGCCGTTGAGGAGTTGATTAAAGATGATCCAGACCAACCTTAAGTTCGAACAACACCGTGCCGATTTTGATTACTGTCAATCAATTACAAAACAGTCCTCGAATGCATTTTATACCGCTTTTTCAAAATTACCACAGACCCGCGCATGGAGCATTTACGCCGTCTATGCCTTTTGCCGAACAGCGGATGATCTCGTTGATATTCACCACGATATCGCAGGTCTGGTAGCGCTACGGCGATCTCTAACTGACTTTGCCGCTGGCCACATTCCTAATCACCCAATGTGGCGCGCCCTAGCAGTTGTATTTGAGACTTACGATATGAATATCGATGCCTTTTTCGACATGCTTAGCGGTCAAGAACAAGACGCCAACTTTACACAACCGACAACGCAACGAGAACTAGAACGCTATTGTTATTACGTTGCTGGCTCAGTTGGCTTAATGATTCTGCCAATGCTGGCTACTAATCATCAAACCATTACTCAACCAGCTATCCACTTAGGAATCGCCATGCAATTAACGAATATATTGCGAGATATTGGTGAAGATTACCAACATGGCCGCATTTATTTGCCAACTGAATGTCTGCATCATTATCAGCTCCAATCGACAGCTCTAGGGGCACATACTCCTTCCACACACTTTATTGAGCTCTGGGAACATGAAGCACAAATTGCAATGACTAATTATGAATCAGCCTTAACCATGCTGCCGACCATCGATCCCGTCGCTCGGCCATCACTGCTGGCAGCAACGGCCCTTTACCGTGAGTTATTGATAGTTGCTCGTGAACAACAATACCCGGTATTAACACAACGAGTATTCCTAACCACCAACCGAAAAACGCAGGTGCTTCAACAAGTTGCTACCACCATTCAAGCATTAACGATCCACTGATACGCCCCATTCGAAACTAAAATGGTGGTGACAATGGCACATAGTCGTATCGCAATATTGACCACCCACAAGCAATTTTCTGCCTTTTTCTGGACCATGCAGGCGATTTAGTTACCTTTTAACGGTCAAACTACTATACTAAACATATAGTGACTGGACATCTCCTTCAGCCACTTGAACCTTTTTCATTTACTCCTCCAAAGTTAATGAAAAACAAGCTCGCTGGGGATGCCACCTAGCGACCAGTGCAATTCATAGGTCATCGCCCGCCGCGATGGCCTTTTATATTGTCGTGATAAATATTTTCATATTACTTTCAATCGGCGTATCATATTTATGAGAGACTAGGAGTGATATTGAATGAATAGAACACGCATGCTGGCCGGGATTGGTACCCCAGTGGCCATCTTTTCAACTGCCTTATTAGCGAGTGAAAAACTCTATGATTTCGCTTTCAAACGCGTTGATTACGTTCCCGAAACTTCCGCGGATAAGCAAAAATACGCTGATGCCTATTACGCTTATGTCGATTGGCTACATCGGCAGCCCGTACAACAATGGCAATTGAACGTCAATGATGCCGATAACCACCTTGTCGCCCAGTATGTACCGGCCAAAACAGCTAGTGAGCGAACCGTCATTATTTCCCATGGCTACAAGGGTGATGGCGAAACTATGGCTAACTACGCTTACATGTTCCATCAGATGGGTTACAATGTCTTACTTCCTGATGACCGCGGTCACGGTCAAAGCGCTGGTAAATATATTAGTTTTGGCTGGCAAGATCGTCGTGATTATCTTGGCTGGATCGACAAAGTCATCCGTCTTAACGGCGTCCACACTGAAATCATCTTATTTGGCGTCAGCATGGGCGGTGCCACCGTTGAAATGGTCAGCGGCGAACATTTGCCAAACCAAGTTAAGGCAATTATTGCCGACTGTGGTTATACCAGTGTCGAAGAAGAGCTCGCTTACTTATTAAAGCGCCAATTTCACCTACCAAAGTACCCCTTCGTACCGATGGTCAGTTTTATTAATCGTCATCGCATGGGGTATTATCTGAGTGATGTCAGCTCAGTTGAGCAACTCAGGCGCAACCACCGGCCAATCTTTTTCATTCACGGTGAACAGGATATCTACGTCCCCAGTTGGATGCTAAAAAAGAATTACCAAGCAGCTAATGAACCTAAACAAATGTGGCAAGTTCCCAACGCCACTCACGCTGAGAGTTTTTGGATCGATCCCGCTGAATATCAAAACCATATTACAGCATTTTTAGATCACTACGTTCCACACAATTAAACTAATGCAAATCGAAAGTGAGGCAAAGGGTGGTTAAAGGGTGGTTTGCTTGCGAACAACCTTTTGGCGCACGTTTCGACAATATTGACAAAAAAATTGTGCTCGGCTTCTTGAGAAAATACTCAAGAAGCCGAGCACAAATAGTTTTGTTCAGACCCTTGTTTGGTTATCTTAACGGTCAATCTAGTTACTAACTTTATGAGCAACTAATAATCCGTGCTAACCGATCCGCCATCCGTTCAAGATTGGCTGGTCCTTGCGCCATTGCCTGATCTAAAGTCATGACCTGATCGACAATCGGTAATACGGCCGTGACACCTTGCTTAGCAAACGTTTCGTTAGTCCCTTTTTGCCGACCAACTAATAAATAACACGGTTTGCCGGCCGTCTGCGCTAATTGACTGAGCTGTATCGGTACTTTCCCCATAAAACTCTGATCATCCACTTGCCCTTCACCAGAAATAACCAAGTCCGCTTGGGCCACCTTCGTCTTAAGCTGGCTCATTGCAGCCAGTAGTTGAAATCCAGATTGAACTTGGGCGTGTAAAAAGTAGCGCAAAGCAAAACCAATCCCACCAGCGGCCCCATCGCCTTCATGAGCACTTACCGTACCACTTGCGACCGTCATATAATGCGCCAAGGCGCGATCGTGAGTCTGAACGTGATCTGCCGGTAAGCCCTTTTGTGGGCCAAAAATCTTCGCCGCTCCATTCGGCCCTGTTAACGGATTGGTTACGTCCGCCGCACTAATAAATGTCACTCCCGCTAATTGTGGCAAGATATCCTGATCATCAATCCGGGTGATGCGACTTAAATCGGCGCCAGTCATGTCTAATTCCTGACCATCGGCCGCCATAAATCGATACCCGAGGGCCCGCAGTATCCCAGCACCACCGTCAACTGTGCCGCTACCACCTAACCCCAGAATAATTTTACGCGCCCCGCGCTCAATCGCATCCTTGATCAGCATCCCCGTTCCATAAGTATTCGTTACCAACGGGGTTAACGTCGGCGTTACGAACTGAATTCCTGAAGCCGCCGCAACTTCGATCACAGCTATCTTTTCGGCAGCAAAGTAACCGTACATGGCCGTTAATGGTCGTTGTGCCAGATCCACCGTTGACGCTGTGATAGCTTGACCACCAGCATGATTGGCTAACCACGCTGCCACTGTCCCCTCACCACCATCCGCGATGGCTACTTGGGTTGTTGTGATTCCATGAGCTGCGAACCGTTTAGCCACTAGCTGGTTCGCTTGGATGCTAGTGATGGAATTTTTAAATGAATCAATCGCGATTAAAGCGTGCATGTTAACGTCTCCTTATCGACATAATTACTTTTAGTATAGTCATTACGGGTCGTGCCAGCAATTCATATCAGTTGTCAGACTTCATAAAACTCGTTAAGCTTAAGTTATCAAAACTTTAATGGAGGCTGATAAATCATGACAGACAAGTATGATTACGATGTATTATACATTGGTGCGGGCCACGCTACGTTTGATGGGGCTGCGCCGCTCGCTAAAACTGGTGTCCGGGTCGGTGTTATTGAAAGTGATCTAATTGGGGGCACCTGCCCCAACCGCGGGTGTAACGCCAAAATCACCCTTGATGAACCCGTTAAATTAACGCGAGAAGCAGCACGCCTCAATGATATTTTAAGTAGTGCTCCGACCATTAATTGGACGGCCAACGTGGCCCATAAACAAGAGATTATTGATCCCTTACCAACAGGCCTAAAAGCCCGCTTGGAAGATGGTGGCGCAACGATCATCCATGGTCACGCCACGTTCAAGGACACTCACACCGTTGTCATTGATGATCAGCAAACCATTACTGCCGAAAAGATCGTCATTGCGACCGGTCTAAAGCCCCATCGACTGGATATTCCAGGTACCAAACTTGCCCATGACAGTAGTGACTTTATGAATCTCAAGCAGCTGCCACAAAACATCGTGATTATTGGGGCTGGCTATATTGGTATGGAATTCGCTACCATCGCTAATGCAACCGGTGCCAAGGTGACGGTCATGTTACATGGCGACCAGGCCCTCCGTGATTTTTACCAACCATTCGTTGCACAAGTGGTTGCCGATTTAACCGAACGTGGGGTAACCTTCATCAAAAATGCCAACGTACAAGCATTTACCCAGCAGGACAACCAGCTCCAAGTTAGCTATGGTGACCACCAGCAATTGACCACCGATTGGATCTTAGACGCGACTGGTCGGATTCCAAACTTAGATGGTTTAGGCTTAGACCGGATTGGCGTCAAATATGACCGCCACGGCGTTTCTGTCAACGACCACTTGCAAACCAACGTTCCTAACATCTATGCAGCCGGTGATGTCCTTGCCAATGACTTGCCAAAGGTCACACCAGCAGCCTACTTTGAGTCCAAATACTTGATGCGCTTATTCTCCGGCCAAACCAACGACCCGATTGATTATCCAGTAATTCCATCGGTCGTCTTCACTTCGCCACGAATTGCGCAAGCTGGCATGAAAATACCAGCTGCTGAAAAGGCCGGTTTAACCGTCAGTGATAACGACTTAGCTGATTACTGGTATTATCAAGTCTCCAAGGAACCAATTGCCGCTAGCAAACAAGTCCATGATCAGAATGGTCATCTCGTTGGCGTAACTGAAATCAGTGACCAAGCTGAAGATGCCGTCAACGCATTACTTCCGGCCATTGAATACCAGTTAGACCGTGAACAGATCGAACGCCTAATTGGCATTTTCCCAACTATCGGCTACGCAGCTTGGCACCGGGCTTAAACTATAAAATACCACTGTGCCCGACGCTTGATTAATCCTTACTAATAACTGCCGCCAATGAGCAAGATTCATTGGCGGCTCTTTTTATGTCCGTTTCATTACTTTAAAAACCAACTCGAGAGTGCGCGTCAAGCACACTGACCGTGCTATAATTGCGCTTAGCTTAACAATTGAAAGGTTGGCCCTGACAATGGATATGGACGCTCAAAAATTATTTACCTTAGTAGACGCTGCTTATAATCAACCGATTACCAATCAACCATCCGATTCCTACCGCCAAGCGTTACTGGCAGCTGCCATCGACCTGAATAACAACGTTTCGCCACAGCAAGTAACCATCAAGCTATATCAAGCCTATTATCGTAACTATATGGTACCAATGACCCTACCACGCCAGCATCGTGACCTCTACCAATACGTGCATACCCAATTACAGTGCCTCACGCGCACAGAACAGCGCAATATGGCACTTGGTTATGGTCTGATTGCGACGCACCTAACATTTGGCCCCTTAAACTGAGCTTAAAAGAACTTCTTTAACAAACTACCGTCAAGATACTCACACGCCTTCCGATCAAGACGGTATTCAAATGGCAGATATGGACGTACTCAACCTTTAATTGGCTGATCATTATTTGACATATAAAGCGCGTTCTAGCAATTGGCACCCCGCCCCCCTGGAGGTCGGACTAGGATGCGCATTGCCGACGACCAATAATCCATCTGTTTGGCACGTTTTAAATCAGACTTCATGCCAAATTAACTAGTACAATATATCATTACATTTGATTGAATCCTAAAATTCAGAAAAACAAATAATCCGTAAAGCATCACAATTAAAAGCCCCAGCGATTACTCATCGCTGGGGCTTCATCATTTCTAAATTAATCGTCTAATCCTAATCGCTTGAAAATATCGTCAACATGGCGCAGATGGTAATGATAATCAAACGCATCATCAATGGCGGCTTGATCCAAATGCTCACGGATTTCGGCATTACCTTCAACGAGCGGCTTAAATTGCAACTGTTCATCCCACGACTTAGCTGTCAGTGGCTGAACGAGGTCATAAGCACTTTCACGTGACATCCCCGTATCAATCAATTTAAGCAAGACACGCTGACTATAAATCAACCCGTAAGTCGCATCCATGTTTTGCTTCATCCGTTCTGGGAACACCGTCAGGGTCTTAATAATCTTATTGATCCGAGTTAAGATGTAATCCACTAAAATCGTGGTGTCTGGTAAGATGATTCGTTCCGCAGAAGAATGGGAGATGTCCCGTTCATGCCACAATGGCACATCCTCATAAGCCGTCATCATGTGCCCCCGGATGACCCGCGCTAGCCCCGTGACATTTTCAGAACCGATGGGATTTCGTTTATGCGGCATTGCTGACGAACCCTTCTGCCCCTTATTGAAGAATTCTTCCACTTCATGAGTTTCAGATTTTTGCAACCCACGAATTTCGGTTGCAAATACTTCAACGCTGGTAGCAATCAAGGCCAAACTAGCAATGTATTCTGCATGTAAATCACGTGGCAAGACTTGCGTCGAAATTTCTTGTGCCCGTAACCCGAGCTGCTTGCAGACAAATTCTTCAACAAATGGTGGAATATTCGCAAACGTTCCAACAGCACCACTGATCTTGCCAGCTTCAACCCCTGCCGCTGCGTGTTCAAAACGTTCAATATCCCGATTAATTTCAGAATACCACCGGGCAATCTTCAATCCAAACGTGGTTGGTTCAGCGTGGACGCCGTGTGTCCGGCCCATTTCCACCGTATATTTATACTTTTTCGCTTGTTGTGCTAGTGTCGCCCGTAAATCTTGTAAGTCTTGGCGAATAATCGCATTGGCCTGCTTCAACCGGTAGCCTTGCGCCGTATCGACAACATCAGTACTCGTTAAACCATAGTGGACCCACTTACGTTCTGCGCCTAATGATTCAGACACGTCGCGCGTAAAGGCAACTACATCATGATGCGTCACGGCTTCGATCTCCGCGATCCGATCAACATCAAACTTGGCATTCTCTCGAATTTTAGCAACATCACTTGCCGGAATCTTTCCCAATTCAGCCCAAGCCTCATCTGCGGCAATTTCCACTTCTAACCATGCTTGATACTGATTTTCTAGCGACCATACTTTGCCCATCTCGGGACGCGTATAACGATCAATCATTGCTAATCCTCATTTCTATATAGGTATTCACCAACAAAACACGAACATTATTATAGCACACCGGCCTATCGATTAATAGTGACGAATAATGAAAAACAGCAGTGTTTTTTCAGCTAATTTCCATTTAAAACAATTATCAGCATCATTCATTCGGCTAATTATGAACAATTTAATAACCGTAAAACAAGAACATTCGGTTTTACGGTTGCGTTTTCGGTTTAAAATTGCTATACTCATTTCTGTTGGAGTGGTGAACGTTTAACTACTCTTTAGGATTAATTATTCATAATTAAACTATTTAATGAGGTGGAAGAATATGGCATCAGTCGTAGTAGTAGGTAGCCAGTGGGGCGATGAAGGTAAAGGAAAGATCACGGACTTTTTGAGTCAGGAAGCAGATGTGGTATCACGTTACCAAGGCGGCGATAATGCCGGCCACACCATCGTATTTAATGGGCAAACTTTCAAATTACGGCTGATTCCATCAGGGATTTTCTTCCATGATAAGCTAGCCGTCATTGGAAATGGCGTTGTCTTAAATCCCAAGTCATTAGTTGAAGAATTACAATACTTGCGGGATAACGGCGTCAACCCGGATAACCTCCGCATTTCTAATCGGGCCCATGTTATCTTGCCTTACCACATCACGCTAGATGGTGCTCAAGAAAAAGCCAAAGCTGGCGGTAAGATTGGAACGACTAATAAAGGAATCGGCCCGGCTTACATGGATAAGGCGGAACGAATCGGAATTCGCGTAGCCGATCTGCTTGATAAGGACACTTTTGCGGCCTTACTCAAACGCAACTTAGCTGAAAAGAACCAAATCATTACCAAGCTTTATGATTTAGAACCACTTAAATTTGAAGATATTTTTGATGACTATTACGCCTATGGTCAGACCTTGAAACCATTCGTGACCGATACTTCCGTTGTCATTAATGACGCGCTAGATAACGGTCAACGCGTGCTATTCGAAGGTGCTCAAGGTGTTATGTTGGATATTGACCAAGGGACTTACCCTTACGTTACTTCATCTAACCCGGTTGCCGGTGGCGTTACTATTGGGAGCGGCGTTGGCCCATCTAAGATCGACAACTGTGTTGGGGTCTTAAAAGCCTACACTTCCCGCGTTGGTGACGGTCCATTCCCAACTGAACTCTTTGACGAAGTCGGTGATTTCATTCGTGAAACGGCTCATGAATACGGGACCGTTACTAAACGTCCTCGGCGGATTGGTTGGTTCGATAGCGTTGTATTACGACACGCCAAACGGGTCTCTGGGTTTACTCATCTCAGTTTGAACTGCTTAGACGTCTTAACGGGCTTAAAGACCATCAAGGTATGTACCGCTTACGACTTAAACGGCGAAACCATCTATCACTACCCTGCTAGCCTTAAAGAACTAGAAGCTTGCAAACCTATCTACGAAGAACTTCCTGGCTGGGACGAAGACATCACTGGCGTTAAAACCTTTGAGGAGCTACCAACTAACGCTCAGAACTACTTGCGTAAATTGGAGACACTTGTTGGCGTTAAAATTGCCACTTTCTCCGTTGGTCCCGATCGCGAACAAACGAACGTTATCGATCACGATATTTGGGGCTAATTACATCACACACTGTGAATTAACTTAAAGGAGTTTTGTATCATGGGCATGGAAATTTTTGATTACGAAGACATTCAACTAATTCCGAACAAGTGTGTCATTAATAGCCGTTCGGAAGCTGACACGACTGTAGAACTGGGTGGCCGCCGCTTCAAAATTCCGGTGGTACCTGCTAATATGGCGACCGTTATCAATGACGACATTGCCAAGTGGCTCGCTTCTAACGACTACTTCTACATCATGCATCGTTTTGCTCCAGAGACTCGGCGAGCCTTTATCGAGACGATGCACGCTGCTCAATTGTATGCATCAATTTCGGTCGGCGTCAAAGCTAGTGAATACGATTTTATCAACGATCTGGCCGTTAATCAGATTGTACCTGAATACATCACGATTGATATTGCACATGGTCATGCTGACAGTGTCATTGCAATGATCAAGCACATCAAAGACGTCCTTCCAGATAGTTTTGTAATTGCCGGAAATGTGGCCACACCAGCCGCGGTGCGTGACCTTGAGAACGCTGGCGCTGATGCAACCAAAGTTGGCGTTGGTCCAGGTAAAGCTTGCATTACTAAGGTCAAGACCGGCTTTGGGACTGGCGGCTGGCAATTAGCTGCTGTCCGGTGGTGTGCTAAGGCCGCTCGCAAACCAATCATCGCAGATGGTGGCGTGCGGACCAACGGCGACATCGCCAAGTCGATCCGCTTCGGTGCTACCATGGTCATGATTGGTTCAATGTTAGCCGGACACCAAGAATCACCCGGTAACATTTTGAAGATTGATGGTAAAACTTATAAGCAATACTACGGTTCCGCCAGTGAAACCCAAAAAGGTGAACATAAAAACGTGGAGGGCAAGCAAATGCTCGTCCCTTACCGTGGTCGCTTAGTCGATACCTTGAATGAAATGCAAGAAGACTTACAATCATCCATCTCGTATTCAGGCGGCCGGGATTTGAAGGCCATCACCAAGTGCGACTACGTGGTAGTTAAGAACTCGATTTATAATGGGGACTAATTAAGCCTTGATAACACTAAACCACCTTGCTAGCAGTTTTTGCTTGTCAAGGTGGTTTTTATTTAACCATGACATCTCTTCACCCTGACATCAGCAATGAAAGCGATTATAATAAAACTAAATCACTAATCGAGGTAATCACATCATGGAACACAATCGGGTCTTACGATTAGAACATGGCATTAATTTCCGGGAACTGGGTGGCTATGAAAATACCGCTGGTCAGACAATCAAATGGCAAAAACTGCTGCGTTGCGGCGGTATGTCACTACTCACCAACCGCGATCTTACCTACTTAGATGACTACGGTCTCCGTTACGACATTGATCTACGCCAAGCCAATGAAGCTGAGATGTCCCCAGACCGCTATCCTAAGCGCACTAAGTATCTCAATACATCCGTCTATCCATTTACCGACAATCGCCGGTTTGATCGGCGTTTAAAACGGCTCATCAAACGGATGGTCGTCGACGATTCGTTCAATGCCCAAACATACGCACAAATGGTCACGGACAGCCACGCCGTGAAAGTCTGGCAAAACTTGTTTGCGACCCTACTTGCTAATGACCAGCCCGACCAGTCGGTACTCTTTCACTGTGCTGCTGGTAAAGATCGCACGGGCGTGGCAGGAGCCCTTATCATGACCGCCTTGGACGTCCCCCGCGAGACGATTATGCAGGACTACCTACTCACCAACGCCGTCTTCATGGCTGCAGACAGCATGGACACCGCTACGATCATTACAAAGGCCAATGCTGGTGACCTTGCCAGTCAATTCAACGTTGCTATGGCCGTTGAAGCCGACAATATGAAAATGGTCTTTCGGGTTTTCGACGACCTCTACGGCAATGGTATTGGTTATTTACGAGAAGTGCTTGGGTTATCCGTAGCGGATATTAATAATTTGCGCCAATTGTACTTGAACGACTAGGGAACACTAAAAAAACTGATTTTGAAAGTCAATAACTTTTCAAAATCAGTTTTTTTAGCCTCATCTATTCAATTGTTTGATTATAAAATTGGTGATAACAGCCGTGAAAATGTCTGTTTGAACTTCAGCCAGAATGACTGATTCTTAAAGTCTTGAACGGTAATCAAACTACTGATTTTTTGATCTTCTAAGAAAATCCGTTCCAACTCTTGTGCTAAATCAGCATCGTATAAAAAGGCGTTCACTTCGAAGTTCAACTTAAAGCTCCGGAAATCCAAGTTAGCGGAACCAACCGAAGCCACCTGACCATCAATCACGATGGTCTTAGCATGAATAAAGCCATTATTATAATAATAGATTTTCACACCAGCATCTGCCAGTTCCCGAGCATAGTACTGGGTTGCCCGGTAAACAAAGGCATGGTCGGGTTTATCCGGCACCATGATGCGGACATCGACTCCTGACATCGCTGCAATTTTAATTGCGTCGAGTACGGAATCATCCGGGATTAAATATGGTGACTGAATCCATAAGCGGTGTTGGGCCGTCATAATCATTTTAATATAGCCCAACTTAATCTGTTGCGCATCACTGTCAGGGCCGCTCGAGACGATTTGTAACGACGTATTACCTTTAACGCGAATAACTGGGAACATGTTAACGTCTGGTACGATGCGGTGTTCCGCATCAGTGGCGTTCCAGTCCCGAATGAAACGTTCCTGTAATTCGAAAACCCCTGAACCAACGATTCGTAAGTGCGTATCGCGCCAGTAGCCGAACTTCTTACTGCGCCCAAGGTACTGGTCACCAACGTTAAAACCACCGACGTAACCAACCCGACCATCCGTTACTACGATCTTACGGTGATCACGGAAGTTTAGTCGGAAGTCCAAAATCGCCGAATGGGCCCCCAAGAATGGTCGGGCATGCCCACCGAGCTCTTCCAAGTGCTTGAAGAAACTGCGGAACGTGCCCATCGACCCCCACGGATCATAGAGCACACGAACGTCAACACCTTGAGCGGCTTTACGCTCTAATAAGTGTAATAAGTCATTACCGATTTGGTCATTATAAAAAGTATAATATTCGATATGAATATGATTCTTAGCCGCTTCAATATCTTGAAACATCGCATGAAACTTCTCGTGACCATCCGTATAAATCTTGACGCGGTTTTTTCGGCTCAGTAGCGCGCCATCCGAATTCAAGAACAAACTGACCATCCCACGAACCGAACTAGTCACCGCATCAGCTGGCATCAATTCAGTACCTAATGCTTCACGTTGCCGCTGAATCATCTGTTCCAACCGAATTTGCGTCTCCTTACGCAACCGGAACAACCGATTCTTCGGTAATTTCCGGCCAACAAAAGCATACGCAATGAAGCCAACGATTGGCAGTAGAATCAGCACGAGTAACCACGCCCAAGTTGCTGCGATATCCCGATTACGATCCCGGAACACGGTAATGAACGCCGCGGCCGCGTTTAAAATGATAATTGTGTAGACAATTGGCTCAATATATTGCAATGGAGGCACCCACCTAATTTTTAATGATGGTTTTATTTTACCGCAGATAGTAGTGAGATAATAATCTTTTGCGAAGATAATTTTTGCATTTAACCATTAAATAGCTAATAATTATGCGTAAGGAGGGCACGTTCAATGCTTGCAATGCTTGGAATTCACGGTCTCGGACCAATTCGCATGTTTCACTTAACCGAACACTTTGCGGGTTCCCGGGCCGCCGTTGGAATTTTACTAATTATTATTTTATTAGCCGTTGTTTACCGTTATTATCGGCGGCATCGTTAATGAATATACAACCATCCGGGACTGACACTCAGTTGGCAGTCCTTTTTTGGTGTTCAGCCACCCCAGCCTTTATTATTAATTTCATTTTCAAGATAAGTTAACCTTCCGAAAATCTGCTCCAACTTATCGTCATCCGACACACCAGTCACGGCCCTCACCCAGATTTGATAATTAATCACAATTAGTCAAACAACTAACAACAACGACTAACATTAACCATCATTAGACCTCAATGGCCTTGATTTAGCTATTATAGCCAACTCAATTTACGACTTTAGCACTATTAACCATCGTGGCTTTCCTAAAACCGGTTAAACTTAATTCATCACATCGAAATGGGGCGATGATTATGGATTTATCACACACGCGGTTACTTCGCAAAAAAGATATCAATGCCATGTTAGCTAACTATCACAGTCCGCTCAAAAAAGAACTTAAAACATTTGACTTAACGATGTTGGGAATTGGGGCCATCATCGGGACTGGGATTTTCGTTTTAACCGGGACCGGAGCCTTAACAGCCGGTCCCGGGCTCATGATTTCATTCGTATTAGCGGCAATTGCTTGCCTATTTGCTTCACTCTGCTACGCTGAATTTGCAGCCATGGTTCCTGAAAGTGGCTCCGCCTATACGTACGCTTACACAACGCTGGGCGAAATCGTTGCCTTTATTATTGGCTGGAATTTAATGTTGGAATACCTCTTCGCAGTTTCGACCGTGTCCGCTGGTTGGTCAGGCTATTTTCAATCATTTCTAGCAGGCTTCGGGTTAAAACTGCCCACAGTTCTTTCCGCCGCAGCCGGTTCTGTTCCCGGCGTCACGAGTTATTTTAATTTACCAGCCTTCACCATCATTATTTTGATTACGCTCTTACTCTCGCTGGGCGTCAAAGAAACCAAACGCGTCAATAACATCATGGTAATTATTAAATTGGCGGTGGTTCTTTTATTCATCTTTACGGCGGTACGCTTCATCAAGCCTGCAAACTGGAGTCCCTTATTACCTTTCGGCTTCAAAGGGGTCTTCGGTGCAGCCTCTAGCGTCTTCTTCGCCTTCATCGGCTTCGACGCTATTTCTTCCAGTGTTGAAGAAACACTGGAGCCATCTAAGACCCTACCGCGCTCGATGTTACTTTCCCTTGGCATCTGTACCATTCTTTACGTAGCTGTATCTGCTATCATGACTGGTGTGGTTCCCTTTGAAACATTTGCTAAATACATCGATCACCCAATTTCGGCCGTATTAGTCTACTCTGGTCAGAATTGGATGGCTGGCATTGTCGACCTTGGCGCAATTCTCGGTATGACAACGGTTATGTTGGTCTGCCTATACGGTCAAACGCGGATTTCCTTCTCAATGTCACGTGACGGACTACTGCCACACATCTTTAGTGATATTAGTGCTAAGTCGGGTGCGCCGCTCAAATCAACGGTTCTATTTGGTTCAATTGCTGCCATCATGGGGGGCTTTATCCCGCTGGCTGACTTAGCAGAATTGGTTAACATTGGTACTTTGACTGCCTTCACCCTCGTCTCCTTCTCGATTTTACGGCTACGTAAAACACAACCTGATCTCCGGCGACCGTTTAAGACCCCTTGGGTGCCATTTGTTCCCATTATGTCAATCATCAGTTGCGTCTTCTTATTAATTAATTTAAAGCCCGTCACTTGGATTCGGTTTGTTGTTTGGCTGGCAATCGGCATGATTGTTTACTTCGGTTATTCTGTCAAACATTCCCAGTTAAAGACGGATTCCACAACTACGAATAAGTAAAAATCTAGCTTAACTTGATACTATTCACCGCAACGTGTCGGTCGACTGCCAAATATACTAATTGACAGCCGACCGACACGTTTTTATTCGGCTAACTTCAAAAATCATCATCCAACTAATTGCCCCTAATTTAACCTGAAGTAACGTTCAATTAACGAAGCGTACGTTGAAACTTATTAACGTGAACAAGTTTTAGTCTGTCTGGTTACCCTCTTTTCAAAAAAGCTAGTATAGTATGAGTCACAGTTCTAATTGAAGTGGGGGTCAATAACTCATGCGTAAGCAACGGATTCAGGAACGTTCATTGATTGGCATGTTAATTACATTAGGCGTCGTGTACGGGGACATCGGAACGTCACCGCTATACGTTATGAACGCCCTGATCAACGATGCGGGCCAGCTCAAAAATGCAACGCCCGATTATGTTATCGGCAGTGTTTCACTCATTTTCTGGACGTTAATGTTGATTACAACGGTTAAATACGTCCTAATTGCTTTACGTGCTGACAATCATCATGAAGGTGGGATTTTCGCCCTCTATGCGTTAGTTCGTCATCGGGCCAAATGGCTAATTTTTGTCGCCTTAATTGGTGGCGCCGCTTTGTTAGCAGATGGCACCCTAACACCTGCTGTGACAGTCACATCAGCAGTTGAAGGCTTAAAAGGATTGCCCAAACTGGGGGCTTTTTCCCAGTACCCGTGGCTCGTCCCTCTAACCGTTACGGTTATTTTACTGGTTCTCTTTATGATTCAAGGGTTTGGTACTGCCGTCGTTGGTCGGTCATTCGGTCCCATGATGCTACTCTGGTTCACCGTCATTGGCATCTTCGGTCTGATCAACATCAGTCAGGCACCCGTCATTCTCAAAGCCTTCTCACCAGTTGACGCCGTGCAAGTCTTATTCAATCCGGCTAATAAAATGGGAATTTTCATTCTTGGTAGCGTCTTCCTAGCAACCACTGGAGCCGAGGCCTTGTATTCCGATATGGGCCACGTTGGCAAAGCCAACATCGACGCCACTTGGCCATTTGTATACACAACCCTGATTCTTAATTATCTTGGTCAAGGGGCTTGGATGTTAAACCATTATCAAGATGCTGCTTGGCGCGACGCCACTAACGTCAATCCATTCTATGCGATGATTCCTGCCGGTGGTCAGATTGCGATGATTATCTTAGCCACGGTCGCAGCCATCATTGCATCACAAGCCCTGATTACAGGCTCTTACACACTAGTTGACGAAGCAGTTGGGTTAAAATTCTTACCCCGTATGATTATCAAACACCCCAGTAACGTTCGGAGCCAGATTTACATTGGCGCGATTAACTGGTTGCTCTGTCTGGTCACCTTAGGAATCGTTTGGCTCTTTCAAACTTCCGCCCACATGGAAGCGGCGTATGGATTAGCCATCACCTTAACGATGTTGATGACGACCATCTTGCTCAGCCAGTGGATTCAGATGAAGGGCCACCGGGCGCTGGCGCTAGCTTTATTATTCGGCTTTGGTGCCCTGGAGACCGTCTTTTTAACCGCCAGTCTGACCAAGTTTATCCACGGTGGCTATTTGACCTTGGGGCTGACCCTCATCATTTTCTTGATTATGGTCGTTTGGTTCTTTGGTAATCGCCGGCGTTTGCGTTATAACCAGGCAAATGAACAGATTAGTCTGTTGGATTACCGTAATCAACTGATCCAGTTAAGCCATGATGATCACCTGCCAGTATTTGCAACGAACTTAGTCTACTTGGCTAAAGTCGACCATCAGCACCGGGCTAAACGGTCAATTCTGTACTCGATTTTAGATAAGCGGCCTAAACGCGCTAAGGTTTACTGGTTTATTACCATTAATGAAACCAACCGACCTTATGATTGTAGTTACAGCATTGACATGCTAGGCACTCGAAATATCGTGGAGGTTCAACTCAACTTAGGCTTCCGTAAATCACAACACATTAATTTATACTTGCGCCAAATTGTCACGAACTTGATTGCCGATCACAGCATCGATCCTCAATATTCCCGTTACGGAATCACGCAACCCCGTCAAGTTGGCGATTTTAAATTTGTCGTTCAGAATCAGCAGATCATGGACCTTGCTAGCAACCCAACGATGGGCCAGTTCGATCGACTACTAATTGGTGGCCGCGTCCTACTACAAAACATCACGCCATCTCCCGCGATCTGGTACGGCTTAGCGTTTAGCGATGTCTTGGAAGAGACGATTCCATTATTCACGAAACCAGCAACGGACGCCACACTAACGAATTTGACGGTCCACCATGCCCGCACCCCGCAACGGAATTCTTCAAGTCAAAAATAAGCACTAAAAAGGCTGGGACAAAACGTCCTAGCCTTTTTAGTGTTATGGATCAATTGAACTAATAGCCAGTACCACTACTGACTATTCCGATTACCTTTAAGCAATAGATCATCTTGATGATCACGAACATAAGCTTTAAACATTGGATCCGTAAAATGCCATGAGTTTCGATTCTCACTAGTCAAGATGCCTAATTTTTTAAGATCCGTGATTGCTGGACTGAGTGAATTAAGTCCCATCGTACCATTGTTACGCAGTTCATTGACTGCAAAAAGCATCCTAATGTCAAATGATCTACTAGAAGCAGTAAAAAATCATTTCCAACTGTATTTAAGAGAATAGTTATTAGGCTGACATACAGCATATGCCAGGAACCTACCTCATGTTTTGAACTTTTTTACAACTAAACGTATAATCAACTTACTAGTAATGGTTCTTCTCTTAACATTATATTTTATTGTTTTTTCTAGCTATTACTATCGTTGTGTTAACTAATCTAGGTCTCTAAAAGGAAATCGCCAAAAGTCTTAATTAGTCAAAACAAGGGATTACTATGAGGAGAAATAATACAAATGACCAATACTGTTCACTGATAACAATAAATTTATACAATTACAAGCAAGAGAATTATTTACAATATAGGAGGAACAATTCGTTGATAATGATCTTTTTTGCTCTTATTGAAGTTGGATTAATAATATATTCTGTTAGTGTATTAAAAAAAATCAATAGTTTTACACAAGAAAATGAAGTGCGGTTTTGGAGCTTGTATATAAAAAAATCAACCAGCAAAAAAAATCTCAAAAAGATACAAGCCAAAATTCTATTTACTTATGCTCATGATTCTCTACGTAATAAAATTGCTTATTGGACGGAGAGATGCATCATTGATTTTGGATTCTTAGGTGGATCTATTTGGCTTTTCATCGTCATAGGATTTAATCTAGATTTAAAGCTATCAATACCATCTCTTATTTGTTTTATGCTTGTTATTCCGAATTTCATGTTATTATCCAACCAGTTATATCATTTTTGGAAAAATCAACCAATTTGGAAAGAACACTCCATTGAAGAACAACCATTTTTATTACCGAATACAGAAGATCATAAACGACTAAATAAATATTGGTTGCAATTATTTGCAAGTCTATATTTAATCATGGCGGTTGGAACATACTTCGCTTTTTAACAGTAAAGACGGGGCTTTGGCACACCCCCCAAATAGATCCGGTTGAGATGGCCACTCAAAAGCAATCCTGCTGATTGGTTAACGCCGAACCAAATACCATCTTATCGTACGATTTGTTATCTTAAAATCTTCGATGAGTTAGGTGCACCTCCGATAGTTCAACTCAACTAGCCCAGTATCTACGTCAAAATAAATGGTTCTTAGCTATATTTCTTTTTTTGACGGCATAAATATTTTAGCGGACGTGAATAAAGAATTAAGCAAATAGGACAAGAAATCAAAATTCGATTTCTCGTCCTATTTGCTTGTACAGAAACTATTTATATCACAGCCTCTTCTTTATCAGTAAAAATACTATGCACCCGTAGTTAAAAATCTAGTTAATAGTGCAACAATTGCTGCTGCCGCACCGCCAACCGCAACTTCACCTGAGAAAACTCCACCTAAAATAATAATTACAGCCACTGCTGCTGCTTCATACATTGTTGCTTTAAAAGATTCCACAGGATCATAATCTGGCCAATCATCAAAATCATTACTATTAAAACTAACATCTACTTCAATTGTTAGCGTTTCATTTAATGTCCCCTTTTCAATTTGGTAAACGTAATATTTCAATTTAAAACCAAACTCGCCACTGTGATCAGCTCCGATTTCGATTTCAAAATTACCTTTTTTTATTTTTTCTGAAATTCCCCATTCGTTTAAGCCGGTTAAAGTTAAATGTCCTATGCTTTCCGGGATAGCAAACTTTGATGATAACAAAGCAGTAAAATCAGTTTCCGGAAGTTCCCCATTTGAAATAGTAAGGACTGAATTACTATTTTTATTAGCAACTTCCTGAGTTGCATTATAAGTTACTTTAATTGGGCCATAAGCTTTTGTATAACTGCCATCAAGATGCAAATCAGTATTTTTCAGAATATATTCAAGAGCATCATCAGCACTCACACCAGTGGTTGTAAATTCGTTTTTACTTACTCCTTTATCAAGCCCCGATGACGCATCTTGATCAATTCCCACACCTGATCCAGTCGTATATTCAACAAATTGATCAAAACACCAGTTTTTAGGCATCGGAAATCCTAAATTTCCACTCCAACCATATGACATGCTGGCTACAAAAAAGTTACTGATTTCCATGCCTTCTGCAGCATGCCGACAAGTGTTTCTAGTACCATACAAACCAGTCTCATACCCCAAATCCGTTAGTGATGATCGAACAGCTTGAAGATAGGCAATGACGGTTCCATCAATATCACCATCTTGAAGATCTAGATCAGCAGCAAAATAAATGGGCGTCCCATCTGGAAATCCAAGATTTCGGGCAGCATTGGCAGCCAGGTAAGCATCTTTTGTCCCCTGATCTTCTGTAAAATACTCTTGCTTATATCCACCATCTTCATAAATTGGAAAGATTGAAAATCCGGCTGTTGTAAGTTTATCGATTTCATCTAAAGATAAACTTTTATCAATAAAATCATCACCCACAGTCCCGGTTAAATATCTACCAACAATAGAGAAGCCGGAGTTATATAATCTTTGAATCATATTTGAATCGATTAATTGAGTAGCAGTATCAAATGCAACAGAATCTCGTGAAGTGTCACCATTACTTGTCAGTAGGCCTTTAATCACACGCATGTCAGCAATACCAGAATATTTTTTATTATCTAAGCTATCAACGGGCAAAATCATGAATTTTCGAAATTTTTCAACTTCATTTGCAACTACTGAAGAATATACGCCATCGAAATCACCATCTTGATAAAAATTATTAACATATAGGCCATATTGAATTAATTTAACAATAGCGCCATTGTCGCCTACATTAACTGTAGGCGTTAAATTAATTGTCTGATTGCCATAGTTTCCATTCGCCTCACTCGGACTCATTTTTTCAATAGCCTGAAGTGCATAAATCAGCGCTTCATTGGTATCTCGTTGGTAAAGCCCATCACATGGGCGGACACCAATATAGGATTCATAGTTAGCGTTCAACCATTGCTGCATCCGACGAATCTTAGGATCACCATCCACAACTAATACAAAAGCGCTCATATCAAATAATGCAGCCATTAAATTAGTTGTCATCTTTCCATCTGCCGTAATACCAGCATCTGTTTGAAGCTCTTTCACAGCACTGATGGTATCCTCAGTATATTTAGTTGAAAAATCATTTGGTGAAATACCTTTACACCAAAATGCACCCTGAATTAACTTAGCAATATTACCGGAATAATCAACTTTTAGTTTACCAACAATTCCATCACAGGCTGCTCTGGTTAATTCTCCAAACCCCTGTTGAACTGGTGAAACTTTAAGTTCATGTTGTAGCCCTTCTCGTAATCCATAGATGGTGTTCCATCCAGTTTGTCCATTTTCTTTCACATAATCAAATCCAGAAATGTCACTGTAGGTACTGTTTAACCACTTTTGAACTTTTAAAACTTGTTCATCTGCCATACTAAAGCCCTCTTCTATTTAATATTATGCTCATCGTACTTAATACCAAACTCAATGACCATATCTATAATATAAATGGAAAACAGAATACAAATTTGCAAGTTTGTTGCTTTCTAAAAGGCTGTCATTATACCAGTCCCAGTTCCTTTGCCAATAGTTCAAAAAAGTGCATACGATGTCTACTAACTGTCGCTTTATCAGTATGATACTTATTCCCCACTCCTTCTAAATTTAAAAAAGGATGTGATTTTAAATATAGTTCTGTAATTATATTTTTTGTTAATTCATCACTATTACCTAAACAATAATCAATTGCAGTTCTATTCAGTTCAAGTTGTGTTAATCTACGATCAGTATTGATATTTATTGCTATCATGGTGATCATCGTATTTTTATCTTCATTATTGGTAGAGTGCGTTTTATAATTATGATTGAAATATGACAATTGTTTCATTCGATTTTCAATGTACTTATCGGTTCGTGGGTAATCTCGTAAAACTTGTTCTAAATAGTTTTTTATAGTTTTATCCATCATTTATAATCTCCTAATCCTAGCAAATACGGTTTAACCGTATAATTTATTTGAAGCTAGCATACTACGGTTAAAAGCGAAAATCAACAGTACGTTCAAACTCATCTATCAAGAATTTACGGTTTATCCGTTGATAATAATACCTGAACCTACTATAATGAAATAGTCTTAGAATACTCGTATTAAACTATTGAAAAAGGAAAATACTCCCATGAATAATAATGATATCTTTGCCAATAATTTAAAAAAATTATTAGCAGACAATCAAATTAGTCGTAAACAGCTATCTATTGCATTGAATGTGAAGTATACGACTCTCGCCGATTGGCTTAATGCACGTACTTTTCCACGCATAAAATCAATTGAAAAAATTGCTAATTATTTTAGCATTCCAAAATCCTTTTTGATTGAGGACTCTAGCCTTAATTTTATATCCAAAAACGATCACAAAGATATTATTGTTAAGATACCGATAATTGGTAATATTGCAGGTGGATCGCCAATTTTTGCTGAACAAAATATTGATGGTACAGTGGATGAAGTAACTTCTGGATTACCCAGTGGAGAAAATTTTTACTTGCGCCTTGTGGGTCAATCAATGAGTCCTACTATACCCAATGGTTCGCTCGTATTAATACATCGGCAACCTGACGTAGAAGATGGCGAAATTGCGGCCGTTCAAGTAGATAATGATACCCAAGCAACTTTAAAGCGCGTTATTCGTAAGAACGATACAGTAATTCTAAATCCTGATAACCCAGCATACCAGCCAATAGTATTAGATGATTCTCACCCTGGACGTATTATCGGTAAAGCAATCCGATATACTGTACAGTTATAAAGTTAGTATCTACAAACTTTAAAGTGCCTTACAATTCTTGGACAAATGAGTCTAATAATTGTAAGGCGCTTCAAATTTTCTTTACTTTTAAAACTATCTTGATGTTGCCTTTTTACTCGACGTCACCCGCCGCGGCTCAGAATTCTGCACGCCCAAAATATCTAGGAAGAACGAAACGATTGGAATCCCAATGATCAAACCCCAGGCTCCTAATAGACTTTCCATAATAATCAACGTGATGAAAGTGACAAAGACTGGTAAATCAGTCCGGTCCGCCATTAGCCGCGGATGGAGGAAATAAGATTCGAAGGCGTGAATTAGAATGACTAACACGATGATCCAGACAACCCGAATCAAGCCACCCGATGCAAAACCCAGTAAGGTTAGCGGAATCATTGAAATCAATACGCCAGCCACCGGCACTAAGCCTAGGATAAAGACGATGATCGACAACACCATGATACTCGGCATCCCAATAATCATGAATCCAATCGTCATCAGAATCGTGTTGATCGTGCAAATTACCAGTTGTGTTTCAATAATCCGTCCCAGAATCATAACGAATTTATGCGTTAAATAGTAAACGTTCGTGAAGAACTTTTTGAACTTCGACTGCAAGAATTGGCGGCCAAAGACCATCATTCGTCCCCGCGAAACTGCAAAGATAAAACTCAAAAAGATTGCCATTAGGACGTGCGTAAAGCCAGTCCCGACCTCGCTCAGTCCCTTAATACCGGTGACGAGTAACGCCTTCCCGTTTTGAATCAATTCACTACTATGAATGGCTTGGTTAACCCATTTATCAATATTCTTATTCAATACCGGATGATTAGTGATTGCTTTAGCCAACATATCTGGAATGACCTTCAACTGATCGACCAAGGTAGGCGCCGCGTACGATAGCGCACCGATAAATAACGCAATCACGCCAACGTAGACCACGATGACGGCAATCCAATACGGCAAGTGCGTTCGGAGGTTTAACCACCGACTAAGTTTAATGCCCAAATACGCAAAAATCGTCGTTAATAAAACGACCGTCGCAAACCCGCGCATTAAATAGATTATGATGATTAATAACGCCAACGTTAAGTACAAGTCAACGTCATCCCGCTTGAAAAAACGAATGATTCTGTCCATAATTTGCCCCCAATCGCATATTACTTGCATTATAGCATGTCTATAGATTAATCCCGCCCACCGATTCCAGCCTTAAATTAAATTTGACATTTAAAATAATTACCAGTATGATAAGTGTCAATAATTAAAGAACGATTAAAAGATGAGTAATAGGTGTCGCCGTTTAGCGAGTATCGGGTTGGTGAAACGGTACCGGTGTATCCTATGAAGATGGTCTTCGCCCTAGTTCGTTTTGGTGAGTGTCTGGCGAGCAACAAAGTAACCAGCATTAACTAAAGCCGGTTTAACAACCGTTACCCGCGTTAGCAATTGCCAAAAGCTTATGGCAGCTGTATCGAGTAGACTAGTTCACTAGCCTAGAACTCAGGTGGTACCACGGCCCAGCGTCGTCCTGAATAATGATTAACATTATTCAGGACGACGCTTTTTTCGTTCCTAATAAAATTTAAGGAGTTTGATATTTAATGACAACTACAACCACAACTTTAACCGCCCCATTCCGCTTTGATGTCGTCGGTAGCTTATTACGTCCCACTAGTTTGAAAAAGGCTCACGAACAATTAGCCGCTGGCGAAATTACGCGTGACCAAGAAATTGAAATCCAGCATGCTGAAATCAAACGGGTCGTCGCTGAACAAGTTAAACTTGGGCTCAAGGCCGTGACCGATGGCGAATTTTCACGCAGCTGGTGGCACTTAGACTTTCTCTGGGGATTAAATGGCGTTGATAAATACGATTATCACCAAAGCTATAAATTCAAGGGCGACCACACTCGGACAGATAACGCTGAACTTATTGGCAAAGTCGCGTATAATCCCGACCACCCGTTCTTTGCTGCCTTTGAATACTTACAATCAATCGTGCCCGCCGGTGTACTCGCTAAACAAACAATCCCATCACCAACCATGTTATTCCGCGATAATCGGAGTGACAATTGGACCAAATTCTATGATAGCTGGGACGCTTATTTAGATGATCTCGCCCAAGCATACCACGACACGATTCAACATTTTTACGACCTTGGCTGTCGCTACATTCAGTTAGATGATACGACGTGGGCCTTCTTGATCAGCAAACTTAATGACCCTGAAGCTGACCACGCGACCTATACTAAGTGGGCGACCGATGCCGTCAAAGTGATCAACGCAGCCTTAGCTGACCTACCGGACGACTTGACCGTCACGACCCACATCTGCCGGGGTAACTTTAAGTCCACGTACCTCTTCTCGGGCAGTTACGACGTGGTCGCACCCTACCTTGGCCAGCTTAACTATGATGGGCTGTTCTTAGAATATGATAACGAACGGGCGGGTGGCTTCGAAGTCTTAGACCAGATTTGGAATCACGATGATCACAAACGAATCGTTCTTGGCCTGGTCACTTCTAAGTTTCCAGAACTTGAAAAAACCGCTGTGATCAAGGAACGAATTCAAGCTGCAACCACTAAGGTCCCGTTGTCTAACCTCGCGCTATCGACCCAATGTGGCTTTGCCTCAACTGAAGAAGGCAATCAGTTGACTGAAGCCCAACAGTGGGCCAAGCTGGCACTAGTCATTGGTACGGCTAAGGAAGTCTGGCCAGAATCCTAATTGAATAACCAAAAAGATCGCGAATCAAACGATGATTTTCAAGCCTAGTTGCTTTAAAAGTCATCCAGATTCGCGATCTTTTTAATTACCGGTTAAACCGGGTCCGCCACCGTGCCAAGCGCGGCGTCGCAGTAGCCGTTTTAGTCGCCTTAGCAGGCATGTTCAATAGAATCACACCCGTAATAATGGCCATGAATCCCAGCGTCTTCAAACCCGTCAAGATTTCGCCAAACGCCCAAATTCCAATCAAGCCGGTCGCAGCTGTGCCGACCCCGGCCCAGATTGCATAACCAACACTCAGTGGAATCTTACTCAATGCCCGTGAAAAACTAAAAATCGCCAGGCCGTATAGTAACATGCCCACAATCCCAATCAAGGGGTACTTAAATCCAGCTGATAACTTCAACAAGCTGGTCCCCGCAATTTCAACGCCAATCGCAATAACTAATTGAATCCATGCACGCATCATCATTCCCCCTTGATTTAAATGTTTAGTAAAATCGCCCCGACCACGATTGCAATTAAGCCACTCAACCGTGAAAGACTGAGCCGTTCGCGGTAAACGACGACCGCTAAAATAACGGTTGCAAACGTGCCCAGTCCAGCCCACATGGCATACGTCACCCCTAACGGCAGGCGTTGCATTGCAAGCGTTACAAGGACTAACGAACTAAAATACCCAACCAACACCATTATCGTTGGTATTAAGTTCCGAAAACCGTTTGCGCGCTTTAAGAAAAAGCTCCCTAAAACTTCCATGAAAATGCCACCAAATAATAACCCGTATGCCATCTTAATCACCTCACTAAAAATTTCGTTGTCCTACTATTCTACGGAAGTTTATTTAAAAAGGCAATCAAAAGATACGCCTGGCTGATTACAGTTTGATGACAAAAATAAAGCCTGTTCTGCACTAGGCTACTGCGAGCTAGCCAGTTAATTTCAAAACTTTTGTTAGCTTAGCGGCGGTGACTAGTTCAGATAAAAAATTGTACGTACTAGCTACCATTCGGATACCCGCCTACTTTGGAAACCTTTTCGCCATTACCACATCAAATTGTAGAGAACTGTATTTAAAGCGTTACCTGTGAATTAAATACGGTTCTCTCCCCCACATCTATAGCAAAAAAGGACCAGCTCGTCAGCCAGTCCCCACAGTCATCCTTAAATATATAAATAAATTGAGAAAAACATCAACGTCGTCCCCACCATCACGAATAGATGCCAAATAACGTGCAAATATTTAATCCGTGGGAAACTATATAGTAAGGCGCCCAAGGTAAAGGCGACGCCCCCAGCAACTAATAACCAAAAGCCCGTGACGCCTAAATGGTCCCATAACTGCCGACCACCGGCCAAACACATCCACCCCATCAGCACATAAATGACTGTTTCGACCTTTTTCAGGCGTCCCGGCCACACGGCATTAACCGTAATCCCAGCAATCGCCAAAGTCCAAATCGTTAACAAGATCGTCCAGCCCAACCAACCTTTGATCGCCAGTAAACTATACGGTGTGTAGGTTCCGGCAATCAGTACGTACACACCACTGTGATCGAAGATGCGAAAAACTTCGCGGGCGCGCGTAAAATATAACCCGTGGAATAACGTCGAACACGTATACAATACAAATAGTGAGCAGCCATAAATAATAAACGCCGCCCATTCTAGAGGCTGACCATCCGCATATGCCTTGAGCATCAAGAAGACAAATGCAACGATACTTAAAATAATCCCAATCCCATGTGTCACTGAGTTGAGGACTTCATTTGTTATTTGATATTGTCGTGCCGACTGTGCCATGTTAATCACCTCAGATTTATTATTGACACTAGCATACCATCACATAGTGTAAATATCAATACATCTAGTTTACGAAACTAGGTAATTAATAAAAACATAACTAGTTCAAAAATAGCACCACGAAATTAGCCATTTCTTGGTGCCATACTAAACACAATCCTATATTCAAAGTCATCTCATCGTGCGGTCCTCCAGGCCATGGGTGTCTAAATCCTACCCGATCGCCCACGCGGCACTTACCACTCATCATAACTGATCCGTGGTAACACCTATTCGACCTAATTATCGGCTTCTTCAGCGTGAGCTGCGACCTGCTGAAAAATACTAATGATATGTTTATCGGCCAACTGGTAGTGCACGTTACGGCCACTACGCGTCCCCACAACTAATTTTAATTGTTTGAGGACCGTTAACTGATGAGACACATTCGACTGCGTCAGGGCTAATCCTGTCGCCAATTCACCCACACTCAGCTTAGATACGGCCAGTGCGTAGATGATTCTGGCGCGGGTTGGATCACCCAACGCCTTAAAAATCGCGGTGATCCGATTGAGCTCAGCAGTCGGTGGCATCAGCTCGGCCAACCGTTCGACGATCATTTCATGGTCCATTTCATTTTCCATCATAAACTCCAATTTCTAATTGAGATTGTCATGTAAGCGTGTTACAATACACATGAACAGACATTCATATGCTTGTTCATTCATATTTAAATTATAGCCATAACAAGGATAAATTCAACTAAGAAGTAGGTGATTCATATGGCACACAGCCATCAAATACAACAACAGACCAGTGCCTTCAAGATTGGCGTCGCGTTAAATACCGCCTTCATTGTTTTAGAAGCCGGCTACGGTTTTGCGAGCGGCTCATTGGCCTTGGTCGCCGATGCGGGACATAATCTCAGTGACGTCCTCGGTTTACTGATCTCCTGGCTGGCAATCTGGCTTGGACAAAAAAGCGCCAACGACAAGTACACATATGGGTACAAAAGCTCATCAATCTTGGCCGCCCTCTTCAATGCCGTCTTTTTGTTAGTCGCCATTGGGGCCATTTCAGTCGAAGCCATCCAACGCCTCAGTAATCCCGGCCCCGTTGCAGAATGGGACGTCATCATCGTCGCCGCTGTCGGAGTTGTTATTAACGGTTTTACTGCATTGCTCTTTATGAAGGGGCAAAAACACGATCTTAATATTAAGGGCGCGTTTCTCCACATGGCCGCCGACGCCGGGGTTTCAGTCGGTGTGGTGATTGCCGGCTTCGTTATTTTGAAGACTGGCTGGTTCTGGCTTGATCCTGTCGTTTCCCTGATTATTGCGGTTGTCATCTTAATCGGTACTTGGGGCTTATTACGAGATGCGATGAATTATTCACTGGAAGCTGTACCGAACAATGTTGACCGCCAAGCAATTGCTGACTACTTGACTAGCCAACCCACGGTCAACCAGATTCACGATTTGCACATTTGGGGTATGAGCACTACTGAAACGGCCATGACCGTCCATCTCTGTCGCTCAACATTAGCTGACAATAATGCTTTTTTGGAGCAATTGAATAAGGACCTGAGTGCCCGATTCCCGTTGACTCACATCACGATTCAGATTGAACTTGGTAAGGTGGACTATGAGACGACAGATAGTTCGATTTAGTCTAGCAAAAAATGAATAAGGATACACTAAAAATAACAATGTTTCGGTGATGATACCGACATTGTTATTTTTGTTTTCCCGTAATGTCTGAATTTACTAGGCAATTACTTTTGCTGGCTTTGCAAATAACAGTTTATTCATTAAATGCATAAAAATTTATTTTTATCGAAATATATTGCATTAATAGTCACTGACAACTATACTAAATGTAATTCAAAGGTGTGGAGGAACTCAGTTATGAAATTTTTAGGGCATTGGGGATTATTTAGTATTATATTATTATTCGGGTGTTTAACATACGGACGTCCCGTCCATGCGGATACCGATGCATCTCTAGCCCACGTTCAAGCCAAGGGCACCCTAGTTATGGGCACTTCACCTAACTATCCACCCTACGAATTTCAAATTAATAAACACGGCAAGTCCCAAATTGTCGGAATGGATATTGAAATTGGCAAACAAATTGCCAAGGATCTCGGTGTGAAGCTTGTGGTTAAGAAATTATCATTCGATTCATTACTACCTGCCTTAACAACCGGCAAGGTCGACATCATTTTATCAGGGATGAGTCCGACCCCCGCCAGACGTAAAAGCGTTAATTTTACCAACATCTATTACACAGAAGGCGAATCTATCTTACTTAATAAAACTGAACACAACAAATATCCAACAAAATCGGCATTCAATGGTCAAAAAGTTGCCGCTGAAACGGGCACATTGCAGTACAACTTAATCAAACAACAGATGCCGAATGCCAAACTAATTGGTATGAGTAGTGCAGCTAATCTGATTCTTGCGCTTAAGACTCACAAAGTTGCTGCTGTCGTCAAAGGAACAGCATCCGCCACGGCCTATGCTAAAAACGATCCTAATTTGGTTGCCGTTAATGGCCATTTTAAGACTAGTAGTGCCCAGGCCGGCAATGCGATTGCACTTCCGAAGGGCGCTCAAAGTTTGACCGCCGCAATCAATCAGTCCTTGGCAAAAATTAAACACCAGCACCTCATTCAACGGCAATACCTGAAAACTGCCGGTAAATACTTAAAAGTCAACACAGCAGACACTTCAATGTGGCACTACCGACACTATTTTCTCCGAGGATTGGAATATACGCTACTGATTGCACTAATCGGAATTATTGGCGGCAGTATTCTTGGATTGTGCTTGGCACTATTGCGCTTTAATCGCTTGCTCCCTCTACGCTGGTTTGCAACAGCCTACGTAGAATTTGTCCGTGGTACCCCACTCATGGTCCAAATTATGTTTGTCTACTTTGGGATCGGAATGCTGGTCGATGTTTCAGCACTCACTGCTGGGATAATTGCAATTGTCTTAAACAGCGCTGCCTATCTAAGTGAAATTATTCGGGGTGGCATTCAGGCCGTTGATGTTGGTCAATCTGAAGCCGCTGCGAGCTTAGGACTTTCAAAAAATGCTAATATGCGGTATGTCGTTTTACCACAAGCCGTAAAAATTATTTGGCCCGCGCTCGGTAATCAGTTTATCAACTTAATCAAGGACACTTCAATGGTTTCAATCATTGGGATCACCGAATTAATCTATCAAGTCGGGATTGTACAAGCAGACACTTACCGCGGCGTAGCTCCCATTGGTATTGCCATGATTATCTATTTCATTATTTGTTGGCTACTAACACGTTTGTTACATTATTATGAACAACACCTTAATTACGAATAAACGAGATAAACATTACTATCTTCACCTACCCAACGATACCGCAACCTCAGCGGCATCGTTTTTTATGATATTCAATAATATTCGACGTTCGTACGTTAAATTAAGACATTAACGCACATTTTGGCACATATCACACCATTCATTATATAATTTAAGTAATATTTATTAATTCAGATAAACGGTTCACTTAATTCTCAGCTAACCTACTAGGAGGCGCTCACATGACCATCATCAATCGCGTTATCGGCATCATTATCTCGCTTATCTTGTTATGCCAATGGCTAGTTGGCTATCAATTACCAGCTGCAATGGGGTTCTTCTTAGTGGCTTGGCTGATTGGCCTGGTGACGATGTGGCTGTTACCAGACACGACAGCTGCCAACTAATAGTCATGTCGCAGATAACAAAATCAAATCACCCTACAACACGTTGCAAGATCGTTACTTACTCTTGCGACGTGTTTTTGCTATTTTCACCAGCACTTAGAAAACGTTGAGACTAGTTCTAGGTTCGATACGCCATCATCACCAATTATTCAAACTTTTTCTTTACACCTTACGCTCAATTGCAAACTTGCTCTTCGTATTGCCGCTGCATGGTAATATGCCGAATAACGAGCCGATGAAACTAATAACCACTCCGGATTAAAACGGCCACCTTGCATGTATTCACACTCCGAATATTCCTACTCACAAAAATACACAGGGATAGACGATCAAACAAAAAAGGCTAGCATCCGCCAGCCTAATTCTGACTAATTCAGTTTAATCAATCCCGCCGCCAACAAAAACATGTGGGTGACGACTGGACCGACAAAGGTAAAACCATGCCGATGTAAATCCTTCGCAACCCGGGCACCGAGGGGCGAGCGCGTCGGTAATTCATCATCGGGGGCCGGCATAATGACCGGCGTCGCATCGACAAACGCCCACAGGTAGTTACTAAAGCTACCATACTCGGCCTGTAACTGTTGAATGGCACGCGCATCCTGAATAATTGCACGTAACTTACGCCCATTGTGCATCACTTTGGGCGTAATCATCAACCGTTCAAAATCCGGCTCATCCATGGCAGCGACAGCATCCACACGTAATCCCGCCATGTGTTGTCGCAACACTGGTAACTGACTGGCGGCGACTCGCCAGCCCAAGCCGACTTGCAAGATACCGACCACTAATAATTCAAATAAGACGTGGTCATCATGCGTAGGCGTACCAAAGTAAGCATCATAATCTACGACCCCGTTAGCCGTAATATCGTTAAAATCATCTGGGCTAATCATTATTAGATAACCAATAGCCATTCTCAATCCGCCCTAACAGCGTGATCAATTGTTTGGTTTCAGCCACATCATGGACCCGAATGATTCGGCCACCCTTAAGCATCATTGCCGCTTCGGTCACCAACGTCATCGGTAACCGATCTTCCTTCTTCAATCCTAGCAACAAACCTAAGTAGCCTTTCCGCGAAATAGCTACCATCATTGGGCGTCGCAAATAATTAAACTCGTCAATATTTCGCATCATCACGTAATCCTGCTCACCATGTGCAACTTGTGAATAGCCAATCCCTTGATCCAAAGCAATCCGTTCAATATCAATTCCATGGCTTGTGAGCGTTGCCAGATTCTGCTCAAAAAAGTCCCGCATACTGCTCGTCAAATCAGTATACTCCTGCTCACGACTACTATGCATTGTTAGCAAACCAACATGACTGTCAGCCAACAGCTTGAGCTTCCGGGGATCATCCGTAAAGGCATTCACATCATTAATAATGCTGACACCCGCTTCCAAGACGGCTTGCATGACATCGTACTTATAAGTGTCGACTGCTAACACTGCTTCTGGGAATCGTTCCTTGATTGCCCGAATATATGGCAATGTCCGCTCTAATTCGACTTCTGGTGTGACTTCAGTAAAACCAGGCCGCGTCGTTTGTCCGTTCACCTCAATCACATCGGCACCCGCCTGTAACATCTCATCCACGTGGTTGAGCACATCATCCTTAGTCTTGTACTGACCACCATCAAAAAAGGAGTCGGGTGTGATATTCATGATGCCATAAATCATCGGCTTTTTCGTGAGGTTAAAACGATGCTCACCGGCCTGCCAGAAAACATCATATTGTTTCATAATTTGAGTCAATTGAATTTGAACGATTGCTTGATCCGTAAAGACCAGCGACCACTGGTGAGCCAGCTGGCGGCCGGCCGCCTGATTCAATAAAACTGTTAACTGTTCAGGACTAGCCTGAACAACCCCATCTAATTGCTGACAGAGTTGGGTTAATCGGAGTTGCTGCTCCCGATTATAATCACTAAAACGCAAAACTAATTGTTGTTGTCGCTGAACTTGGGCATTCAACGCCTGACTCGCAAAATCCGTTGCTTGTGCTAATGAACTGGTGACATCTTGTACTAACATCTACTCCACCGATCCTTCCAATTTTTAAAGTTTTGTGATTAATTTTAAGGCGGCTTGTCCCCGGTGCGTCAGTGGGATACGCCACGTTGTTGGTAATTCGGCCAGGGTCTTGCCATAGCGTGATAACCAAAAGATGTGATCGAATCCGCCAGAATAGCGACCAATTTGGGATTGCGCGATATAACCAGCGACGGCCGCTTGTACGACCACGATCCGACCATCTGGCCAAGCAGCCGCTAACGTTGCACGCATCACGGCACGCCGCTGAGCACTAGGAACATCGCGTAGCGCCGCTAAAATCGCTTGATTACGATCAGAACCGCCGACTGCCACGCCTAAGTCCCGTGCCGTTGTTACCCCTAATAAATCTGGTAATGCCGGGATTTCTAAGCCACTGTCATCCGCAATGACCGGCACACCTAGTTGTTGCGCGCCAAAACGGGCCTTAGCCACGGCATTGTCACTGTAACTAGTCGTCGTTTCAGTCGGAAAGGTTAGGCGGGGATACCTGGATAAGTACTGGCGAGCGGTTAAGCCGTAGTAATCTAAACAGGCAATCAAATCGCGACTTTTCCCCTCATTATTAGAGGCAATCAACCAAGTATTCATCATTGGCCCAACCCCGGCCAGCCAGCCTGTTGTAACTCACGAATAACGTAAAATGACCCTGTCACAATAATTGCGCTATTAGCTGTCGCTTGTTGCTTTGCTTGGGCCAGTGCGTCCGTAATCGTTGTGGCCGTCAGAATAGTTGGTAGTTGCGCCAAATTGGTCGCCGCCATAAATGCTGGTGTCAACAAGTTCGTGGCCGTTTGCGCCAACTTAGTAGCAGATAACGCTCGCTCGGGATTCGCCGGAGTATTCGTAATGAGGATCTCAGCTGCTGGTAATATTTTAGCAAGCATTTTAGGATAGGCTTTATCTTGCAAGACCCCTACGACCCAAATCAACTGACGATCAGCTAGCAATTGTTTAATACTGGTGACTAGCGCTGTTATACCATCCGGATTATGCGCACCATCGGCAATAATTAATGGCTGTTCCTGCAACACGGTCAGTCGGCCCGGTAAGTTGACATGTTGCAGCCCACGACGAATCGCACCGTTTGTCAAGTTAACTTGTTGCTGTTGCAACACCGCAACCACTGTCAGAACCAGTCGCAAATTTTGTAACTGATAGGTACCGCTCAGCCCGACCGTTAACTGAGTCCAATCAAAGAGCTGACTATGGGCATCAACGACCGTCTGCGTGAGCGTTTGCTCAGTCACCGTCAGTTGCGCGTGTTTAGCGGTCACTAGCCGGACACCTTGATTGAGCGCTTCGGTCTGTAAGACGGCCAGGGCTTCTGAGTATTGGTCATTCAACGTGACAACCGTTGTGTGGGGTTTAATGATCTTAGACTTGTTCTGCGCAATCGCAGTAATCGTGGGCCCAAGAATGGCGGTGTGATCGAGGGCAATCTTAGTAAACACCGTTAGTTGGGGACTAGCTAAAGCGTTAGTCGCATCGTACAAGCCGCCCAAGCCGGCTTCTATGACCGCCCATTGCACGTCTTGATTGCGAAACCAAACGACACTAATGAGAAAAAACCATTCAAAAATAGACACGTCATTAGCATCCAGTCCCATATTTTGCAATACTGGTAAAATCTCATCATACGTATCAATAAATTCTGCCGGGCTAATCCAAGTTCCATTACATTGCAGTTGTTCACGTGCATCATTAATCGCGGGGCTACTAAAGCGCCCAACTTGGTAGCCTTGCGCCCACAAAATACTAGCCAACATGGCTCCCGTAGACCCCTTACCATTAGTTCCCGCAATATGAATGACGTGATAGTAATGGTCGGGGTGACCAAGATGGGCCATGATTCGCCGTAGTAACGGAACGCGCTGATGATTATTAGCAAGCATTGCCTGGTTCAGCTGGGACAATAAGTCTTGATATCGTTGTTCAATTGCCGCTGCGTCCACTCCATCACCTACTTTGCAATTCGTTGTAAAAATTCTCGTTTCAAGTCTAAATCCGTCTTGAATTGGCCACTATAATAGCTACTTTCCGTATGCACACCCGGTTTGCTGACACCCCGCATCTCCATGCACATATGCCGGGCCGTGATTGAGACTGCAATTCCAGCCGGATCAAGAATCCGTTGTAATTCCGTCGCAATCGAAACTGTCAAGCGTTCCTGAACATTGGGCTGTTGACTGCAATAATCGATCAACCGGGGAATTTTGCTTAACCCAATGACCTGTTCATGTTGTGGCACATAAGCAACTTGAACCGTTCCAAAGAACGGCAACAGATGATGCTCACACATTGAATAGAACGGAATATCTTTAAGTAACACCATTTCGGTCGGATTCTCAACCTTGAACAGCTTATAATTGTCAAATGGTGCGGCGGTCTTAGTCGCAAAGACTTCCGCATACATCCGTGCAACTCGTGCTGGTGTTTCGACCAATCCTGGTCGGTCAGGATCTTCACCGACCGCACTTAAAATTTCGCGTACCGCGTGTTCAATCTTTGCTTGGTTCTTCTCATCAATCATCTAACTCACTCACATTTCTTACTTTTTTAATCCAACTCTGATCCTGATTGGCCGCAATCAATTGGGCCACTTGGGGCCCTACCAGTGGATCCGCTCTCGCAATTTCAGCGGTTGGCAGTAACACAAAGTTACGCTTAGCCGCCTGCGCATGCGGAATCGTCAGCACTGGTGTGTTGATTTGCTGATCACCCCAGAAAATAATATCTAAATCAATTGTGCGCGGTCCCCAATGAATCAAGCGCTGGCGGTGACCAGCTTGCTCAATTGTATGTAATTCATCCAATAGTTCGTCCGGGGTTAAGCTAGTTGTCAAGGCCACCGAGACATTGTAAAAGTTCGCTTGATCACGATTACCCCATGGCTGTGTCTCATACCAATGAGATTCAGCAATCACGTTGACGCCATTGACCGCCCGTAATCGACTAAGGGCCTGCTGAATATTTTGGACGCGGGGATGAATATTGGACCCAACACTCAAATAAACTCGTTCTTCACTACTTACCATCCGGCGTCCCCTCCACCTCAATTTCCACATTATCAAAAATTCCGGGCATGGGAACACTGTATTTACGAATCTTAATATTGATCGCATCCACCGTTGGAAAACTCGTTAGTAATGCTTGTAATAAGTGATTTGCTAGCGATTCAATCAACTTGTATGAATGAGTCGTTACAAAGTCATCGACCACGTTGCGCACGACCGCATAATTAATCGTCTCATGGACGTCATCATGTTGAACCTTTGTTTCGATAGGATATTTAATGGCAATATCTAGCCCTAGTTGTTGACCGTTACGACGTTCTTCCGGGAGTACCCCGTTAAACGTGTGAAACCGTAAGTTATTAATTCGAATCATGCCCATAAGTATCCCAGCCTCTTTCTTGCTCATTTTTACTTACAATCATAGCATGAAGGACGATCAATATGATAGTAATCAGCCAAATAACGCCATAAAAACTAGTAATCGTTCGGGAACCGAAAAAAGTGCTGCGTCAAGTATTCAAACCATCAAAAAAAGACGTTTCTGGACTAAAAGCCAGCTACGCCTCCATCTTGATTTACATTTGAATTAAAACCGTGCTTTCCTTTAAGAATCCGCGGTCGTTCCATCATTAAATTTAATCAAATTACTGAGATAATGACTAGTCAAACCAGGAGTCTGCTTAACAATATATGTGGCTAGTGGTGAATGCGCCATTTGCGTCTGAATAAAGTTAGTATTAACTAAATTAGCCAACGATAACGCCACAAAGATAACTAAATAGGTCACAACAAACGACACGACGCCACCCGCAACACTATTGACTTGCTTGATGACTGGCAGCCATGTAATACTCCGTGAAACCCGACCCAGTAAACGAATGACCGACCAGCCTAACGAAATTAACACAAAGAAGGCCACCAAGTTAATAATCAGGGTACTAACAACTGAAGCGTCAATTAAATGTAAATTTGCCAAAAAATTACTAATCATCGTTCCAAAAGGCTGATAAAGTAGTCGCGCAAATAATAATACTACCACAGTACCAATCAAATGCAGCATCTCAATCACAAATCCACGGTGAAACCCGCGAAAAATTGCGCTTGCTAGTAAAATTAAAATCACAATCGTAAATATCATCTGCGTTCCCCGCCTTCCGTTTTTCAGGTACGCTTATTCTACCAGCTTTTTACTACAAGCGGTTAGTTTTAACCTAGTCTAAACCATATCTTAAAGACTTGACGACTGCGGCTTCTTTCGGTAAAGTTAACAGTAATGGTTACGATTTAAAGAAAATGGGGTTACAAAACATGGTTAACCGACGGATATGGATTTATTTGGCATTACTACTAGGAATCGGTGGACTATTGGCCGGTTGTCAAAGTACGTCAGCTCCTAGTAAAGCGACTAATAACAAAATTAATATTATGGCTAGCCTCGACTTTTACGGTCAGACAGCTAAAGCAGTAGCAGGAAAGTATGGTCAAGTGACATCAATTATTGATCGACCGAGTGTTGACCCACACGATTACGAGCCAACCGTCAGTACAGCCAAACAAGCTAGTAGCGCGCAACTGATTATTTACAATGGTCTCGGCTATGACGATTGGATGGAAAAACTCACTGTCAATAAAGCTAAGGGTGCGCGGGTAATCACGGTTGGCACGGCCATCGCTAATAAAGCTGATGGCGCTAATGAACACGTTTGGTATGACCCAGCGATCATGCCAAAGTTGGCGACTAAAATTGCAGCTGATCTCAGCAAGATTCAGCCCCAACACAAGCATTATTTTTACCAACAAGCTAAGAAATATCAAGCAAATGCTAAAGCCATAACAACCACTATTAACCAGCTAAAACAGCGAGCAAATAATCAGCGGGTCGCAGTCAGTGAACCAGTCTTTGATTATTCGCTGAAGGCCATTGGGTACCGCATCAGTAATACCCATTTCGCACACGCAATTGAAGAGGGCTCGGACCCATCACCTAAGGATATTCAGCAGATGCAACAAGACATTAAGCACCATCGGATTGCCTTGTTTGTTGAAAATACTCAGACCGATAGTAACTTAGTAACCAATATGGTCAAACTCGCTAAACAATACCACGTTCCAGTACTTAAAGTCACCGAAACGTTACCAGCCAACCAGACTTATCAAAGCTGGATGCTAAGTCAGTATCGCCAATTGGCAAAGATTCAAAAAGCAGCAGAATAAGGCAGATTTTAACTGACGCGCACCGACGTTTCTTATCAAAACACAAATTACTATCGCATCACTTGGATACCAAAGAGAGGGTACTAAAAGGTGGTCTGTTTGCCAACAGACCACCTTTTAGTACCCATTTCAACAATATTGATAGAAAAGTTGTGGTTAGTTTTTGGAGAATGAAGTCTTTTCTTAAGAAACTGAACCCAATTAGTTGTGTCTCGCTCTTTTTACTACTGCGACTAACCACTAGTTTGGACACCGCCTTATTCAGGTTGAATGCCTGATATTGCCAATATGGTACACTTTGGTGCCTAAATTCACTTATCCTAATGGGTCTGTTTACGACCATCACGTAAGAGTAACGCTAAGATCAGTCCAATTATTTCAATACCTAACATCATCCAAAAGACTGTGTGGTAGCCGCGCAAATTGGCAACCATAGTTGATACACCCGCTTGTTTCTGCGCAAGCGTCACATTAGACAAGACCAAGGTTGCCACTGCCACACCAGCCGAACCAAGAATCTGACGAACCGTCGTAATTACAGCCGTCCCATGGGAAATTAACTCGTCAGGCAACGAATTAGCGCCCAGTGTCACGGCCGGCATCATGACGAAGGCATTTCCGCCTTCAATTAAAGCGGCGAGTAAAATCATCGTTAAGAGGTTCAATTCCGTATTGATCAGCGCTAAGATCAGCCAGCCAACAACAATCATACTCATTCCTAGAAGCATAATTTGTTTGTAGCCAATCTTCTCAGCCAGTTTACCAGTAAGTGGGTTCAAGATGCTTAGTAACACCGCTCCAGGTACTAGTGACATACCAGACACGAACGGTGAAACCTTCAAGATACCTTGATAGTACAACGGGAAAATAATCGTTACAACGATCAAAGCCACGTATGAAATAGCTGTTAGGAAAATGGCTAAGTCATAGTTAAATGTCTTCAATACGCGTAATTCCAGTAACGGTGTCTCCAAATGAAACTGGCGATAGGCAAAGTAAGCCACGGCGAATATTGAAATCACTAATAGTAACCAGCCGAACGTCCAATTAACGTTCGGTTTGCCAATCTCATTAACTACGTATAAAATCCCAGCAAAGCCTAGTAATGTCACAATTGAGAGCAAGTCTAACTTAGATGGCTTATTAACCATCACATCCTTAATTGTCACAAAACTGATTAAGATTAATAAAGTTGCTACGGTAATGAATACGGCGAATAGACCATGCCAATCCGTGAATTTCAAGACAACACCAGAAATAATCGGGCCAGAAGCTAACGCTGACCCCATTACTAGACCGGCCACGCCCATCGTACTGCCCCGCTTTTCTTCGGGCGTTATCGTTAATAGAATGGATTGGTATGAAGGAAATAAGACCCCCACGGCCGCTGCTTTGATTAAGCGACCAACCATCATCACACCAAAACTGGGTGCAAAATAAATAATAATCGAGCCGACGTCGAACAGAACCAGGACGGCTAAAAATAATTTCTTAAAACCAATATTATTCAGCAACCATGGGCTAATTGGCATCATCACGACCATGGTTAACATAAAACCAGTTGTTAGCCATTGAACTGTCGATGCGGAGATACCAAAGTCCCGCATAAACGTTGGGTATACCGTCGACAAGGAAGACTGGCTAATTGACATTGTCCAGGTTCCAAGCAACAGGGTAAAAATAAACCAAAAGCGGCGATACCCCGTTAACGTTATATTTTGATCAGCTGTTTGCATCAAAAACTCCTCCTTACTTTAGAACAGTTATTAACTGCTAACATCTATTGTACCATTCCAATTATTGATGTACAGAGCAAGCGTCTAATTGCCAACAAAAAAGTTTGCTAGCCCAAACAAAACGATGTGTACAATTAATTAGTGCTGCTTACCAAGTAAGGATTATTAGCAAAAAAAAACGCCGTACTGGAATTATACGACGTTGAGCATTATTAATTATTCAGCGAGCATGGCAGCACTAACGGCCTGTAACTGTTTCGCTTCACCAGCAGTTGGTTTAGCGAGTTTCATCTTCTTCAAGGCAATTACCGCCCGATATTGAAGTTCGGCCACGTTGATATCATCCCGTAAATCATAATGGGTAATTGTGACGAAGGCGGAGTTCTCATAAACTTTTTCAACTTTAGCATAAAAATCATAATCGGTATTGCCATTCTTCTGACATTTAACCCGATCCCCCACAGTAATCTGAGCCATAACTATCACTCCACTTCATAAAATATGCTAATAACATAGCACGTAACCGCTAGAATAACAATTATTGCCCCCGAATTTACAGGATTTTTACATGGTTGCGACGGATACCGTCCAAATTAAATAACATTAAACCTGATCTATAAATAAATTGTTGGTTAGCTCTATAGTTGAATGTAAAATCAATCAATATGCCCTTAATAATGCCTATGAGCACTATAAAAACATCGGTTTGGCTGTTAGACTAAATAATAAATAAATATTTTTATTAACACGGAGGAACTTCCAGTATGAAGGATCATCAAGAAATCCAAATCAGAGTGGTACTCGCATCAATTTTAACAAACGACCAACGAATAATTAGCTTTCACACTACCAGAAAAAGTGAATCGGCCTATGTTCTGTTAGGCAATAATCAGGGCGAATTTCTAGCAATCCGTCTTAGTACCCATAAAGCATTTAGCGTATTTATGTCAATTCCCACGATTGACTATACCGACAAGGTCCAATTAACAGAAAAGCTCAGGGACTTTCTCCGCCGAGCAAGCTGGCTTCAATTTAATTACCATGATTATTTTGCACTTTCAATGATTGTTTTCGCTAAACAACATGGAACAGAATTTCAAATTGACGATTCCTATACGATTTTTTCAGAAGCAAGCCAGGGAATGGTCTTTTATCAGCTATTAGGGCGTCCGCGGGGAAAACAAGTCGTGTTACACGCTTTTGAAGAAGATTATAACCGAGTCCTTCGCCGACTATACGCACAAGCACTAATTGCTAGCCATTCCACAGATAACACCTTCAAATTATATGTAACAGAGGCTGGTATCCATTTACTGGATTGGTTCTCAACAACCTACATTGAAACTTTCGCTAATGATTATCTTAATGTTAACTGGTTTGACCTCAAGCTACCCAAACAATCTGCTGACGAAATAAGCAAATGAAAAAACCTATAGGCTGAATACAGCTTATAGGTTTTTCAATGAGCTAAATGGATATTAAAAATAATATTTACAGCTTACTTTCAATAGATCATCTTATTAAGAACATACGTTACTTGAACGATATCTGGTTGTTTAGCAATCCAAAACAATCCTTTAGCCAAATTCTATCGTTTTGTGTGACAGCCGCAGAGAAGCAAGGCAATGGTTTGCTATTGGCTAACTTCGACCTAAATCATTTAATGTTTTTTTGCAACAAAAAAAAGGAATCGAATTAACGATTCCTTAGGTTGCATGGCAACGTCCTACCCTCGCAGGGAGCGATCCCCCAACTACTCTCGGCGCTAAGAAGCTTAACTTCTGTGTTCGACATGGGAACAGGTGTATCCTTCTCGCCATCGTCACCACACTATTGAGAAACTTGTGCTCTCAAAACTAGCTAATATCAAATATTTTCATATGAACCGGAACACCAATTACTTGGTTAAGTCCTCGACCGATTAGTATTAGTCCGCTTCATGCGTCACCGCACTGCCACTTCTAACCTATCTACCTGATCATCTTTCAGGGGTCTTACTTCCATAAAGGAATGGGAAATCTCATCTCGAGGTGTGTTTCACACTTAGATGCTTTCAGCGTTTATCACATCCATACGTAGCTACCCAGCGATGCGCCTGGCGGCACAACTGGTACACCAGAGGTATGTCCATCCCGGTCCTCTCGTACTAAGGACAGGTCCTCTCAAATTTCCTACGCCCGCGACGGATAGGGACCGAACTGTCTCACGACGTTCTGAACCCAGCTCGCGTACCGCTTTAATGGGCGAACAGCCCAACCCTTGGGACCGACTACAGCCCCAGGATGCGATGAGCCGACATCGAGGTGCCAAACCTCCCCGTCGATGTGGACTCTTGGGGGAGATAAGCCTGTTATCCCCAGGGTAGCTTTTATCCGTTGAGCGATGGCCCTTCCATACGGTACCACCGGATCACTAAGCCCGACTTTCGTCCCTGCTCGACCTGTCTGTCTCGCAGTCAAGCTCCCTTGTGCCTTTACACTCTGCGAATGATTTCCAACCATTCTGAGGGAACCTTTGGGCGCCTCCGTTACTTTTTAGGAGGCGACCGCCCCAGTCAAACTGCCCACCTGACACTGTCTCCCACCACGATTAGTGGTGCGGGTTAGAGTGGTCATACAGCGAGGGTAGTATCCCACCAACGCCTCCACCGAAACTAGCGTTCCGGTTTCTATGGCTCCTACCTATCCTGTACAAGCTGTACAAACACTCAATATCAAGCTACAGTAAAGCTCCATGGGGTCTTTCCGTCCTGTCGCGGGTAGTCCGCATCTTCACGGACAATATAATTTCACCGAGTCTCTCGTTGAGACAGTGCCCAGATCGTTACGCCTTTCGTGCGGGTCGGAACTTACCCGACAAGGAATTTCGCTACCTTAGGACCGTTATAGTTACGGCCGCCGTTTACTGGGGCTTCAATTCTGAGCTTCGCCGAAGCTAACCCATCCTTTTAACCTTCCAGCACCGGGCAGGCGTCAGCCCCTATACGTCATCTTACGATTTTGCAGAGACCTGTGTTTTTGATAAACAGTCGCCTGGGCCTATTCACTGCGGCTGATCTTGCGATCAGCACCCCTTCTCCCGAAGTTACGGGGTCATTTTGCCGAGTTCCTTAACGAGAGTTCACTCGCTCACCTTAGGATTCTCTCCTCGACTACCTGTGTCGGTTTGCGGTACGGGTAGTTAAGTACTCACTAGAAGCTTTTCTCGGCAGTGTGACATCAGACGCTTCGCTACTAAATTTCGCTCCCCATCACAGCTTGTCCTTAAAGTGAAAAGCATTTGACTCTTCACAAGACTTACTGCTTGGACATTCTAATCCAACAGAATGCACATCTTAGCCTCCTGCGTCCCTCCATTGCTCAAACGCACTTAACTAGTACAGGAATCTCAACCTGTTATCCATCGTCTACGCCTCTCGGCCTCGACTTAGGTCCCGACTAACCCTGGGAGGACGAGCCTTCCCCAGGAAACCTTAGTCATTCGGTGGATAGGATTCTCACCTATCTTTCGCTACTCATACCGGCATTCTCACTTCTAAGCGCTCCACAAGTCCTCACGATCTTGCTTCACCGCCCTTAGAACGCTCTCCTATCACGCGACCTAATGGTCGCATCCATGGTTTCGGTAGTATGCTTAGCCCCGGTACATTTTCGGCGCAGAATCACTCGACTAGTGAGCTATTACGCACTCTTTAAATGGTGGCTGCTTCTGAGCCAACATCCTAGTTGTCTATGCAACTCCACATCCTTTTCCACTTAGCATACATTTAGGGACCTTAACTGATGGTCTGGGCTGTTCCCCTTTCGACGGTGGATCTTATCACTCATCGTCTGACTCCCGGATATGAATCAATGGCATTCGGAGTTTATCTGAATTCAGTAACCCAAGACGGGCCCCTAGTCCAAATAGTGCTCTACCTCCATGATCCTAATTCCGAGGCTAGCCCTAAAGCTATTTCGGAGAGAACCAGCTATCTCCAAGTTCGTTTGGAATTTCACCGCTATCCACACCTCATCCCAGCAATTTTCAACTTACACGGGTTCGGTCCTCCAGTGCGTTTTACCGCACCTTCAACCTGGACATGGATAGGTCACCTGGTTTCGGGTCTACAACCTCGTACTCAAAACGCCCATTTCAGACTCGCTTTCGCTACGGCTCCGACTTTTTAGTCTTAACCTTGCACGGGATCATAACTCGCCGGTTCATTCTACAAAAGGCACGCCATCACGCATTAACGCGCTCTGACTTATTGTAGGCACATGGTTTCAGGAACTATTTCACTCCCCTTCCGGGGTGCTTTTCACCTTTCCCTCACGGTACTGGTTCACTATCGGTCACTAGGTAGTATTTAGCCTTGGGAGATGGTCCTCCCGGATTCCGACGGAATTTCACGTGTTCCGCCGTACTCAGGATCCTGAACTGAGAGAACTTGATTTAATCTACTGGGCTATCACCATCTATGGCGGATTTTCCCAAATCCTTCGACTATCAAATTCTTTGGTAACTCAAATGTTCAGTCCTACAACCCCAAAGTGCAAGCACTTTGGTTTGGGCTGTTCCCCGTTCGCTCGCCGCTACTTAGGGAATCGAAATTTCTTTATATTCCTGCTGCTAATGAGATGTTTCAGTTCACAGCGTTTACCTCCAACTAGACTATGAATTCATCTAGTGGTAACAGTTGATTAAAACTGCTGGGTTGCCCCATTCGGAAATCTCCGGATCATAGCTTACGTACAGCTCTCCGAAGCATATCGGTGTTAGTCCCGTCCTTCATCGGCTCCTAGTGCCAAGGCATTCACCATGCGCCCTTGTTAACTTAACCTCATTTACCTAACGGTAAATGCGATTAATGAGTTTAGCGATAATTAAACTTCAATAAAAAACTCAAAAAACGCGGTGTTCTCGGTTTCATTATGAAAAAATATATTTGATATTATCTAGTTTTCAAAGAACAAGTTTTGAGAGTTAAATCTCTCAAAACTAAACAAAGTTTCGACGCGTGTGTAGGTTTCCGTAATATTCCTTAGAAAGGAGGTGATCCAGCCGCAGGTTCTCCTACGGCTACCTTGTTACGACTTCACCCTAATCATCTGTCCCACCTTAGGCGGCTGGTTCCTAAAAGGTTACCCCACCGACTTTGGGTGTTACAAACTCTCATGGTGTGACGGGCGGTGTGTACAAGGCCCGGGAACGTATTCACCGCGGCATGCTGATCCGCGATTACTAGCGATTCCGACTTCATGTAGGCGAGTTGCAGCCTACAATCCGAACTGAGAATGGCTTTAAGAGATTAGCTTACTCTCGCGAGTTCGCAACTCGTTGTACCATCCATTGTAGCACGTGTGTAGCCCAGGTCATAAGGGGCATGATGATTTGACGTCATCCCCACCTTCCTCCGGTTTGTCACCGGCAGTCTCACCAGAGTGCCCAACTTAATGCTGGCAACTGATAATAAGGGTTGCGCTCGTTGCGGGACTTAACCCAACATCTCACGACACGAGCTGACGACAACCATGCACCACCTGTATCCATGTCCCCGAAGGGAACGTCTAATCTCTTAGATTTGCATAGTATGTCAAGACCTGGTAAGGTTCTTCGCGTAGCTTCGAATTAAACCACATGCTCCACCGCTTGTGCGGGCCCCCGTCAATTCCTTTGAGTTTCAGCCTTGCGGCCGTACTCCCCAGGCGGAATGCTTAATGCGTTAGCTGCAGCACTGAAGGGCGGAAACCCTCCAACACTTAGCATTCATCGTTTACGGTATGGACTACCAGGGTATCTAATCCTGTTTGCTACCCATACTTTCGAGCCTCAGCGTCAGTTACAGACCAGACAGCCGCCTTCGCCACTGGTGTTCTTCCATATATCTACGCATTTCACCGCTACACATGGAGTTCCACTGTCCTCTTCTGCACTCAAGTTTCCCAGTTTCCGATGCACTTCTTCGGTTGAGCCGAAGGCTTTCACATCAGACTTAAAAAACCGCCTGCGCTCGCTTTACGCCCAATAAATCCGGACAACGCTTGCCACCTACGTATTACCGCGGCTGCTGGCACGTAGTTAGCCGTGGCTTTCTGGTTAAATACCGTCAATACCTGAACAGTTACTCTCAGATATGTTCTTCTTTAACAACAGAGTTTTACGAGCCGAAACCCTTCTTCACTCACGCGGCGTTGCTCCATCAGACTTTCGTCCATTGTGGAAGATTCCCTACTGCTGCCTCCCGTAGGAGTTTGGGCCGTGTCTCAGTCCCAATGTGGCCGATTACCCTCTCAGGTCGGCTACGTATCATTGCCATGGTGAGCCGTTACCTCACCATCTAGCTAATACGCCGCGGGACCATCCAAAAGTGATAGCCGAAGCCATCTTTCAAACTCGGACCATGCGGTCCAAGTTGTTATGCGGTATTAGCATCTGTTTCCAGGTGTTATCCCCCGCTTCTGGGCAGGTTTCCCACGTGTTACTCACCAGTTCGCCACTCACTCAAATGTAATTCATGATGTAAGCACCAATCATTACCAGAGTTCGTTCGACTTGCATGTATTAGGCACGCCGCCAGCGTTCGTCCTGAGCCAGGATCAAACTCTCAAATTAATGATGAGTTCTAAAAAGCTCATTTAAAGTTGTACTAAAATTTATTTGCTAGCGAATTGACTTCGCAAATGTTTTTGCTCTTGATTCAAAATCAAGAGACCCTACACATTTGATTCGTCGAAACTTTGTTCAGTTTTCAAAGATCTAATTCCGTGTGTTAATCGCTTAACACAACTTAATCATCATAACATCTTAATCAATATCTTGTCAACAACTTTTTTTAAGAAGTAACTTGATTAATTTGCCGTGGTTGCCTTTGCGACAACAGAAACTATCTTACCAATTACTGAAGAAGTTGTCAACAACTAATTTCAATAATTATTTGATGGTGAGAAGCATCTGCCGTAGCAGCAACGTTTACTAATATACCAATTGAAACAAAAAGTGTCAACACTTTTCCTGAATTTATTTTTATAAATGGTCAAATGTCCTTTTCTTCTCTATACTATTTAAATAAAAGGAGCGACTAAATATGCTAGCTTGGCTACCATTCTTACTTATCTCAGTACTGTTCATTGTTCTATTATATGCCTGCGCGCGTTCGGCAAGCACTAATATCCAACGGTTTAAGCAGCTCAGCTTGATTGCTTTTCTCTGGATATTAACTGCTTTTTGCTACACACCTACGAGTTACAACTTCGGTACTCAACTTGTGATTCAATATATTCAATGGGGTCCTGTCAAATTGAATGTGATCCCCTTCCAACAATTAGACATTGAGTTTTGGCTCAACGTCCTTCTTACCGTTCCGTTAGGCGGCTTGTTGGCGTGGAACTTTCCCGACTTACCCTGGCGTCGATTTATTTGGTTAGGTTTACTCACCGGCCTGACACTCGAACTAGGTCAATTCATTCTGGACTGGTTGGTTAATATCAAGCGTTGGGTCGATATCGACGATGTTATTACTAACTGGGCTGGCGTCATTCTTGGCGCAGCCAGTTATAAAATTGTGCGTCACATTCCCGGACTACGATGGTTGCAAAAGTAGCCTATATGTTGCAAAAGTAGCCTATATATAGAAGTAAAAATTAAAGAGCCCTACTTCCACGTTCAACCACCGATTAATTTCTTGCAAGTAACCCGACAAACTGGCCATGATAACCTCACAATTAAATAAGGCGCCGCAGCCGTGAATGACGGTTGCGACGCCTTATTTAATTTCAGGATCAATATTTATCTTTAAGATTCAAAAAATAAATCAAAGACTTGTTTACGATCTCGATTCCAAACTTGATTATCACTCGTTGGGTAGACTCGGTTTGTTAAAACAACTAGCCCCACCTGTCGATCCAAATCGAAAGCGATGGCTGGTCCTGTAAAACCAGTGTGGAAATATTGATGACGCCCCGCGCGTCGTTCCCAACCTAGTGTTCGACCACTTTCATCATATTCGCCCAACCAATCAAAGACGTTTTCATCAAGTACCCGCTTTCCCTGATACTCGCCAAAATTCAGCATCATTTCAACAAACACCGATAAATCGGTCAATGTCGAGAACAAGCCCGCATGGCCACTCTCACCATTTAGCAAGAATGCTTTATAATCATGAACCTGCCCTTGAATTTGTCCTCTTAACGGATCAAACTCCGTTGGCACAAAACGAACCTTGGGCCGATTTAAATTATAGCCCGTATTGGTCATAGCCAATGGATAGCAGACATGATCCTGAATGCTTCGTGCCAACGATCCGTCAACTGCTCGAATAATCCAGCCCAGCAAAATGAATCCTAAGTCTGAATAGACGTACGTTGTTCCCGGAGCAGTAACTAGTGGCGCATCATAGACCGCTTTAATTAAATCCTCGCGCTGCATCTTATCCAGATTATCAATATCTGCTGGTAAACCACTATTATGAAGTAACAAGTTTTTAATGGTAATTTCAGGATGCGTAAACCCAGGTAAAAATCGAGCTACCGAGTCTGTTAAATGGACCGTGTGATCCGATAGCAACTGAAAGATTCTTGTCGTGGTCCCCACAACTTTAGTTACCGATGCCAAATCATAGATCATGGCTGGATCCAAGCCGATGGCAAATTCATCACGACCCTGCTTGCCATGATAATATTGACTAATACCTTTAGGGGTGATCAAGCTAAACGACGCCCCGTAAATATCACCAGCTTCAATACAACTGTCAATATATTGTTCAATTTTTTCGAGCATCTGCATTACGCCCACCTTTCGTGACATACATTACTTTTTTCATCTGCTTATCTTCTTTATGATAACGAACTTCCTCATAAAATCAACGGCAAACGTTTTGCAAATCTATCACACACTAGCTCACTTTTCATTAACTAACTAGTTGAACACTTGTTATATTATAGACAATATTCCACTTATATATCAAAGCAAGCATGAATTTTGGCTGTTTTTTGAATATAATTAAGTGAATTGTCAATGCACAACTACGGCAACAAACACTGTCATGCCAGCATTCAAATTCCAAAACACCTTCATAGATTATAAAAAATTGACCTAAACGTGAAATAAATCACCTGGAAGCGGTTACAAATTCGCAAAAAAATGTTATGATTCAAATATAGAATTTTATCAATCATTTGATTGGATTCAAATTATGGAGGCGAGAAAATGATTACATCAGAAAAGACAACAAAGCCCGCAGCTTGGAAAGGTTTCAAGGGAGGGCACTGGCAGGAAGAAATCAACATTCGTGATTTTATTCAAAATAACTTCACACAATACAATGGCGATGAAAGCTTCTTAGCTGGCCCCACCGCTGCCACCAAGACTTTAAATGACAAGGTCTTAGCATTAAAGAAGCAAGAACGTGAAGCTGGCGGTGTGTTGGACGCTGATACTAAAGTTGTTGCAACGATTACTTCCCATGGCCCTGGCTATATTCAAAAAGATCTCGAAAAGATTGTTGGTCTCCAAACCGACAAGCCTTTGAAGCGAGCCTTTATGCCATATGGTGGTATTCGGATGGCCGATGACGCCTTAGAATCTTACGGCTACACTCCTGATAAAGAAAACGATAAAATCTTCACAGAATATCGCAAGACTCATAATCAAGGTGTCTTCGATGTTTACACCCCTGACATGCGGAAAGCACGTCACTACAAGATCATCACTGGTCTACCAGATGCTTATGCACGTGGCCGCCTTGTTCCAGACTTACCACGGGTTGCTGTTTATGGGATCGATCGTTTGATGGAAGACAAAGCTAATGACTTTGCTCACATTGGCGATGGCGAATTAACCGATGATGTTATCCGTCTCCGTGAAGAAGTTCAAGATCAATACCGGGCTTTAGCTGACATGAAGAAGATGGCTGCTAGTTATGGTTACGATATTAGCAAGCCTGCAACTAACGCACAAGAAGCCATTCAATGGATTTACTTCGCTTACTTAGCTGCCATCAAGACTCAAAACGGTGCCGCAATGTCTGTTGGCCGGATTGATACAACAATGGATATCTTCATTCAACGCGATTTAGAAAATGGCGTTATCGATGAAGACCAAGCCCAAGAATTAATTGACCAATTCGTTATGAAATTACGGATGGTTCGGTTTATCCGTACTGAAGAATACAATTCACTCTTCTCCGGCGACCCAATCTGGGCAACCTTATCAATGTGTGGCTTAGGCGTTGATGGGCAACATCACGTTACTAAGACAGCCTTCCGGATCTTAAAGACCTTGGATAACATGGGCGCCGCACCAGAACCAAACATCACGATTCTATGGTCAGACCGCTTACCAGAAGACTTCAAGCGTTACGCAACGCAAGTCTCCATTGACAGTTCAACCATTCAATACGAAAACGATGATTTGATGCGGGTACAATGGGGTACCGACTACTATGGGATTGCTTGCTGTGTTTCAGCACAACCAATTGCTGACGGCATCCAATACTTCGGTGCTCGGGCAAACTTAGCCAAAGCTATTCTTTACGCCATCAATGGTGGTCGTGATGAAATTGCTGGTGACCAAGTTGGCCCTGCCTACGAACCAATTACTTCAGAATACATCGACTATGACGAATTCATGAAGAAATTAGACAAACAAATGGATTGGTTAGCTGACACTTACGTTAACTCCCTCAATGCCATTCACTACATGCATGACAAGTATTACTACGAAGCTGCCCAATTAGCTTTGAAGAATACTGACCTTGACCGGACCTTCGCAACTGGGATTTCTGGTTTATCACATGCTGCTGATTCGATTTCAGCAATCAAGTATGGTCACGTTAAAGTTATTCGTAACGAAGATGGAATCGCCGTTGACTTCAAGGCTGACAACGACTTCCCTCGCTACGGGAATAATGATGACCGTGCTGATGACATTGCTAAATGGTTAGTCAAGGAACTATACAGTAAGATGAATACGCATCACCTCTATCGGAATGCAAAACTTTCAACTTCTGTCTTGACGATTACCTCAAACGTTGTTTATGGTAAGAACACTGGTACCACACCAAATGGCCGTCAAAAAGGCGAACCATTCTCACCAGGTGCTAACCCAGCATACGGTGCTGAAAAGAGCGGTGCGTTAGCTTCACTTCTTTCAACTGCCAAATTACCATACCGTTATGCAACTGACGGGATTTCCAATACGTTCGGCGTTACGCCTAACACGTTAGGCCATGACCTCGAATCACGGAAAGATACGTTAGTAAATATGTTAGACGGTTACATGAAGAACGATGGGATGCATCTGAACATCAATGTCTTCAATAAAGACACCTTAATTGATGCCCAGAAGCACCCTGAAGAATACCCAACATTAACGGTTCGGGTTTCTGGCTACTGTGTCTACTTCGCAGATTTAACCAAGGAACAACAAGATGACGTTATCTCACGGACATTCTTCGAATCAATGTAACATTTAATCTTTAATAGTTAAGAAGGCGAAAGGCTCATGGAAAACAAACAAGTTTCAACAACGCAAACGGCGGCAAAGGAGCCTTTGATAGGCTACGTTCACTCCATCGAAACGTTTGGCTCTGTTGACGGACCTGGTATCCGTTACGTGGCGTTCCTACAAGGGTGCCATATGCGTTGCCAATACTGTCACAACCCTGATACTTGGAAACTCAACGTTGGCGACCAAATGACGGCTGACGAAATTTTGGAAGATGCGGCTAAATACCGAGCTTTCTGGGGCAAGACGGGTGGCATCACAGTCAGTGGTGGTGAATCACTGGTACAAATCGACTTCATCTTAGACTTATTTGAAAAAGCCAAGGCGATGAATATCAGTACTTGTCTGGATACTTCCGGGCAGCCTTTTACCCGAGAACAACCTTTCTTCGACAAGTTTGAGCGTTTAATGAAGGTCACCGATATTTCACTGGTCGACATTAAACATATCGATTCTGCCAAACACAAGCAATTGACCCAGTATGGCAACGAAAACATTTTGGATATGATTCAGTATATGGCCCAGCACCACGATGATATGTGGATTCGCCACGTACTGGTTCCCCAACGAACGGATTACGATGACGATTTGAAGAAACTCGGCGACTATATTGCCAAGATTCCAAATGACGTCGTTCAAAAAGTTGAAGTGCTTCCCTACCACACACTGGGCGTTAAAAAGTATCATGAAATGAAGATCAAATATCGTCTTGAAGGTATCGAGTCTCCTACCCAAGATCGCGTCGCTAACGCTGAAAAGTTATTACACACGGCCGATTACAATGGTTACAAGACCTGGATGCCGCTACCAAAACTTTAACTCAACATTTCTAGGTTAACTAAGGCACCAGTGCATCAATCATCTAACGGATGGTTGATGCACTGGTGCTTTTTCAATCAGCCTTACTATTTTTTCTGCTTACCGACTGTTCTTCAAATTAGGTTTATATCCAGTCTCAATTATGGTTAAAACGTGCCAAAACGTTAAATTCAAAAGCAGCCAGCTGAGGCCCGCTGGAAATAGGTGCGAGTTGGTGTAAACCTTCCTGGTTAAATGCGTCCTACACCGACTTCCAGGCATTTCTGCCAATTGCCGGAACGTGGTGGGCACAGATTTGAGCCGAAAAATCACGTCTCAAATACTGGCCTTTCACTAACCAAGCACAAGACGCTTACTAAGTGAAATTTCACCACTAGGCATTGTCAGAAACACCTTCCAGACGGGAAAGTATTCGAATGGCGGACATGTATGTGTCCAACCTTTGATGGACTTGTTATTATTTTTCATAAACGGTAATGATTGTTAATCAACTGTCAGACCGAAAATGATATTGTGATAGTTCACTATTCCCAAATCACTGTAGCAATAGTTGAATGTCTCGACAAAGTGGTTAACCCAACCCTAACGTTTCGTTTAAAGTTTCAGTATAAAACAGTCAGCGACTAGTTGTGCCAAGTTAGGTGGCTGCTCATCCGCTATTCGAGCGGTTCCCGAACACTCTTTTAGACTGGAGGGGCTGGGTGACAATGCTCAGTAGCCAAATTATTCTTAGCTGGAAGTGACCTTCTTCCGGCTTAGAATAAGACTCGTATTTGAGACCGGGCGGGTTGTGCACGGGCTCAAATCGATGTCGGCTACGTTCCAACAATTGGCACCCAGCCCCGGAGGTCGGACTAGGACGCGCACGTGCGAACGAATAGTAATATAGAACCGGCACGTTTTAACCATGATTGAGGCTAGCTAAAACAACAGCACAACGCGTATGTTTAAGTAATAAAATAGTCGCTGTCAGCATTAACAACTGCTGGCAGCGGCTATCTTCATTAATCATCAAAAATCATACCGATTAGATCATATCACTCAGCTTGATTGCTGTTGCTCAAACTCCCCGCTAAAAGTGACTGCTTGCTTAACTGTGAATACCAAGCTCCATCCGGGCTTCACGCGACATCATACTTTCATTCCAAGCTGGTTCCCACACGATTTCAATTTCGATATTTTTGACTTCCGGTAACTTTATAAGTTCATCATGAATATCTTTGGCTAACCATTCCGTCAATGGACACCCAGCGATAGTCAAGGTCATCGTAATCTCAGCGGTCCCCTCCGCCGTAAGTTGTGCATCATAAATCAATCCTAAATTAACTAGATCAATTCCTAATTCGGGGTCAATCACACGTCCCAGCGCCTCGAAGGCCCGGTCTTTAAACGTTGTTGTCATTGTATCTCGTCCCTTCATCTCAGTTCGAACGCATTAATCAATTACATCACCTTTTAAAGTGTCACTATAACTGACACTTTAAAGGTAACTATGCGGTTCATAAAGCGCTTTCTTGTCTATTTCTATTGTACCGATATCAGCACGCATATTCAATCAATTATTAGCCTAATCAGCCGACTCTCCAAATAGTTGGCAACAGTCATCATAGCGCGCGCTATTTTAAAATCCATCCGTTTGAAAGCCCGCTAATTCAGCGTTTTGGTGCCATTAAAAGATTTATCAAAACTAGCGGTTGTTTTTGTTGTAACCGCTTACCATCTGTGCTATTATACTAAGTGAGGAAAGGAATTAATCCTCGATTAGCAAAGCTTCTCAAATGAGTTTGGCTGTCGCTGTAATGTTAGACAGCTAGTCCTACAGTTTGGGTCGTTATCGAAACCGTTTTAAGCGCCGTAAAGCGTTATCGGTCTAACGAGTGTCGTGAGATTGCGTTGGATGACTGAACGTTGACCCTTGGATAAACGATAACTATCATGAATTAATTGGCATTAGAATGATGTACAGATTTTAACTAAGTTTTAGTTGGAAACAGGTGTCTCCGATGACCAGTTGTTAGTTCCAAATTACCAGTTCCATTTGTAGACTCAGGTATTACAAAGTTTAAACGGAGGTGTATGTCTGTTACGAAGACATTCCTAAGTTTTAAACGCGAGTTTGACTTTCGTTAAAACCCGTCTAACGAGTCGCAATCAAGTAACAACCTTACTTTAGATCGACTATAGCAGATAGTTACAATAAATACGGGTTAGTCCGTTAGAAGTTGGACACGCGTAAAATTGAATAGCATGAAGGTGTATCATATTAACACTGAACAATTTTTCATTGCTAATCAGGATTATTCCTCATAAGTAGAACTCAAGTAGAGAAGCCTTGGGTTCTATTTTTTTGTTTTCAAAATTAATAGTCACCCTACCCCGCCATCATACTTAAATGCCTGGTTGTTATTCGATACCGACAAAATTGGACTGAGACGTATACACGCTGACAATTGTGACACACTACCTACTTTACCATTTTTTCTAAATCTAACGACTAATACTGGACTGCTCACGAGAGCGGCACAAGCAACCTTTTGGCGCCCGTTTCAACAATTGCGACCAGTTTGTTGAGAAAAGACTAGTTTTGGTCCAAACTCTATGTCTTAAAATTCGTAACCGTTTACACGAACTAGCAAAAAACGTATACTGAATTTAAATCAGATTCAAAATTGAGGAGGCTTCTAATCTTGGAAAAGATTAATTTAGGTTACAGTAACATTCAAGCATCTTCCGTAGCACTCGGTATCATGCGTATGGATGCTCTTGATGTTGCGCAGGCTACTAAGGTTCTTGATACCGCGGTTAATTTAGGTATTAATTACATCGATTCAGCTGATATTTATGGCGGTGGTCAATCATCGACCATCTTCGGTCAAGCACTCAAACAAGCTCATGTGACCCGGGATCAGCTTTATATACAGTCTAAGGGTGGTATCGTCCCCGGCAAACGTTACGACTTCTCTAAACAACACTTGCTAGAAGCCGTCGATGGCGAGCTTCAACGTTTAGGTGTCGATTATCTCGATACTTTCCTACTCCATCGCCCAGACACCTTGATGGAACCCGAAGAAATCGCAACTGCCTTTGATGAATTACAAACTAGTGGCAAAGTTCGTCACTTTGGGGTATCTAACTTTAACCCGATGCAAGTAGCAATGCTCCAGGCAGCCTTAAACCAACGACTCATTATTAATCAACTACAGTTTGGTATCATGCATACTGGTGCCATTGACTTTGGCCTGCATACCAACATGCACGATGAACGTAGTATTAACCATGATGGCGAAATCATTGAATACTCGCGGCTTCATAAGATGACGATTCAGGCTTGGTCACCTTATCAATATGGCAACTTTGCAGGTATTTTCTTAGATAATCCAAAGTTCCCAGAACTTAATGCCGCAATGCAAGCCCTCGCTGACGAAAAGCAGGTTACCAAATCAGCTATCGCCACTGCATGGATTCTCCGCCACCCAGCAAACTTCCAAGTTATTCTCGGTACCATGAATCCAGATCACTTGGCTCAAAATGCCGCCGGCGCAGATATCAAGCTTACTCGACAAGAATGGTATGATATTTACTTCGCAGCGGGGAATGATTTACCTTAATCACAATCGGCCTATCAGCCTTAAATACTAGTTCCACTAGCTCAAGCGACTGCCTGAGAATCGAATGGATTCTCAGGCAGTCGCTTTTAATCTTATGAATTTCAGGATTACCGTTAAAACCCATGTGTGCTAGCTACCGGTAGCGTTATACTAAACCTATTAAGACTCAGGAGGCGATCAATTGACATCCGCGTGTACTATTTGTGACCGCATTAAGCTGATTCAAGCGCATCAGAATCCCTATTTCGTTCGCGAGCTCACGACCGGCTACGTCGTACTTGCTGATAGCCAGTACTTTGAGGGCTACACACTATTTTTAGCCAAATATCACGTCACCGAATTGCATTATTTACCGCGGCGTGAAGAATTACTTTACCTTGAAGAGATGAGTATTGTCCAAGAAGCCTGCGCACAGGCCTTTCATGCTGATAAAATGAACGTTGAATTACTCGGTAATGGCGATGCTCACGTTCACTGGCACTTGTTTCCTCGCCATAACAACGACACACCCAAACCTGGGCCAGTCTGGTGGACTCCATTAGAAACGATGTATGGTGACGACGTTAGTCGCGATGCTCCTCGTCTAAGCCGTCTAAAGTACGCGCTCAACACAGCAATTGATGTCTCGCTTAATGCTCGGCAAGCTGAATTACAAGCCTTACAGGGGCTAACAGGGCTAGTTAATCACGAAAATTGACGTTGACTAGATCAAATCAGGGCGCAAACACATATTGATAATTGTGCTTACGCCCTGATTATGTCTGAAAATTGTTTTTTTCATACTAATCAAGCGACTCGAATGAATAAAGTTCGTTTATTTATTGGGCCGACTATCATAAGCCCGTTTGGATTTATACCCCGCCTGAAAGACTGTTTTCATGACTTCAATATGCCGCTGCTTAGTTGCGGGTGCCTTAGCTCCAAAAATAAAACGAGCCCATTCACGCTGATAACCCGGTGTTAAGTCAGCAAAAAACGCACTTAGATCGGCATCCGTCGCTAACAACGCGGCTACTGCTGGAATATCTTTTTCAAATGAACTGAGGGGTGCTGTACTCATAACTGAACCTCCGATTGATTTTAATTAAGTTTACCGTAAGAAAGGGAAAATCCCTAATTTTCAAGTTTTTATATTTCGAATTTTTATGAAATTGCGCTATCATTATAGTATAAGTATTATTATTTGACTAATAAAATCAAATGCGATCAACCATACTGCTATTCACCAAGGGGAGCCCTGCTATGCCAAAATTTGATATTACTCTCATCAGCGCCGAACGCGCTAAAGCAATGCTGACTGAGTATAAAGAACAACGGAAAAATTCCGTGCCACATCTGGCCCATCCCGGCCGCTACATCTTGCCAGATTACAAATTAACCCGTCGCCGGGCCGCATTCAAAATTGTTAAGCATACCTTTTTAACACCTCATTACAAGTCTTACGTTGCCATGGACTCTGACAATGGTCACACCCTCTGGTTTCATAATTTCGGCTCACTAACCGAGGCACTATTCTGGTTAGAGACTGGCCTTAAAATTAGTGATACAGACTCACATTCCAATTACAAGGAATGGATGGTTAAACATACTGATGAGATTGAAACGTTTAAAGACTTGCTTCGCGAACAAAAGCATAAGCAAGGGGCCAAGGCTAAGAAAAAAGCTAAGTAGCTCATTTTGACACCCAGATTCAGATAAGTGAGTCTGGGACCAAATTAATTGTGTTCAGTTTCCTAAGAAAAGACTTCTTAAGAAACTGAACACAATTTTTCTATATAGTATTGTCGAAATGTGCGCCAAAAGGTTGCTTGTGAGCAGACTACTTCTAGCGCATTCTTACTTTTACTTACAAGCAAATATGCCATTGCTGACCACCAACCTAAAAGTGACTATCCAAAAACGACTGCAGCTTGCGTGCAATCACGCGATGACCAGCATTGTTCGGATGCAAAGTGTCCACCGAATAAATAGCTGCCTGGGCAGGGATGGCAAATGTCATTCCCGCATCATGATACAGGCTTAAATGTGGGACGCCATAGTCCGCAGTCATCTGAGCAATCGCTGCTTCATAATCTGCCTGGCGATACCCGAGACCGTTAGTCACCGCACTAAAACTGCCGCCAAAATCAGAACCAATATGAATCGCCGAAATAAATAACTTCGGCACGGTCGGCCAATTCGTCTGTAATCCCGTCAGTAACACCGCCAATGCGCCATAAAATGTCGTCATATCATGATCGCCGTATTGCCCTAACGGCTGATCCCGACCGTAGTCATTGACACCCCCATAGACAGCAATAAAATCAGCATCCTTAGGAATAGCCTGATAGCGAGCTGACATCGAATCATAGCGACTTCCAATCGTTGAACCAGAGATTCCCAAATTGTCGCTCCGCTCGACGTCCCAATCAGCCGCCAAAATATCATGATAATGCACCGTCGCCAATCCATTATTCGCCGTAATCGAATCTCCTAACCACGCCGGCCGCTTAAAACTAACATGCCCATTGTTAAGTTCCATAGCCAATCCTCCCTTTACTACATCACTATTATTCTAATCCATCTTACCTAAATTATGGTAGAAAGATGCCTTTTAGGGTTGGTTTTCTGTTCGTCAGCCGGTGAGCGTCCTATTCCGACCTCCGGGGCTGGGTGACAATTGCTGGAACGCAGCCGACATCGATTTGAGCTAACGCATAACCCGCGTCATCTCAAATACGAGTCTTATTCTAAGCCGGAAGGAAATCACTTCCGACTAAGAATAATTTGGCTACTGAGCATTGTCACCCAGCCCCTCCAGTCTCAAGCCACGGGTTGAAGCCGAGCATTGTCTAGCCAACGGATTAATGCGGTTTGGGCATTTGTCCGTTGGCTATTTTGATACCGGAACTTTAAACGAGACGTTAGGGTTACCCTAACCACTTTGTTGAGGTGTTCTATTATTACTATAGTAATTCCGAAATAGCGAGCTATCCCAATATCTTTTCGACCTAACAGTTGATTAACAAAATTACTGTTTATGAAGAACAATGACAAATTCATCAAAAGTTGGGTACATCTTCGTCCGCCATTCGAATACTGTCCCGACTGGAAGGCGTTTCGGCCAATGCTCAGCATTGCAAGAGTGTGAGGTTCAGACGGGTTGAGACTGAGGATTAGCCTAGCTAGGGCGGTTAAGCGGTGAATTTCCGCTTGGCGTCATAGCGTAGCTAACCGGAAGTCTCAGTCTGACCCGAACACGTTTCACCAATATGGCATTAAGCCGTGGAAGACCAGTATTTAAGACGTGGGTTGCGGCTTAAATCTGTGTCCACCGCGTTCCAGCAATTGGCAGAAATGCCTGGAGGTCGGCGTAGGACGAACGAACTAAGCAGTTTTACGCTAACCCGAACTGTTTCCAGCGGGCCTAAGCTGGTGGCTGTTGACTTTAAATAAAGGCATCTTTTTACCATTATTTCAAACAGGTGGGCCAATCTTAAAAGGCTCGTATTATGGAAATCCATAATACGAGCCTAGTTTAATTGATATATTTAGTTCAACTGAGTAGCACTAATCGGCTTCCGTCTCACGTTTCCGAGCAGCTCGCCGTTCACGTGCGTAGTCAGTCTTAGTTGTGATTTCAACGTCACGCGCTAACCGTTTCCGACGCGCTAATTCAGCAGCTTTGGCATTGGCTTTCGCAGCTTCCTTGACTGGATTGGTCGTTAAGTCGTGATGGATCGAGTACAGTAAGACGAGCGCGACAATCGTTAATGGGAAGCCAGACATCGCACAGATGGACTGAATCGATTCAAAGCCACCGACCGTGACAAGCCCCAATGAGAAGACTAGGAAGATAACGACCCAGCTCATCCGATTGAAACGACTTGGTTGTTCCCCCGCGGCCAACTTTTTACTAGTAAATGACGAGGTGATAAAGGCAAACGATGAAACCGTCGTTGCCAAGAAAATAAAGCATGATAGACAGTACAAAGCTAACATAATCATCTTCAACGGTAAGGTCGACAATACCGCTGCAATCACGGCGGCTTGCCCTTGCGTATTCAAGATATGAACTAAGTTAACGATGCCCATCCGTTGTAAGTACAAGGCATAACCACCCAAGATGGCGTAGAAACTGACACAGCCTAATGAGCCCCATAGCAACATGCCACCGAGCACTTGGCGAATTGTCCGGCCCCGTGAGATTCGAGCAATAAATAAGCCCATGACCGGCATGAAGGATAACCACCAGCCCCAGTAGAAAATCGTCTGGCGTTGCATGGCCGTAGCGTACCCATTTGGTGCCGTATTAGTACTTAAAGTAATGAATTTATTAACAAACAAGCCAATACTATTAGTTTCTGAGTTTAAAATATATAAGGTTGGACCAACGATCAAGACAACAATTAAGAAGCCAATCGCTAACCAGACATGCGCGGCACTTAACCGGCCAATCCCCTTCTTTAAACCATTGAAAACGGCCATAGCGAAGATCACAAACAGTAAAGCAAAGAGACCCAATTTCAGTGTCATCGTATCAGCAATCCCGGTTACGGCACTTAAAACTTTTGAAATAACGGGAATTTCCATCCCAACTGAAGTCCCGACACCACCCATAATCCCAATAATAACGAGAAAATCAATCGTGTTACGGGCAATCTGCTTACCCTTACCCGGGCCTTGTAGTACTGAAATCGCGGCACTGAGCCGCTGAACCTTGACGTGTTTAACATACATCGCATAGGCAATTGCAATCGTGGCTGGCGCAAACATCATCCACGCCATTGGTCCCCAGTTAAATTGTCCTAGCATGTGCGCATAATTATATGCAGAAGTTGAAAACGGCTTGACGCCGAATGAAGGGCTTTGCAGGTACCGTAATGGATCAACCATGCTCAACATTAAAATGCTGGCATCGATCCCAGTCGCATATACCATGCTACCCCAGTGATACGTTGAAAATTCCGGTTTGTCATCGGGATCACCAAGTTTGGTCTTCCCTAACTTACTAAACCCTAAGTAAATGAAAAAGATAAAGGTGATCACATATACCGACATGTAGAGCCAGCTCATGTTATTTGTGAGCCAGTCCAAGATGCCACTTAAACTTGTCTCTAGCGAATGCCCTCCCATTAATAAAACAACGGAGGCCGCCGCAAAGAGGCCAATTGTTGGTAAATAGACCCACCAATCAATATTCTTACTTTTTAAAATAATAAACCTGCTACTGAGCATATACTCTCTATATTTAGATCAAATTCGTGGTTCTTCCTACCATGAAGGTAGTCCCCACGCGTAAATTTCCGACTAGCAATCGGTACACCCCTCCGAGTTAATTCTCGAAGCACTCAGCACCCTGACTGAATCAGGTTTAGCCGGCATTGTCATCCGCATTCTGTTTGTGCTAACTCAAAATCAGTAGCAGAATTTCCTTCTTTCCGTTGGTTGAATCCGGATAACGCCATACTGACAAATGATTTTTAATTGCTTAATCGACGTTGGTGTTCATCTTGTTTAGCTAGTGTTTCTATTACCATCGTGCCTTCAGCACACGACCGTCGTCACACCACGTAACGATTAATGGTTACACTGCTCTTGCTAATAGATAACCCCCTTGGATCACCAGATAAGCTCACCACACAATTGTTAGATTAATTGTTTGATGCACCAAAAAAGCGCTTAGTACCGGGTAACAAGTTACCACCTGCACAGCGCGCGTTGGCTTATACAAATGCTGATTTCAGTATTTTCTGATATCTAATGTCCATCTATAAGTATACTAGTATTAAATCAGAAGTAAAATCAACCGTTTTAGGACGCCTAGCCCTTGCTTATCAAGGGTCATACCGATTTTTACGGTCTAATTTTTCTGAAACTATTCAAAAGTTTTCGTAATAATTAGTTTTTAGTTTAGAATCATTCTTATCTGTTTCAATTAAATCGATTTCATGTTATTCTTGTAACAAGTAAAAAACGCCATCATCCAAAAGGAGGGAACTGCATGCGACACTACTATAAATTGATATTAACAGTCAGCGTCGGTATCATTGCGGTTGTTTTACAGTTTGGGCTCCACTATCAATTAGCAGCGCAAATCATCATTACATTAATGGGGTCATTAATGGCACTGTCAATGTTAGTTGAGATGATCAAAACCCTGCGTTCAGGCAAATATGGAGTTGATCTATTAGCGATTACGGCCATTGTTGCAACGTTAGCCGTTGGTGAATATTGGGCTAGCCTAGTCGTTCTAATTATGCTTACTGGGGGGGACTCATTAGAAGACTATGCGGCCAAACGGGCTAATACAGAATTGAAAGCCTTGCTCGATAATTCACCACGCGTTGCGCACCGCTTAGTTGCCGGCCAATTAACCGACATTGCCGTTGAGGATGCTCAAATCGGCGACCAACTAGTCGTCAAGCCTGGTGAGCTAGTCCCAGTAGACGGACACCTCATTCAAGGAACGGCACTCTTTGATGAATCATCATTGACGGGTGAATCTAAGCCAGTCGATAAACACGTCGGTGATGACATTATGTCCGGGGCGGTCAACGGCGACAGTGCCGTCACGATGGTTGTCGATAAATTAGCCATTGACAGTCAATACCAACAATTAGTTAAATTGGTCAAAGAATCCGAATCACGGCCAGCAAAATTCGTACGACTAGCTGATCGGTATGCTGTCCCATTCACTTTAGTCGCATACATCATCGCTGGAGTGGCTTGGGCATTTAGTGGTGATCCCCACCGCTTTGCTGAAGTCTTGGTCGTGGCTTCACCCTGTCCATTGATCCTTGCCGCACCGGTTGCGCTCGTCTCAGGAATGAGTCGGACGAGTCGTAATGGGATCGTCGTCAAAACTGGTGATATGCTAGAAAAATTATCCACGGCCAAGTCTGCCGCATTTGATAAAACCGGCACAATTACCAGTGGTCAATTAACAGTTAATCAAATCGTGCCTCAGCCTGGTTTTACTGCCGAACAAATCCTACACCTCGCAGCTAGCGCTGAACAAAACTCAAGTCATATTCTGGCTCGCTCACTTGTCAAGTATGCGCATGCCATTAGTCTTAGCCCGGCAACACAATTAGAAGAAGTCACGGGCAACGGGGTCACGGCAACGATCGACCAGCAACAAGTCAAAGTAGGCAAACTTAAATTCGTTGCCCCCGCCACGACTGATAAACCACTTGCTACCACCACTATCTATGTTGGCATTGATGATCAATACGCGGGCTATATCACATTTATCGATAACGTTCGCCCCGAAGCAGCTGCCACTCTACAAGCACTTCACACTGAAGGCGTTCAAAACGTCATGATGCTCACTGGTGACCAACAGGCTATTGCTGATCATATTGCAGAAAGCGTCGGGATCGATACCGTTGCCGCCGACCTGTTACCAGCAGACAAGATTGCGCATTTAAAAGCCGTGCTAGCGAGCGAACGTCCCGTTATCATGGTTGGTGATGGCGTTAACGATGCTCCGTCCCTAGCCGTAGCCGACGTTGGGATCGCTATGGGGGCCCATGGTTCAACTGCTGCTAGTGAATCAGCCGATGTCGTCATTTTAAAAGATGATCTCAGTCGCGTCGTCACGGCAGTTCGTATTGCTAAGGACACCATGCAAGTGGCCAAACAAGCCGTTTGGATTGGTATTGCCATCTGTACAATTCTAATGCTCATTGCTAGTACCGGCATCATCCCAGCACTCTTTGGGGCTATGCTTCAAGAAGTAGTTGATACGGTCTCGATTCTTTGGGCGCTACGTGCATTACGGGATCGGCCACAACCAGTCATCACACCAACTAAGCCCATGACAAAGGATGTGAATTAGACTATGCCAGAATGGCTTTTACGGTGGGCACAATCAGCACTGACGTTTGTTGTCGTTTTGACGTTTGTTTCGGTCGTTTTACTCAACGTACCATTAAAAGAAGCAATTCTCGTTGATTTTGCTTACATGCTATTAACACTGACCATTGATTGGTACCGCAGCCGCCACCACGCATCACAATAGACCAGTCACCAGCAACTAGTCGAGTCAACATTTAGGCATCCACGTCCAGCTCTCAGTAATTATCTCAGCCGGAAATTGATGTGGGAAAAAGATTGACACTAAATAATTTTTCAGCGAGACTCGGCTGACTTTTTAACTTTAAAGCGGCATGTTAATTTTCGGTTCAACCTCATAACTACGGTAGCTTATTTCACTTATCATTCAGAGCTGGGGCCAAACCTAAAAACGCGTAAATTACTCAAAGCCAACCGAGTAATTTACGCGTTTTATTTTTCATGTCAATGGTGGCAAAAACATGCACCAAAAATCGTTCAGTTTATCCCACACTCAAATTGTTAATACTGAAATTTAAGGATAGGTCGTCCATTCTCATACAGCTCTGCACGCAAAACTTACTTGGCCAGCGCATAACTATCCCGGACTCGTTCCATAATTGTGGCAAGTGGCACAGTATCATCAAGCACAATTGAATACCAATGTTTTTTATTCATATGATAACCTGGCAAATAATGTTGGCCATCAATCAGCGTCACCAAGTCATTTGGTCGTGCCCGTAAGTCTAGTACTGTCACAGTATGTGTCGCTCCTGGCAATGCTAGCTTATCGGTAGTAACCGTCAATAACGCACCGTACCATTTATGCGTATCGGCGCGCCGCCAAACTGCATTCTGTGGGAATTTAGACCACAAGAATTCAAGTTCATCACCATATAAATCCTTAATCTGAGTAATCAGATTTCGCTCTTGAGACGACTTAAAAACATCGTTGTCGTAACAGTCCTGTTCGACCTTATGCAAGACATCCTGATAAGCCTGCACGACTTGACCGACAAACTGACCTTGAGCGCGGGGTGCCAGATGTAAAACGTACGCTTCACCGGTCGAAGTATCGGTTAATTCCGTATTAAGACCATCATCGACATTCAACGTCAGCGTTAGCTCAAACTGACCTTGCATGATTAGTGTCCGAAATTGATAACGGCCACCCTGATTGGGTTCAAAACCAAACTGACTGAGTTTACTCATATTGACACGTTTATTTTCAAACTTAACCGTTGCCATCACTGTGCCTCCAACTTCATCTTCCCTTGATATTAATTTAATTTTACCAAAGAAAATCGTTGTCTGCAGTCATGACTTAAATTGGTCTTAGTGCCAACTGTGAGCCCGACCACTCGCTATTTATGGGCGACCGTTGGCGTCGCTGATTGGGCAACCGTAATAAAATCAAAGGTCGCGTAATCGAATAAGCCTCGTGCCGTTAGTTTTAACGTTGGAATCACTGGTAACGTCAAAAACGAAAGCGTAATGAACGGATCAAAGCTGAGCGGCTGTTCACTGATGACCTCATAAGCCTGCTTAAGCCCTGCCAACTGTTTAGCAGCCATTTGATAAGATGCCGTCGACAATAGGCCACCAATGGCAAGTGGCATAGTCGCTAACACTTGCTGATCATCAACGACCGCAATCCCACCGTTATCGCGTGTAATCTGCTCAACAGCCCGTAAAATCGCCTTATCTGATGTTCCAACCGCGACAATATTGTGAGCATCATGAGCCACCGTACCAGCAATTGCACCGTGCTTCAGGCCAAAACCGTGAACCAGACCGACACCCACCTTGCCCGTATTATGATGACGCTCGATAACAACCATTTTTAAGACGTCGCGTTGACAATCTGCTTCAAAATTCTGAGTAGCAACAACTGGGAACGTTAGATGATCCGTTTCAATGTGATTCGGTTGGATTCCAATCACATTAGCAGCCCCCATCGGTAGTGGTAACTGAAGGTCAGTCACACTTGCATGTTGCTGAACACGCGTCGCTGTAAACGGCAATGGCTTCGTATCATCTGGTAATGCCCACTGACCACGTTTCATCGTCCGCGCGATTCTGACGTGTTCAATATCATCTAAGACTACCAGGTCAGCCAATTGTCCGGCCACTAGACTGCCGCGATCGCTTAACCGGTGAGCAGTCGCCCCATTCAAGCTAGCCAGGGTATAAGCTAGTTCAGGACGCATGCCACTTTGAATCGCTAGACGCACGTTAGCGTCAATCGATCCTTCCGTAATCAGGTCACTGATCGTCTTATCATCCGTACAAAAAGCAAACCGGCTCGCATTAGCTTCGGTCACTGCCCCAATCGTCGGCAAGACGTCACGTTCAACCGTCCCCTCGCGTAAAAAGACGTACATCCCAGCCTTAACGCGATCTAATGCTTCCGTCTCTGTCATACATTCGTGATCAGTATCCAAGCCCGCATTGCGCATCACATTGAGCTGATGCGCATCCAAACCGGCGGCGTGCCCATCTGCATGATAGCCATGGGCATACGCATCGCTAATTTTGGCTAAAGTATCAACATCACCACGCGCAACGGCCCCATAATCCATCACTTCTGCTAAGCCGCGCACTTCTGGCTGTTGATAAAGAGGATGTAAATCAGTAGCGTGCAAGGTCGCCCCATTGTCATCAAAGGGAACGCATGGCACCGATGACGGTAACATGAAACAGACATCTAGTGGCGTTTGCCGCGCATCATCAATTAGGTACTGAATACCAGCAACGCCAGCAACATTAGCGAGCTCATGGGGGTCAGTCGCAATCGTCGTGACACCGTGCTGTAACAAGACTTTTCCCAACTCGCTAGGTGCCACCATTGAACTCTCCATATGCACATGTGCATCGATCATACCGGGAACGATCCACTGACCAGTCGCATCTACCCGCTGGTCTGCCAAGTACGGTTCGTCACGTAAATTACTAATAATTCGACCATGGTCGATCCACAAACTAGTTGCTTCAAATTCACGAGTATAAACATTTAACACCTGCGCACCGGTAATCACTAATTCAACTGTCTTCGTCATCGTTATTTTCTCCTCACTAGTCATGCCTACGGAGAAAGCAAACGGGCCCACACGGCAAATTAAGCAGTGTGGACCCGTCGACTCAATTCGCTTATAGTCCAGTATTTACGGTACTGGGTAGAAACTCGCCATCCATATCATGGCATTATATAGGCAATTTGTTATGTTGATAAATTGTTCTTTACTTTACCAGCCTTTCAACCCGGATGCAAGTTTCAATAATCAGCAATTCTTGGATGTCGACGTAAGACGTGCTGACTAAGCTTAATCTGAACTTTTGCCAGTATTTTATCACTGGCTACTTTTAATCTGATGCATTGGCCTGTTTTAATCACCGTTCATGCCAGATTAATTAGCATAATATATCGGTTGAATGCATTGTGCTAGTTATTATTTAGTATAAATCATGATTAAAAACGTGCCATTTCTAAGTTTAAAAGGCTACTGGCTGAGTCCCACTGAAAAAAGTGCAATTTAGCGAAAAATTACTTGATTAGGGCCTCCTACACCGGCTTCCAAGCATTCCTGCCAATTGCTGGAACGTGGTGGACACAGATTTGAGCCGAAGCCCACGTCTCAAATACTGGTCTTCCACGCCCTAATGCCATATTGACGAAACGTGTTCGGGTCAGACCAGGACTTTCGGTTAGGGACGCTATGACGCCAAGCGGAAGCCCGTCGCTTAACGCCCTAGCTAGGCTAATCCTCAGTTCCAACCCGTCTGAACCGCACACTCTTAAATCACTGATCATTGTCAAAAATACCTTCCAGTCGGAATTGTATTTGAATGGCAGTTATTGATGGGATCAACTTTGGTTAAATTAGTCGTTGTTTCATAGCACAGCAGCTTAAAATGCAATTATTTGGATTGGCAGTAACTGCAATCATCTATTCGATTGGCCTACCGAAACGTGCTCGTTTTCAACCCGTGGCCCCTCACAGGCTTTCAGACTGGAGGGGCTGGGTGACAATGCTCAGTAGCCAAATTATTCTTAGCTGGAAGTGAATTTCTTCCGGCTTAGAATAAGACTCGCATTTGAGATGACGCGGGTTGGGCGTTAGCTCAAATCGACGTCGGCTACGTTCCAGCAATTGGCACCCAGCCCCGGAAGTCGGCATAGGACGCGCATTGCTGACGAACAGTAATCCAACTAATTGACACGTTTTAATCATGATTCATGACAAATTAACTAGCGCAATGCGTATCAGTTGATATCCTGCGTGTGCCGCTAAAGACCAACCGCGGATGAACTTTACGCCTCACATTACTGCTTTTAAGCATTATTTTACTGACTATCAGTTCATTTACGTTTACAATAAAACTAGCTTAACCTACATAACCATTTTAAGGAGCTGATTATTTTGATGATGATGAACAATCCGACAATGTTATCTTACATTCGTCGTGAGCAACCAGTTTTAGAGCGCTTGTTGTCAAGTTATCCACGCCAAATCACTGACGCTTTGGCAGACACACCCCAACATCCACAGCATTGGCTGATACTCGCAACTGGTTCTAGAATTAATGCAGCCAATACCGCCCGCCTGTATATGCAAAAAACGGCCGCCTTACAAGTGACCGTCGCCGCTGCCGATTTCTACCTTACTTATGAGGAAGCCGATCCAAGCGTTGATGTCATCATCGGTATCTCGTTGACAGCAAACGACCCCACCATGCTAGCAGCTATTAAAAAAGCGCGTACTAACAGTAATGCACATACTATCATAATTACTGATCAGAAAGATACAGCGCTTACAGAGATTGCTGATGCAACTTGCGATTTACTAACTGGTAAAGAAACTGTTCCGTACATCACATTAAGTTTTCAAGCAATCGTTCTAACACTTATGTTATTAGCCGTTAGGAGTGCTACGGATCGTAACATACTAACCGAATTAGCCGCCAACCAAGAATTAGACGAATTCAGCTTTTTGATTGAAAACATGAATCTCACTGTCCAGCGAGCCAACGATTTCTATCGCAAGTTTACAATCGACTTCACCAATGCCCCACAATTTACTAGCATCGGTGCCAATGTTTTAGCTGGGACACTCGCTGAAATGCAAGCTAAGTTTACCGAAATCTTACGCGTACCAACACATGGTTACTCGCTCGCATCATTCACCCATGGTGGCTTTATGGGCACCCATGAAAATCATTGTCAGTTTTATATTGAGATTAATACGGACCCTGCCGTGATGGCCCAATTACAAGCTGTTAAAAAGTACGAAGCACGATTAACACCGCATATTTATACTATCAGTCTCACTGGTGATCAACCAACCGTTAATGATGATCAAACTTTGCAACTTGAAGCTGTCACTGATCCCTATAAAGCACCGCTACTCGCTATTATCCCATTCCAAGTCTTGGCCTGGTTTATTGCCAAATCACGAGGAATCAACCTCAATCATCCGATGTACGAGGACTTTCAAACGGCAATTAACTTGCTATAGTGCACCATTCAATAAAATCATAAATGACCAGTATCGACATTCATCGATGCTGGTCATTTTATTAGGACACACTGTTGCCTTATCCTGATTAGTCAACGCCGGCTCCACCCGCTTTCATAGCTGAGTAGTAGCAAATCTTTTTATGCTGCCTTCGGGCGTATTTGATTTCTTGTTTGGTCTGTTCGCCAATGTAGCCGTGCACGTCAATAACCAGTATTGCATCCGCCAAGTCAATTTTTTTAAAATGCGTTCGCCGTAAGCCTTGGATAGTTGCCGTTGTTGCAATATCAACACTAAAAACTGGCGCTAATACGATGATTCCTCGTTTACTCAAAGTGCGTGCCACAGTTTTAAACACACCCGCATATTTTCTAGACCCGCACAAAGTCACGATTTCAGCTGCCATCAAGCGCCTCCTTTTGAGCCAATCATTATGCCACAGTACCTAGGCTTCCGTGGCCGTAACATGGTTAGCCTTGACTGCAGATTGCTGATTCAAATGTGCCATTCCAATACCAGTGAAACCACTGATTATCGAAATGATAGGACATAGTAGACTGAAGAAAACAAATGGTAAGTATTGAACAGTCGGTACCCCCAGTGTCGTGGTTAAAAAGACACCACCAACGCCCCACGGTACCAAGTAATTGATAACCGTACCACCATCTTCAAGTACCCGGCCAAGCGCATTGCCAGCGAGGCCACCGTCATTAAACGCTTTGCGAAAAGCCCGGCCTGGCAAAATAATCGAGAGAAACTGTTCACCAACAAATACGTTCACACCAATGCAAGTTAACACACCCGCCAACACTAACTTACCATCACTATTCAAATGTTTGGCGACCGGTGTCATAATTTGATTAATCAACCCAAATTTGACCAATAAGCCACCTAAGGATAAGGTAACAACAATCAGGGCCACCATGCTCATCATACTAACGATGCCCCCCCGTGAAAGTAACGTGTCAACACTGGTATTCCCAGTCTTCGAAACAAAGCCCGTATTAATAATAGCCGTTAACTTCGCCATTGACAGTTGTGGTTGTTCAAACAAGATTAATCCAGCTGAAACAAAGATGTTTAATAACATCGTTGGAATGGCCGGCATTTTAAACCCGGCACAAACAAAGACTAGGACAATTGGTAAGAGTGCCAACGCTGAAATACTGAAATGACCATTTAGAATTGCGACTGTCTGATTAATCTTGGCCAAGCTTGTCCCAGTATTACTATGTCCAAGCATGGCGAATAATCCGAGTGAAATTAGGCCAGCCGGTAATGTACTCCATAAAATGTGCTTAATGTGCGTAAAAAGATCAGTATCAACTACTGCGGAAGCCAGATTATTCGTTTCTGATAGTGGCGATAGTTTATCTCCAAAAATGCCACCACTGATAATCGCCCCAGCAACCAAAGCTGGGTTTAAATTCATGGTGACGCCCATACCGAAGAAGGCAATTCCCACAGTTGACGTTACCGTAAAGGCACTCCCAACAGCTGCTCCAACCAGTGTGCAAACAATGAAGACTGATGGCAAAAACCATTGAATATTAATGATTTTAAACCCAATCACCATCAGGGTTGGTATCGTCCCTGCCGCAATCCAAGTTGAAATCATCGCGCCAATTAGAATAAAAATAAAAATTGGGACGATACCTTTGTCAATACCTTCTTTGATGCCGGCATTAACAGCTGACCACGGGAACCCGCGAAGCATGGCCCAAGCAGTAACAACACCCATGGCTAGTAATACTGGCACTTGGGGTGATAACCCCCAGCCAATCACGCCCGCACTCATAATTCCCAAAACAACTAATAAGACGATTACAGCTTCTACTGTACTAATTTGTGGTGCTTTCGTTTTATTCATGATTCATAACCCCTTCGATTCATAAAATTTCAGTGACAAGCGCGCATCATTAAAATTTCAATATCGTGCAATCCCACCACAACGCTGATTAGTCATTATCTTCATCCTCTTCATCAAAAAAAATCGTCCCCATTGTTCATATGAACAACAGGGACGATTAGACTAGTCGCGGTACCACCCAGGTTGCAGATTATTAAATCATTAATCCACCACTCACTAGAAGATAACGGTTCTAGTTATTACCCGTTCGATCGAAACTCGGTTACCGTATTTCAACCATAGCAGCTGACCGGTTCGCAGCAACCACCGGCTTCCTGACACCCACAACTATGTTTACTTGATGTAACGTTAGCGTACTTTTATTAACTTGTGATTAACAATACCACCATCGCTTCTCACCGTCAAGTCATTTTCTAATCATTTTCTCACCATCGCTATCTAGCTAACGCCCGTAACCGTGCTTGGTGTGCAAAAGTGACACCACCAAATATTAATGTCCAAATAATTGCCCCGATGGCCCCCACAATGTCAGCCTGAATGAAGAACAGACTAGCAAAAATGAGGACAAAAAACGCAATTGTTAACGGACTCGTAATGCGATAAGCCGGCATTTTAAATCCGTCAGCTAGATAGTCGTCAGACAACCGATACTTGCGGTGAGCCAGCATCGCCAACGTGTAGACGATCAAGTACATATCACTAGAAATCCCTGTAACTACTGTGAAAACTGCCGTGGTTGCGGCACTCAAACTCATAATTGGTGTTACTAACACTAGCACGGCGGATAACAAGATAGCTGGTGCTGGTACGCCACTCTTAGAAATCTTGCCGAAAATTTGATGCATATGGCTCGTCGCCGGCATTTCAGTGGCTAATTGATAAAAATGTCGCCCCGCTGAGAATAAACAACTATTTAATGACGATGCAGCGGAAGTCAAGACGACAAAATTGATAATCGCCGCCGCAGCCGGATACCCTGCCAACTTGAAAACTTGCACAAAGGGACTACTATCCGGTGACAACGACGTCCACGGAATAATTCCCATAATCACAATCAACGCACCAATGTAAAACAGCAAAATCCGTAACAATGTTTCATTAACCGCTTTTTTAATGACCCGGTGAGGATTCTTGGCTTCACCAATTGTAATGCTAACAAATTCAATCCCTTGAAAAGCAAAGAAGACCATTGGAAATGCTGAGATAAAATTGGTTAATCCATGGGGGAAGACTTGATAATTATGAAATAAATTACCAATTGACGCTTGTCCTAAAGGTGTCAGGTGATGACCGACCATCATGAAAATACCGGTAACGATCAGCGCAACAATCGCAACAATCTTAATCATCGCAAACCAGAATTCAGCCTCTCCAAATAACCGAGCAGCCGTCAAATTGATTCCTGCAAGAATTAACAAAAAGCCAATTTCTATCAGCCACGCTGGTACATTCGGCAACCAAAATTTAACATAAGTGGCCGTTGCAGTCAGTTCAGCCATACAAACAAAAATCAAACCGATCCAATAGGTCCACCCCGTGAAATGACCAACACTTGGCCCTAAATATCGGGAAATAAACGCGACAAACGTATGTTGTGTCGGGTCTGAATAAAACATCTCACCGATTGCCCGCATCATCAAAAAGAAGAAAAATCCTAACACTAAGTACACCCACATGACTGACGGTCCCGTCTTTGAAATCGTACTACCTGAACCAAGAAATAATCCTGTCCCAATCGTGCCACCAATTGCAATCATCTGGACATGCCGGTTGCTAAGCGCCCGGACCGTACCATCAGCGTTAGTTATTTTCATAAGATCCCTCCACAATTTCTAATGGCTTTGTTTCTAAATCTTAATGTTTTGCTATTATAGCACGACCTTAGCTTTCACTTAGTTGGTGTTTTTAACTACTAGATACCGATTCAAACACAATCTAGGTCACTATACTTTGTTTTCTAAAGCGCACTAAGACGCTGTAATCGCTATCATAGCTGTAATTGTAGTGTTATTTTGCATGTTCCAGGTAAAATAATGGGCTTCGATTGGTCATTGTTTGAGTATCGCTAATAATAATTACTTTTTATGTTTGAGGCTTTAATTCCTAATAGACCTTTAGTATTCTTACTCATAAAGGATATTGTCACTTTTTTTATATACCATGATTAGAACACATGCCAAAAACCGGCTCAGGTCTATTACCTGAACCGGTTCTCATCTAACCACCATTACTGATCCTTACCATAGAAAAGCAATCATCTTACGTGCCACAGTCGGATTTTGATTCAATGCACAGTGCGCAGCCTGATTGCCACTATAGAAAGCTTCTTGATACTGCGCTAACTTTCCACGTAATAAATAGCGAATGGAGCGTGCTGAAGCGACCCCTACAAACCCATCGTTATTATAGCCCGTATTCGTATCACCGTAGACGTTCAACAGCTTAACGTCGTTGGGGAAATTATGTCGATACTTTAGCATTTCCGCAAAGTGCTTCGTAAATCGACTGGGTTTGACTGCCAAACGTCGAACCTGAGCTTCAGTCTGTGTATTCAAAAAGCCCGTTAGCCCGTCAAATGGCCCACCAATTGTCACGATTTTATTCAGGGTCGGCACTCGTTGATCATGCCCATACTTCAATGCTTGATTAACAATATCATTAGCACCAAGAGAATGACCAACCGCATTGTAAGCCTTTACGCCATACTTCGACTTTAATTGCACCAAAACTTGATGTAACCAGTAGATTTGGACTTTTTGTGAGGCGTGGTTGTCTTGGAAAACAACTTGAACCATCGGGTTTTTAATTGATTTTCGCCAGTAGCCTTTAAAAGCCATCACGCCATTCTTATAGACATGCACGACTAATGCCTTTTGTGCTGCCCCGGCTTTTTCAGCCTTATGAATCAGATAGTTCGTCGAATACGCACCACCGTTGTACCCATGTAAAAAAACGGTCGCTGTCTTTGATTGCTGATACTGATTTCTTAATACTCGTGCAGAATCTGGTCGCAACTGACTCGTCACTTTCGTAATCTTGGTATCATTATTACGGGCACCGATTAAAACCCCAGTCACACCAATAACAAAAGCAATCAATAACAATTGAACCACCGTTCGCCAACGTTTCACCAAAGTTATCGTACCCTTCATTAATGTTTACCCGTTTTATTTTACGCGTTTGAATTGAAATAACCAACAATCCATTTCATAATTTACCAGCCATAATAGTTCCCATTGCAACCAAATAATATTCTTTCCACACCAATCTCGTTATAATAGATTTATTGGGTTAAATAACTAACCTAATCAAATTGTTCATTCTTGGAGGATCATTATGGAAAAACCAACGTTTAAATATCCTGACAAGGCCGCGTATGAATTTGTCATTCAGGCCTTAGCCGCAAAGGGAATTACTTATCATGAAATTGCCCACATCACCTATAATTTACAAACAAAGTATGTTCCTAACCTAACCATTGAAGAGTGTGAAAGGGAAACTCAAGAAGTCTTGCACAAGCGCGAACTGCTGAACAATGCAATGGTTGCATTAGAACTAGATCGACTGGCAACTGATGGGCAATTAAGCGAGCCGCTCCAATCAATTATTGCTAGCGATGCAGGCGTTTTCGGTGTTGATGAAGGGTTAGCGCTCAATATGGCTAATATCTACGGTACAATTGGCGTCACTAACTACGGGTATGTTGATAAAGTTAAGGAAGGGGTTATTAAAAAGCTCGATACTGATAAGTCGGGGGTTGTTAACACATTTATCGATGACTTAGTTGGTGCGATTGCAGCAGCCGTCGCAGCTAAAATTGCCCATAAGTATGCCTAATAAATTATTTTTTCACTATTACTAAGAATAATTAAATTAATGATAGCAAAAGACGTCGCTTACCTGTACACATCAGTTTTTGATGACAGGTAGCGACGTCTTTTCTATTATGGTTCACCCAAAAGCTACGGCAGCCACTCATAAGCCGGTAACTTTAAGCCATTTGATGTTGTGACATTGCTTGCATTTTTAGAATCCGTTGATCACGTGGAATAAACATCCGAATCTCATCTTGGTTAAAACCGCATAACAGCCGGTGATCGTCAAAGATAATTGGGCGCCGCAATAATTGCGGTGTTTGGCTTAGTACTCGAACAGCTTCACTTAACGGCATATCTTCAATCGGTGTCGTCTTACTCAGCTGGTGATAAGCATTGGATTTAGTACTAATCAAATCATCAATGCCATTGTACGTGTACTGTAGTAGATGCTTAATCTCAGTTTCCGTTAACGGCTGGGCATTCATATTCCGTTCATGAAACGGAATCCGATGCTCAAGTAGCCAACGATGGGCCTTGCGACAACTTGCGGTACTTGGTAACACACATAAGTTTATCATAAAATTATCCCCAATCTTGCTTGCCTAACAATGCAGCCCCCATTATTGTGCACTGTAATAGTTGACGTCATTAATTAACAACACAATCATAGCAAAATTCAACGGTAATTGCTAGCGTTTTCAAAAAATAATTAAAATAATTTGATAAGCGCAGTTTATTACAAGGATTATTCACATTTAGCCTATACCAATATTTAAAATTTTATATTAAATCGTTGGTAATTTACCGCTAGCAATCAGGTATTCCCGCAGTACCACTGCCTGGTTATGCTGTTCGTCCTTAGCTCCAAACAATAAAATCACATTTGTTTTGGTAAGTTGTTCGGCAACTTGGCTAATAAAGCTGGCTGTCAGCGGATTTGCATCTAGTTCCGCCTGATAGCGAGCCACAAATTCTGGATACTTGGCCGACTCATGATTGAACCACTTGCGAAGCGTCGTGGACGGCCCGATTTCTTTAACCCAATCGTCCAACTGAGCATTGACCTTTGAAATACCACGGGGCCACAACCGATCTACTAGTAATCGATAACCATCCGTATCGACTGGCTTCGTATAAATCCGTTCCAATTTCAATTGCATTAAAACACCCTCCACTTGTTCGTTATAGTTGCCGATTCATGATCATCGACAATAACATATCATGCTACTTGACCATAAGCTAACTTTATTATAACGCAGGTATTAAGAACGTTAAATCTGACCAACCATTTCCAGCAACCACATTGCGGCTAAATCAAACATAGTCTTCACCATCACATTAAAACAAAAAATTTCAGGTCCGTGACGGCCCCTGAAATTTGTCTCCGTAGCTCAACTAGCCACCATATTATCGATACAGACGTGTTAACCTTCGCCAATTACAACCTCAACCTGCCCACGCTTAGGGACGAAGTTGATATTATAAATAGGCTCACGTAATACTTTTTCGTATTCTTCTAAAACATCTTGTGGCAACGGTGTGTGTGCGGCCAACGCTTGCATTAAATCATCGACCGAATACACGTCCTCCATGTTAATAAAAATCCGCATATTACCCACTACATCATTCAGTAGTTCCGTTAAAATCGCATTTGGTTTGCCATTACCATCCGTAACAACTACTTGATTACTGTCAACTTCTTTATGGTCTATCTTTGTTAACTTAACGATATCAAATACATTTAGCATGCGCGACCCTCCGTCACAATATTAATTTGGCTATATTCTACCACAACCATAGCATATCTGAAGGATGAAAAGTATTTAATATTGACTGAATTAATCAGTCTCATAATGGGCAAAAATCTTCTCTTGAACCTTAGGCATCGGGAGTCGTTGCCGCTCGGATAGTGAAAATGTCTGACCTGCAAAGTATGCTAAGTCACTTAACATAACTTGGCCACCCAAGCCTTGAATCGTCCACTTCTGATGTGTAAATGTGTGGATTACTGGACGACCAGCAAGGTATTGGGCCGTTAATTGCAGCTGGTATTCCCGCTTAAAATAAGTCTCTACCGCGGTCACTAAGTCCGTTGGTTGGTAATCATCGTCCAGTCCTAAATCGGCAATTGGGATCAGTGGAACTGTCCACAAATTAGCAAGCATCCCGTTACTAGGTCGTTTGGTCATCAGCCAACGATCTTGCATCTTGGCCAACACCGCCACATAAGCGACTGGCTTAGGCCGGGGTTTCTTGGTCTTGACCGGATAGGCAAGTTCATCACCATCCAAATAAGCTTGATTAAACCGTTTTACTGGTGAATGAGCCGTGTCCGGTTGTCGAGCAGTCATGTAGCTTGACCCTAAATCCATAATGGCCTGGTTGAAATCTCCTGGACGCTCATGTGAAATAATCTGACTAATTACATGTTCAAACAAGGCCCGCGTCTGGGGTTTAGCAATATCAGCATCAATCTTAAGTAAGCGACTAAAGACGCGGTAAGCATTACCATCCACGGCCGGAACGGGTTCATTGAACGCAATACTGGCAATGGCCCCCGCCGTATACGGTCCAATCCCGATTAATTCCGTTAGCTCAGCAGCAGTTTGCGGCCACTGACCATCATAATCTGTTAACAATTGTTTCGCACACCGCTGCATATTACGGACCCGTGAATAATAACCCAAGCCTTCCCAAGCTTTTAATAATTGTGATTCTGGTGCAGCAGCCAAATCAGCAACCGTTGGAAAAAGCTTCATAAACCGTTGATAATATGGAATCACCGTCTGTACCTGTGTCTGCTGTAACATGATTTCAGAGACCCAGACATGGTAAGGCTCATGATCATGTCGCCAGGGCAAGTCTCGGCCTTCCTGGTCAAACCAGTCTAATAACGTGGTCTGAAAGTCTTTAATTGTTGCCGCATCCCATTCAATCATCTTAATCCTCCAAAAAAGGCCACGATTCTTCGTTACTTCGAAGTTCGTGGCCGCCTGTTTACTAATTTTTAGTCTAAAGTATTTGCCAGATCTACCAGCGTCTTTTCATAGTGATCAGTAACACTCTCATCCTGAAAATCGGCGTTAAAAACCGCCAACGTTAAATACTCCGGATATTTTAAAATGACCGTAGCTAATTGATTATTAATTTCTGGGTACTTTTGATCCTCGTTGTTTAAAATATCAAGACTCGCTTGATAACAAACATTGGCAAGAAACAAATAATCAACAAAATAATTAAATCCTGGTTCATTCTTCAATTCAAAATGCGCCTTAACATCCACCGTTTCCGAAATATTAGTCAAATACTTCGTTACAATTTCTTGATACTGACGTAACAACTCCGTCTTAGCTTTTGCATGTACCGTCGCCATAAAAATATCCCCACCTATTTTAATCTCTGTGAAGATTATAGCATACGGCGTAACCCCTGCTGAATATTAGCTGCTAATCCAGCTAACTGATCGTACTGCCATTGCCGCTCAGCCGTAACTGCCGCAGCATTATTCGGTTGCGTTAAATTAATCAATTTAATCGCTTGATCCGAAGCCCGCAGCGCATTTTCATCCGCATCGGCCGACGCTACCGCCCACCGGACACAATCCAACGCAGCAGCACCAATTGAACTTGTTGTCGTCGCACTTAACTTAGTTAGTCGTGCCAAAGCTTGGCGCACCTGGTAACCACTAACCAGATTAACTTGCCACAATTCATTAGCATCAATTGCGAGTCGCAACTGCCGATCATATTTCTGTTGATTATCAACATACTGCAAGGCTTTCTTAGCGATTATTAACGCCCATTTAGCCAATTGTTGTTGTGAGAGTTCACCAGTCAAAGCTTCGATTTGGCCCCGTATTCCAGGGTCATCGTCAATCTCAATCTTAGGGTGACTCGGTCTAAAACCTTCCGTCATCACGCATTCCTACTTTCTTACAAATCCGACAACCATACTAACCTAATTATGATCAATATTTAGGCCTATCGACATATCGATAGGTTTAAATTGTACCAGAAATCGAGCCAACATGTGAGTATCTGCTTCCAGATTTCATAAAAAATTTACATTCTTTTGTAACCGTTTCATGGTTGATAATAACAACCAAAAACGGCCCACCATTTAATCACTGGCAAGTCGTCTTGAAGACCATTATTGAATTTCAATATGATGAGTATCAGCTGCAGCCTTCTTGGGTAACGTTAACTGCAACACGCCATTTTCATAACGCGCTTCGATCTTATCAACATCGATATCTGGTAAGGCGTACTGCCGGCCAAAACGTCCGGTTTGCCGTTCACTAGCAATAATATTGCCATCCTTATCGCTCTCATCGCTGATACTATCACGTTTCACAGCAATCGATAATGTCCCATCACGATACTTCAAGGCAATGTCTTGCTTATCGATTCCGGGAACGTCAACTTTCATAGTATACTGGTCGTCATTTTCTTTAATATCAGTCTTTAGTACCGACCCATGACTACCAGCGTTTAGAATGGTTCGTCCTAAACCATTTACTAAATCATCCATCTTAGTCCAATCATTCAACCGATCAAATAAATCATTGTGCCAATTCATCATATCGTTAGCCATTATGCAATCACCCTTTCAATTTGTTTACATCATTAATAATAAGCACTTTTAGCAAGATTGCAACGATTTAGCACTCGTTACAAGTGAGTGCTAAATCAATTCACCCGGTAAGCCTGCATGTCAACTGGAATCACTCTGACCATCTTGCGTGGCGTAATTGTTAATGCTTGAGTTGTCGCCTTAGTGGGCCAACGTGACTGGGGACGATCGGCCAATTCCAGTCCGACTAACATCCGAATCCGATCTAAAATATCCGGCACCCCAAATGCATTATCCCCCTGATTGAGCGAAGTCTGTAACATATTAATGGCAACATGTAAGTGTTGCTCATGAAAGCTAAAGGTTACTGGCACATAAACTAAGTCTGTGGACGGTAGCTGTTCCTGCGCCAATACTGTATCAAGCTGTGCCATGAACGCTGTGAATTGATCCATTTGCGTCACCCCCATCATTAATTACCGCTATTATACTGCAAGACTTATCAGACAGCTATTTAAATGGACAGCCCTTGTTACCTGCCTAAAGCACTGTGCCAATTATTATTTAATATTAACTATCCGCGTTGTGTTAGTTACTGTTTGGGATAAATCATGATTAAAGCAGGCCGGTTGGTTAATTTGATGTTCGTCAGCGTGTGTACGTTTTATACCGACTTTCGGGACTGGGTACCAATGGTTTGAACAGAGCCGACATGATTCGAACTCACGTAGAAACTCGCTGCGCAATTGCAAATACAAGTCTTCTCCTAGTCTGGGAAATCCCCTTACGTCAGTATAAAGTGTCTGTTTGAAACACTCACTATCAATGTCGTAACTGAAAACTAAATAAATCGTTGCAGTTACTATCAATCCTATAATCAAATCTCAAAACCATTGCTGTATGTAAAATAACGACTAGTTTAACTAATTCGTTTATTAATTACGAGCCTTTCAGTGGCGAGGCGTCACAACTAACTTTTTAGGCAAAACAAAAAGGACGAAACCAATGTCTCGCCCTAACTGAAGAATCACGCTAAATTATTAGCTATTAGATAACTTTTTAGCATCTTCGTCGATCGTTTCGAAACCGGAAACGCCGCTCTTCTTCTTTGGATGCTTTGCACGTTCTTCTTCGGCTTTTTGAATCATAGCCTTTTTTTGTTCCTTGCTAAGCTTTTGTGCCATGATTATCGCCTCTTTTATCTTGGCCAACGAAGTAAAACTTCGCTACAAGTTCATTATAGGTCTAAATTCAAAAAGTAGCACAAATTTAATCGATTTTTTTTGAAACTGCTTACTTGCATTCTGTAATTATTAAGTTTACAGTTAGGGTGTTCAGGAGGGGATTACATGACAAAAGTATTAATCTTAGGGGCAGCGGGCCAAATCGCCCGACTAGCCGAACAACAATTTTTAGCCAACACATCCGATAATTTGACACTTTACTTACGTAACAGCAGTCGAGTCGCGGACCTACAATCCGATCGGGTAACGATTATCGATGGTGATACAACTGATGAAGCTAAATTAACATTGGCAATGGCTGACCAAGACGTCGTTTATGCCAATCTTGCTGGTCAAAATATCAAACAGCAGGCCCAAACCGTCTTAAAGGCTATGCATGCAAGTGGTCTCAAGCGGCTCATTTGGATTTCAACGTTAGGTATTTACAATGAAGTCCCTGGTAAATTCGGCCAGTGGAACAATGCAACATTAGGGAGCTACTTGACCCGGTACTATGACGCAGCTGAAGTTTTGGAAAACTCCGATCTTGATTACACCATTATTCGGCCCGCATGGTTAACTGATAAAGACGAAATCGACTACGAGACAACCCAGCGTAACGAACCTTTCAAAGGTACTGAAGTTTCACGAAAAAGTATTGCGGCACTCGTTGTCAAGTTAGCTCAAGATTCGACAAGCGGTATTCGTACATCTTTGGGTGTTAATAAACCTAATACCGATGGCGACAAACCAGCTTGGTATTAATTCATTACAATAACCCTAAGCTTAAATAACTAACACCACTGCCGAGCCCTTGTCGCCAGTGGTGTTTTTGGCCAATTATAACAAGTAAAATACTCGTTCATCGGCCATTCGAGGGGCTTACCAAAACGTGCTCTGTGCCACTGAAGCCTGTGCTTGCTACGCCTATCCATATTAATTATGAGAAAGATGATAATATCCAGATAGTAAGCTAACGATAGCTAGGTATTAATCTACTAATTTCGTGGTATGGCAGACAATTCAATCTCATGATTCTTTCATTCTGATAAGGCCTTCTCATCCCCGTCAAATCGCGGGTCTTTGCAGTTGACGTCCTAAAATTCAGATGTTAAATTATAGACTCAATTTGAAAACAACTGGCGCTTGGGACGCCAGTTTTCAAGGAGGCCTTCACTTGAACTTAAAATGGTATGTTAAACAATTTACTGGTCTAACCACCACTCAACTTCATGATATCTATCAGCTACGCGCTAAGACCTTTGTCAAAGAACAAGTTCGATCTTACCAAGATCCTGATGATACCGATTTAGATGCCCGGCATATTTTCGCTTATGATCAAGGTCAACTGGTCGCCTACGCGCGGATCTATGAACATGCGGGCGTCGTTTCTTTCGGTCGTATTACGACTGATAGCCGTTATCGTGGCACTGGACTTGGCAAACAACTCATGAATCACGTCATGGCTATTCTTAAAGTCCATTACAGTACAGCTACCATTGAAATTGATGCTCAGACGCATGTTCAAAAATTCTATGAAAAATTCGGACTAATTGCTGAAGGTCAACCTTATACCGATCTTGGTGCCGAGGTAATCAAAATGCACGCCCCGGCCCGAAAATTGGTGTTAGCGTAGCACTACTCCTAAGTATTGTCTCAACTCAATAATCAAAATAACAGCGATGAACTCAAAATATCATCTAAAAAAATGAGTTTCAGAAATTCTCGTTTCTGAAACTCATTTTTCATCTCACAATAATCGCTATAGTCCCGTATTACCAAGTGGAACCAGTAAATGATCCGTAAGTTGTGCCAGTTCACTGTCTAATAATGGCGCACTCACATTGCTGGACTGATTGCCGTCCAAAGCTTTGCTGCTTTAATGTTAACAACGTTGCCATTATTTTCCCTCCCTTAATACTTTTATTCTAACAAAAACGTTCAGTGACGATATCTAATAGACATTGCCACTGAACGTTAAATTTTAATCACTAGCTGGATCGCTTCGATACTGTTGCAAGATATAAATGGCGACAATCACCAACACTGAGCCGAGAATTTCGACCCAGGTCACTGTTAAACCCAAGAAGATGATACTCAGAACAAATGTCACCACCGGCTGAACCGCATCAACGATACTAACAACTGCAGACGGCGCATACTGTAAACTATGCAACAAGGATAGAAAAGCGAAGATGGTCCCAATTAAAACAATCGCCCCGATCGAAGTCACTAGCGTTGGTGTAATCTTGGGTGCCCCTACCCAAATTGGATGATAGAGATTAAACAAGACGCCGGCAATCAGTGTTCCCCACCCGAGAATCACAACCGGTGAGTTTTCCGCAACAATTTTTCGTGGCAAGACCACATATAAGGCCGCCGTCACCCCAGAAAGGATTCCCCAAACTAAGGCATCCATTGGAATAGCTAATTCATGAATATTCCCCTTAGTAATTGCTAAGAATACCCCTAACAAAGAAATTCCAAATGCAATCAAGTCAGTTCGTAAGGGAAGTTCCCGTTTAAACAACAACGTTCCTAATACGATGAACAGTGGGCTTAAGTATTGCAGAATCGTAGCGGCAGCAGCCGTTCCCCTTTCAATACTGATATAAAAAGTATACATATTTGCCATTAAGCCAACCGTTGCGTACGCGACTAATTGCCCAATTGAAGCCCATGATTTAAAAACCTTAAAAATCTTGGTGCCTTGTTGAACAAATCCGATAGCTAACAGAATAACGCCTGCCGATAGGGTTCTCACTGACAAGAACCAATCGGCTGGAATGGCTTGATTTTGTGATACAAACTGCATCACTGTACCCGAGATCCCCCACAGGGTCGAAGCCAGCATCGCCCACATAATGCCCTTCATATAACGGTTAGTTGTCATATTTTTCAATTTCGCTCTACCTCAATTTAATTAATGGCAATATTATACCGGGACTTAATTAAAACTCACTGAAAATCAAGCTTTGTTTTTTAGGAAGTTTCAGTAATCTTTATCATAATTAACGTTTATGCTAACTGATAATCACAGAATCCGAATCTTTTCGCTTCAACGTAGTGTCAACGCTCGGAAATCAATACTAACTAAAGCTGGCGCGGTTAACCATGTTGTTGTTAACCGCGCCAGCTTTAATTAAGATTAAATTCGTGGCTACCTAAAACGCACTTCTAAGAGCCAAACGATGTAAATAAAATCGATTTTTGCTAATATCTTTAACCTGCATTCTAACACTTTTTATATTCATAACAGCCGCTTGTCATTGGAAATTTAAAAGAGTGTCCCCACGTAATAGTGAATGAACATCGTTACAATTCCAACTAAGACATTACGAATTACCGCCGTTTTAACGTTACCTTTACCTAGTACGGCGGATAAGTATCCTGTTAAGGCGACGGCAACCGATACTGCGATAATCGTCGCTGGCCATTGCCAATGTGCTGGTGCAAATGTCATCGCAACTAATGGAAAGACGCCCCCCGCTGACGCCGAAAATAATGATGCAAACGCCGCATCCCACGGATTCATATAGTGGCCCAATTGCATATCATATTTAATGCTGACCAACGTGGCCAACGGCTTTTTGGATAATAAATCTTGAGCAATGGCCATCGCCGTGTCTTCCTTTACACCAAGCGTCATATAATGGCGTTGAACAGCGTGTAATTCACCCTCAAAATCAGTTTTTAGTAGTTGCCGTTCTTTTTCCACAACGGCCTTTTCAGTGTCCTTTTGTGTACTGACCGATGCATATTCTCCCGATGCCATTGAAAAAGCACATGCTAATAAATCAGACAACCCAGCAATAAAGATTGTAAACTGATTAGTCGTTGCCGCCGCTACACTAAACAGCACCCCAACAACTGTTAAAATACCATCATTTGAGCCCAAGACACCCGCACGTAATGAATTTAACTTCTCATCCATCGTTTGTTTAGTCTTCTCAGATTTTGTTTTTGTCAGTTGCATAAACTCGCTCCCCTTGACCCATTAATTAAGCAAACAAGTGACCAATAAAGTACGTTACGACCATCGTTAATAGTCCAGCAATCACATTACGAGCCATTCCACGCCGACGATTAGCATTGCCAAGCATGGCCGCCACGTAACCTGTAATCATTAATGCGATTCCAACAGCAATCACTGTCGCTAAAACCTTTACCCGTGGCGGGAAAAAGGTAATTGAAACTAACGGTAGAATCGAGCCCGTAGGAAAAGCAATCATAGAGGCAATTCCCGCAGCATAAGGACTGATAAACTGATTGGGATTAAAGCCATAGCGCTCACGAACTGTGGTTGTCAATGCATCTTCTGCCATCATTTCCTGCGTTGCTTGACGCGCTAACGGTTCGCTGATTCCTTGATCAACATACTTCTGTACGACTAGTGTCGCCTGAGCTTCATAATTATCAATTAACGCGGCCTTCTGCTTAGTAATCGCCATTTTCTGCGAATCTTTTTGCGTATTCACGGAGACATATTCGCCCATGGCCATTGAAATCGTTCCGGCTAACATCCCGGCTAGTCCAGAAATGAGAATGGAAAAACTATTAGTTGTCGCCCCCGCAACACCTACAACAATACCAGCAACGGATAAAATACCATCATTTGCACCCATGACACTTGCTCGTAAAATATTGACTCGCTGTGCCAAGGACATTTTCTTTTTCATGATTGCCGCCTCCATGAATACTTTATAATCATTATTACCTAGTAAATGTTATATCTTTTAAGAAACAATTGCAAGTCTTATTTGTAATCATTATTAAGTATAAGTTATGCGCACCTAAACTATAATATAGTTTACCACTATTTTATTCTTAAGGCTTATCTTGATTATCCTTACCATGCGGTTAAAATCACTATCAATTTCATGAGCCAGCAAAAAAGCAGTACCGTTAGCTTGATTGCTAACGGTACTGCTCTCACTTCAAAGTAAACTACCATTCCAACTTACTTAGTTTGCCAAATTAAATTGTTGTGTCGCGTTTAATTCAAATTCAGTTGGTTGTGCGGCCGTCATTAGTGCTGGCGTCAACGCAACCCGCGTAATCGTCTGGTCCGCGTATGGTTGCATGTAAAATGCTGGTTCATTCATACTCATGTAGGCGCGATACTGGGTATAATCTGGCGTCCCGTTAGCCTGCATCTTAACGCCCTTAGGGATTTCAACTGAATTCAGCATGTGTGATAACGCATTTACAGCTTCCGCATCAGTTGCCACTTTATCAGTATGCTGACGCATAAAGACCGTTCGAACGAAACGCGCAACTGACGTATAATCACCCGGCATTCCCAGTGCCCCAGTTCCGGGACCAAAAGCGTTGACGGTCAGATCACCGTACTGCCGACTGGGATGCGGATCAGGCTGTAAGTTAACATAGTTGCTCAAATTTTTGAGATGCCATTCAAAATCTGGGGTGTTTGTCATAACCCCCACCGGATTTTTCATATAGTGAACACCGTCATCTTCTAACTCTAAAACATAGGTCGAACCACTCTTATCACTAATAATCCAATGTAATGGCACCACAATGTTCAATAGCGGTGCGGCAGCTTCCATCACATTCAAGTCAGCTAACCGTTCACCCAATTCAGCAGTACTCTTAACATTGCCTAAAATCCACATCAATACTTCATGGGGAGCCAAATTAACCTTGTCAGTCTTGGTCTGCTGAGCAAAGTGGGCCTGCCCTGAGAAGTACAGCGCTGCAGCACTAACCCCATGTTCATTGACCCCATCGACGAAGATATAACCGTTTAAATCACGGCCCGTCCCGACGAAACTATAGGGGCTATCAAAACCATTCGCATTGGTAACACTATCAAAATGATGATTCCGTGGCATAACCACTGGCCGACCACCGAGTTCAAAAGCAAAGTCCATGGTGCGTGCTAAAAACTGATCACCCGCCGTGGTTTGAATTGTTAAACTAGTACACATGGGTTTCACATCCTTGATTTAAATACTATTATTCTAGCATCTAAATCTATCAGAAACACACATTTGCACGAATTATTTTACGCTAATCAGTTTATTTCAATCTTTTAACCGTAATGTCATGGCATTAATCGCCACAATAATCGTACTTAATGACATGACTACTGCACCAAACATTGGGTTTAGAATAAAACCGATCGGCGCTAGAATACCGGCTGCCAATGGAATCGTAATCACATTATAACCAGCACCCCACCATAAGTTTTGCGCCATCTTCCGCGTTGTTTGCCGTGCTAAGGCTAAGAAATCCACCACATCGTTAGGATTACTCTTAACGAGAACGATATCAGCTGAATCAATAGCAACGTCAGTCCCAGAACCAATTGCAACCCCGATATCAGCGCGTGCAAGACTAGGCGCGTCGTTAACACCATCACCAATCATCATGACATGACTACCGTCAGCTTGATATTGCTGAACTAACTTCGCTTTATCTTCAGGCAATAGGCCCGCGTGAACCTCAGTAATTCCAAGTTGCTTGGCAACTACTTGCGCACTTTGCGGGTTATCGCCAGTTAACATCACCGGTGTAATATGTTGGGCCCTTAGACTATCGATTAAGTTCTTGGCTTCCGGTTTAATTTGATCACCTTGAGCAACAAATCCCAGAACCGTCTGATCCTGAATCAAGAAGCTGACCGAATTACCCGCACTCGCCAACTTATCAAACGTTTGTTGGTCATAAGCTAAGTTTTGTTTGTCAAGATAAGCAGCTGAAATGATTTCATACGTCTGACCATCAATCGTGCCACTTAGTCCAACACCAGTAATTTGATGAACATCTTTACTACTCTTTGGCGTCAGCTGGTGTTCCTTAGCTGCAGCAATAATACCAACGGCTAAGGGGTGACTGGAACCATTTTCCAAGCCAGCCATCATTGCCAAGACGTCTTCCGCAGTAAATTGGTCAACATCACTTTGAAAATCTGCAACCTTGAAGTTACCGGCCGTCAATGTCCCAGTCTTGTCCATCAAAGCGTAGTTCAATTTTTTAACCTGTTCCATTGCGTCACGATTACGAATCAATAATCCATGACTAGCCGCAATCGCAGTGCTGCGCGCAACTACTAATGGAATGGCTAATCCTAAAGCATGTGGACAAGCAATTACGAGAACCGTCACTGCAATCGATAGCGCTAACGCCAAATTACCAACAAGTAACCAGACGATAAAGGCAACAATTGCCACGGTCAACGCAGCATAGAATAGTAGTCCTGCCACTTTGTCTGCCATGTTCTCCTGCGAAGATTTGGCCGCCTGAGCGTCACTGACCAACTTCATAACTTGCGCCAAATAGCCTGATTCACCAGTTCCTGTGACTTGCATCTCAAAAGTGCCATCACCATTAACTGACCCACCCACGACTTGATCCTTAACTCGTTTTTCAACTAACTTAGCTTCACCAGTGACCATCGCTTCATTAACACTAGTTGTCCCACTTAAAACTGTACCATCAGCAGGAATTTGTTCACCAGCGCGGACTTGAACCTGATCACCATTGGCCAAATCAGCAATCGCTACGTCCTGGATTTGCCCATCAACTAACTTATGCGCTGTACTTGGTAGCAATTTTGCCAGCTTGTCCACCGCTGACCCTGCATTCATCACCGTATTCATTTCAATCCAATGACCCAACAACATAATGACAATTAAAGTCGCTAGTTCCCAGAAGAAATCGGTCACCATTGGTTTGGCATTTAACAAGTCATTAGCTATCACGGCATAAATACTATAAACATACGCAACGCTAATTCCCATCGTAATCAGCGTCATCATTGCTGGTTTATGGTTCTTCACTTCCGCTTTGGCGCCACTGAAAAATGGTTGTCCACCGTAGAGGAACAAAATCGTGCCTAAAATCGCAACGATATAATCAGACCACGGCCGAAAAACGATTTGAAATGGTAAATTAACCCCCATCATGGGGCTCATAATAACGATTGGAATTGTCAGAACTAACGCCACCCAAAATTTCAGCTTAAGATTCCCCATGTGCATCATCTCACCGTTACCCATATCCATATCACCCATATCATTGTTATCATGGTGATTCATGTGTTGCATATCCATGTCTTTCATAGTAACGACCTCCCCTAGCCAGATTGTCTACATCTGTAATTTGTGACTAAAGTTTACAATTGTAGACGATAAAAGTCAAGAAAAACACTTTTTAAAATCAGACGAACATTAACTACGCTTATTTAACTTAACAGTACTCATACCATCAATACTAATTAAACCCGCTAGTACTGACATTCACGCACAAGTATCCTCAAGCATGTTCTCACTCTCAGTTAACCAGATCACTTTAAAATCATTGTAACCAAAAAGATGCCATACTCAGATTTAAGTCCAAGCATAACATCTAATAGTAATTCAATAATTTTTAATACTTTAATTAGCACCGCGTTCCAGGAACACAATCACAGTCCACCATTGCTGGTGCATGCTTCGCTTTTTCGGTCAATACTGCCTGTAAGGTTGCAATATCAGTTCGGCTTAATTCTGTTTGGTTAACTAAATCAACCAACGTTTGACCAACGCGCATCTGACACAAGTGACCAAATAATGTTCCAACAGCTTCATCCATGGATGGCTGTTCTTCGACCATTGGGTAATAGTTAAATGCCCGACCATTCTTTTCAGCACGCAACGCACCCTTTTTGACAAGTCTTCCCAGTAGCGTCTTAACGGTCGCCGTCTTCCAACCCATCTTATCTGCCATAATTTCGGCAACTTGACTACTTGTCACATTGCCCAATGTCCAAGCAACTCGCATGACTTCCCATTCAGCATCACTGATTTCGATTTCTGTCTGTGCTTCCAATGGCTTAACCACCCTTCCGAATTAAGTTAACTGTAGTTTACAACCGTAAACACAAAAAAGCAATGATTAGCTTTCTCGCATACTCATAATCAGCATAGCGCAACTTGCTTTTTAATATCAATATTGACCACCATTAACTAGCCCCAAGACAAAAGCCAGTTAGGTTAGACACTAAACAAACTAAAAAGCAGCCCGATTACTGAGCCGCGACAAATCGATCTAACAATAATGAGAGCGCTGCCACACTATCTGGATAACGACTTGGATGTTGTAATAAATAACTCTTGATTTTTCCATGATATAACACCGTCGTGGCGACCTGGCCACCAGTCTGTAGTAGGCTTCGCCGAAATTCATTCAATAATTGTTGTAGACCGTTTTGAGCATCATCTTGTCGATCGAGCATCAACGCTGCTCGGCTAATTGCATCGAGCACTTGCGTTTGCGTAATTTGTGATTGTGTTGACATGTTTTTCCCTCTGTTTACTATAATATGCATAAGTATACACCGTTAACAGCCCGAATAGGTATTATTTATCTAGTAAAAAACTATGTTATGCTACCAATATCAATTATTTTTAGTGACGGGGGTTCAGGACTTGAAACCAAATTCAAAACTATTACAACGCCTACAATTATGGATGCGTGGTCGGTATGGTCAAAACGATACGTTAAACCGCTTTTTAAATAATTTGGCGCTATTACTAATTATTATCAGTCTCTTTATCCGCTCCGGCTGGTTGGTCTTAGTGGCAGTACTACTAATTATCATCAGTTACTGGCGCTTATTTTCTAAACAGATTTATCGCCAAGTTGCAATTAATCGTGGCTTTCAACGCCTATGGTTGCCAATTGTTCAACCATTCAGTCAGTTAAGCTACCAAGTAAAACAGCATCGGCAGTATCGCTTTTTCCGTTGTTCACAATGTCACCAACGTATTCGCATTCCACGCCACCACGGTCACGTTCGGATAACTTGTCCCCAATGTGGTCATCAATTCGAGGCTAAGGTATAGCGTTCCTATCTGGAGAGTTTTTAGATAACCTGAAATCGTTGCGAATACCACTACATTCCTAACTAAGTCAGTGCCTATAACTCAATGTAGCGCCGAGAGAGTGGATCAAAAGGTGGTCTGTTTGCAAGCATTAATGTAAATTCGGTGATTATCCCTGGACGATAGTCACCGAATTGGGGTTAAGTGGAACAAGCAACCTTTTGGCGCCCGTTTCGACAATATTGACAGAAAAATTGTGTTCGGTTTCTTGAGAAGCAGTCTTTTCTTAAGCGACTGAACACTTTTAGTTTTGTCCAAATCTCTTCATGTCTAACCATAATAGGTCATAGGACTAACTGCTGAGCCACCAATCAGTCAATATTTTTTATTTACCGTAAATTAATGATCACCTTTCAGAAAAAACACTTACGAAAAAATTAATTTTCTGGTATGCTAACCCATTGTATTCAGGAAAGTGAGTGTGAACAATATGATGGATTCAGCACAAAGTAACTCGCAGGCTAAACAACAGGCCCGGGTTCCCGTTACCCATCCAATGCTAGCTATGATGGGAATGTTAATTGGTGGTTTTGTCGGAATGTTTAGTGAAACATCACTGAACATCGCGTTACCTCAATTGATGACACAGTTACACGTCTCAACAGCAACTGTGCAGTGGTTAGTAACCGGTTACATGCTAATGATTGGGATCGTCCTCCCATTATCTAGCTTAATCACTAAATGGTTTACAACCCGTCAAGTGATTTTATTTGCCTTGATTGACTTCGCGGTTGGCGCCATCATTTCAGCTTCAGCACCAGGCTTTGGCGTCTTATTATTCGGCCGGATGATTCAAGGTATCGCAACTGGCCTGATCTTACCGCTCATGTTTACGGTGGCTATGCAGATTTTTCCACCTTACAAATTAGGGGCAGCTATGGGGATGGTCGGTTTAGTTATCATGTTCGCACCGGCCGTTGGTCCAACAATTGCCGGAGCCATCTTAGGCTTATCATCATGGCGGTGGATTTTTTGGCTCTTCATCCCATTCTTGATTATCGCATTTATCTTTGCCGTCACTTCACTTAAAAACATTGCAAAAGTAACACGACCTAAAGTGGACTTTTTATCCATTCTACTTTCAATGGTCGGCTTTGGTAGTCTCGTTGTTGGGGTCAGCCTTGCTAGTGATCAAGGGTGGGGATCACCAGCGGTACTAGGTGCTTTAATTCTGGGCCTCGTTATTTTGGCTTGGTACGCGCATCGGCAGCTTACCATGGAAGCGCCAATTCTGAACCTCAAGACATTCGCCATCCCTGGCTTTCGGGTCGGTGCCTGCCTAGTTATGATCAACTTTGGGATTATCTTATCAGCGATGTACTTACTCCCGATGTACATTCAAAAGGGATTGCTAATTCCCGTTGCATTGACTGGGGTCATTATGTTACCCGGTGGCTTGATGAATGCAATCGTCTCAGCCGTTTCTGGGCGTTTATACGACTCGATTGGAGCCCGTACACCAGCAATGTTAGGCTTTTTGATTTCCATGGTGGGGGCATTGATGCTAGCCCTAACAACGACTAGCAGCGCCACCTGGTACGTTATTTTAGCTCACGTTATCTTAATGATTGGGGCACCGCTAGCAATGTCTCCTTCACAAACGCATGGTTTAAATTCTTTAACGGGACCCATCGCAGCCGATGGTAGTACCATTATGAATACGTTACAACAGGTCGTTGGTGCTATCTCAACCGCAATTGCAACTAGCCTCTTAGGTATTGGTCAAGCTTCTTACTATGCTAATGGTGGTCACCAAGCCGCCAGTGCCTTCGTCAACGGTGCCCATTACGGGTTCTACTTTACGTTTATTTTAGCCCTTGCTGGTTTGTTGCTTGCGACCCGCTTGTCTAAAAAAACAACTAAATAACTGGCATTAATAAAAACTAGTCTTGCTGACAAGTGTCTAAGCAGACTAGTTTTTACTTTATCTAAATGCTTACCAAAATAACCATCACCACCCATTATTTTATATGCTAGTAATCCTGATAAATAATTGCACTTTACCGTAGTTTAATGCACAATTAAAATGATAAGCATGAGGAGTCGAACATAATTTATGGAATTAACAATTGGTTTAATTATTGGCACTAGCATTATTCTGGCCTTACTATGTGGAATACTTAGTGTCTACTATTATCGGCACGCTAAAAAGTTGTCAGGTATGATCTGGGGGCTGATCGGTGTAGCCCTACTTTGCCTGGCGGGCTTCTTTATTTGGGTCGTTTGGTTTGGTTTATAGTCTTAGTTGTACAGATATGAGGAGGAACCGTTAATGAATCCAGAAGACATGTTTCAGCGTTATCTCAATAAATATCAGATTACGTATCAACACCCTGAGCACGGCCTGGTCATGTTGACCTCCCCCATCTGGCCGCAACATCCTGAACTACAACAATCAATTCAACGGACTTTTCAAGGCTTAGATGGCGTCACTAGTATCACAATTAATAGTCCTGAACAATTAGTCATGCGCTATCAGTCCGATAAGCTACGACGACTAAGCCCGCTAACTTTGCTCAGTTTAGAGCGCCAATTAAGTAAGCAATATCATCAGGCTGGGTATTAAATCACCATCGTACAAAAAAGACTGACTATCCTGATTAAACGTGGATAGTCAGCCTTTTTTGCTTCAATTAATTACTTAAAATGTTACAGCCGCCATAATTTTGCCTTCATCACCGCTGAAATCGATGATGTGACGTTTTAAGTTCGCAGTCCAAGCTTGACATCCGGCCTGGGCAAATTGCTTAACAGCGTCTGCTAACGCTAATTGTCCAGTGATATATTGCTTAGCAATCTGTTCAACTGCCGCGGCATCTTCTTCACGGGCAACCCGAGTTGCTAAGCCATTGGTCCGTCGTTCAACGAGATAACCGTTCTCACCAAAATACGTTGTGGCACCAGTCGCGACATCATATTGAAAATGCTGAACACCTAAGTCAGACTCTTTCTTGGCAATTGTGGCAAAGTCCGCGTGGTCACCTAAGTTATTTAATACGTCATCAATCTCAGTTAATTTAAACATCATGACACCCCTCATTCTAATTTCGTTTACTTATTCATTGTAATCCAATTAGACCTGTTTGGCAGGTAACGGGTAGAAAATTCGCATTAAAACAACATAAATAATCCCTATCAGGGCCATATCAATAAAGGTTGCCCCAGTCACCGTGGCAATCCAAGCAACGTGCTTTAATAATAAGAAAATGACAACTCCGAGTACCCAGCATAACAGTGCAATCCAGTTCACCCCATGATGATACCAGTACTGCCCCTTAGAACTAGCTAATTCGTTAATATCATAGTGCTGCCGATGCCGCCAATAGTAATCAACTAACATCACACTGATCATGGGTCCAAGCACCATTCCAATATAATCCAAAAACGCCGTAAATGCGGCTAAAAAGCTCCCCATAACTAATGGAATCAGCGTGACCAACGTGGCAATAATCGTTACCGCCCATAGTGCTGGTCGTAACCGAATTCGTGGAAAGATATTGGATAGCGCCGAACCAGCTGCTAACAAGTTCACCGCGTTCGCCGTCATACTCGTCAGTACGATTACTAATAACGCCAGTACCCCCAAACCCAGCCGACTCGCAATGGTACTAGGATCAGAATTATTGGGATCGTATGTCCCTGAAGTAATGGCAATACTGATGGTTGCGGCTAGACCAATGAAGGCAAACCAGAACAAGCCTGTGAAGGCCCCTAAAAATGGCATCCCAGTGGCGCCGCTCTTTTTACGCGTAAAACGAGTAAAATCTGCGCCCGCTGTCACCCATGACAAGTTGAATGCCGCTAACGTGTCCATCCCAGCACCCGCCGTCATATGTAGATGTGCTGGGGCACGCCATGTTAATAACTCGTGCATTGAAACCGTCTTGAACACTACCACGGTTTCCCACAAAACAAATAATATTACGAGGATAATCCCTAAGCGTTCAATCATCTGAACTGAGCGTTGACCGACCGAAACGCTTAATAAATGTAAAATACTCATGACAATAATTCCGAGAATCAGTCCTTTAGCCCCACCGGGTTGACCATAGACTGGCCACCCAACTAAGTCATGTAATAAGTAACTGACGGAAGTTGCCGCGATAAACGTGTTCACCGCGGTCCAACCAATATACTGGGTCAGATTCACAAATGAGGGAACGTAACTTCCTCGTACACCAAAGGAACCTCGAATCAAACTCATCGTCGCCGCCCCGGTCTTATAACCCATAAAACCAACTAGCGATAAACATAAATATGATAGCGTGGACGATGCCACAATCACTTTGAGGGCCGTTAATAAACCACACGCAGCCAATACACCACCAACGTACCACGTGCCATTATTGGCATTAGCGCCGATCCACGTTGCAAACATATCCCAATTGGACATGTGTCGGTGCTTAGGTGCCACCACTTCTATTTGATACTTTGACTCTTGCTGCACATCGTTCACCCTTTCTACAATGTTTTCCATTGTAGTTTTTTTAGTGACGCTTGGTCAAGTCTATTTAACTAAGTTAGTTAATTGCACAAAACTTAAATTCGCATTAAAATAATCTTAATAAGTTAATTAAGGAAGTGACAGATTGTGAAGGGCGCATTAACAGGCTGGCGTCGGAATCTCGCGGTTCTCTGGTTAGGAACATTTATTGCCGGAATGGGATTTTCTGAGGTCATGCCATTCTTATCATTATATGTTGGTCAAATGGGTAATTTCTCCAAAAATGAACTCACGATGTATAGCGGTATTACATATGCGGTGACTTTTTTCGTTGTCGCCGTTGTCTCACCATTGTGGGGTAAATTAGCTGACCGACGTGGGCGTAAAATCATGTTGCTACGCTCCTCACTTGGCATGGCCTTCGTTATTGGTGCGATGGGCTTCGTGCATAATATTTGGATGCTCATTTTTCTGCGTTTCTTACAAGGCTTATGTGCCGGTTACATTCCCAATGCCAGTGCCTTGATTGCTACGGAAACGCCTAAGGAAAGCAGTGGCACCGCAATTGGTATCTTAACGACCGGCTACGTTTCCGGTAATTTGATTGGGCCGATTCTCGGCGGCGTACTCGCCCAGGTCTTCTCCATTCGATTGACGTTCATCATCACGGGAATTCTACTACTAATTGTCTTCGTACTAAGCCTGACGTTGGTTCACGAAAGCTTTAAACCGAGTGATGCACCGGTTGCCAAACGCGAAGGCAGTATGCTTAGCCAATTCAAGAACCCAACGTTAATTATCACACTGCTTGTTTCCACCATGATTATTCAAATGGGCAATAACTCTATCACCCCTATTATTAGTCTATACGTTCAGGATCTGATGCATAACGTCGGTCCAATCACCGTCGTTGCCGGCATAATTGCCGCCTTACCCGGTATTTCGACCTTGTTATCAGCCCCACGACTCGGTCGGCTTGGTGACCATCGGGGCGCTGACCGCATTCTCGTCTTTGGTTTCGTCTTTGCCATTCTGATGTACTTTCCACAAGGATTCGTCTCCAGCGTATGGACACTAGGTCTCTTACGCTTCATGATTGGGATTTCTGATGGGGCCCTCTTCCCAACGGTGCAAACATTACTCTCCAAAAATACGCCCCGCGAGTTAACAGGAACCATTTTCAGTTGGAACCAATCCTTCCAAGCGGCCGGCAGTATGCTCGGTTCACTACTTGGTGGCGCAGTCTCCGGTTGGTTTAATTACAATGGTGTCTTCATCTTTACTGCTTTATCCTTATTGCTTAACTTCATCGGTGTACTGATCTTTATTCCAAGTATGCGGCACCCATTTGCAAAACACTCAATTGATTAGCCGTGCTAGTCAACCCGTTTTGAATCATAATTAAAACGTGCCAATTTTTTGAATTGCTGTTCGGCAGTAATGCGCGCCCTAATCCGACCTCCCGGGCTGAGTGACAATTGCTGAAACGCGCCGACATCGATTTGAGCTCATGCAACAACTCATTGCGCAATCTCAAATACGAGTTTTATTCTAAGCTGGCTACTTCTTAACTTAAGGAATAGCATATTTTAAGGCCACCAATCAGCTATTGTTGATTGGTGGCCTTCATTAGTTATTCTATTGCGTTAGCCCTCACTTCAAATACTTCGCCATGAACTGACTCACTTTTTGTTGATACAGTTGCGGATAGCGCGTGTATGATTCTGCATGACTGGCTCCCGGAACCACCCATAGTTGCTTAGCTTTTACCGTTGTAGCTCGGTAGTTCTGATACACCATCTTCGTGGGTACAAAAGTATCCTTAGCACCGTGAATAAAGAAAATCGGTAGCTTGTTCTTCTTAAGCTGGTTCACTGAACTAGCCGTCATAAAGTTGAAGTGGGCCTTAGCTTGGGCGACCCAGTTAGCCGTATACAGTAGTGGAAACTTCGGTAAGTGGTACAACTGATTTAACTCGTAGCCCAATTCATCACCGACACTGGTGTAACCACAATCTTCAATAATTGCTTTCACTTGTGAAGGGAGCTGCTCCCCACTCATCATCATGACGGTAGCACCACCCATTGAAACGCCAAAGAGCCCAATCTGACTATTTTGTCCCACGCGTCGAATCACCTGCCGTGTCCACTTCAGATAATCTAACCGATCAGGCCAACCAAAGCCATAGTAGTTGCCCGCGCTCTGTCCATTGCCGCGATCATCCGGTGCCAGCACATTATACCCCTGGCGATGCCACAGCCGAATATAGCTAGCCATCTGTTCTTTGTTGCCCATATAACCATGTGCGACAATAATCGTCTTAGTAGTCGGATGAGCTGCTGGCACATAATCCGCGACCAACTTTAAGTCATCCGTTGCTGAAGTTTCATGCCAAGTTTGTTTGTTCACACGTTTAAGCCACGCCTGATTCTGCTTTAACGTGCTTTTACTCTTACTAGAACTATGGTTCAAAACTTTCGGGGTTGGTTCAAACGCAAAGTGATATAAGTAAAAACTACCGCCAGCGACACCAATGACAATAACGGTCAGCAATGCAATAATCGCCAATGTCCATTTTTTGCGCGTTGTCATATTCTCGTTTCCCTCTTTCATGCCTTACAAAATAATCTAAATTACTACTTTTATCAGCTTTTTAATTTCGCTATGACTAGATCATAGCGTTCTTCATAAAACGCTATCCTTAATCATCACATCCATAGCAATAATTTCTAGCTCACTCACCTAGCTTATCAAGCGCCCTGATTGTTAATAAATGCGCCGCCACAGTTTGGGCCGCCAGTTGAATGGCACGCGTTACCGCATCATTATTTACCACTACAATTGGTTGATTATTGAGTGTTTGTTCGAAAGCTTCTCGAAATTGCTGATAACGCCATTCAATCTGTCGTGAATCACGAATTTGTAAAATAGCTTTACTAATGACTGGTAATGAAAAGTCAACTTTCAAAATTGAAACAACTAATACCGCCACAATGTGGTTACGAGTGTAGCGATGACCGGTTGGCCGGCTGAAAAAATGCTGTTTAACATAACTATTAATCATGGTCTTGGTCACGGCAGGCAATCCCAACGGTTGAATCGTTTGGTTAACGATTGCTAGCAGCTGTTCCATATAAACGGGTACTGTGGGCAATGCTTCCCATGAAAGTAAATAATTGCTTGGTGATGTGGATGACAACATAATAACCCCCTCCTCGTTACCCTATTTAATTTAGCTCAATTTAGGTTTTAATTCAACAACATCTAATCAACACGCTATTATAAGTAGATTTCCAATCTATATATAAATTATACTAATTTTCAATTGCACCCAAATTGTTAAAACATGCCAATCTTCACAAATTAAAAGTGGTCAGCTTTACTCTACTGAAAGCGGGCAACTTGTTGAGTTAGGTAGCCATTTATCTACCATTCGAGCGGTTAACTGAAACATGCTTGGTGCCACTAAAGCCTGTGTTGGCTCTACAACGATTGTTGCCCGATCCTAAAAGTCAGCATCGGACGAGTACACCGCTGACAAACAACAATCGATATAATTAGTACTGCTTAACAATTGAATCATCACAAATCAAGGCTTGAAAGCTACCCCATTTTTCAGCTAAAATAAGCTTATCCAAATTTTGTTGTCTAGAAAGGAAATCATTATGAATAACGTTTACCTAGCTGCACCGTTTTTTGACGAGGCTCAAAAGGAACGCATCCAACAAGTGAAGACGGCGCTACTAGCCAATCCGACCATTAACCCAGATGGTATCTTCATTCCAGAAGAACATCAATTTGAAGAAGAACCATTTGGCAGTCGTGCTTGGCAACAATACGTCTATGCATCCGATATGCGACAAGTTCACCGGGCTGACGTGGTAGTTGCCATCCTCGATTTTGATATGACAAGTGCAACTAATGAACCTGATTCCGGTACCATGTTTGAAATCGGTGCCGCCGTTGCCGAAAAAACGCCGGTGCTCGTTGTTCAATTCGACGCGGATAAAGAACTTAATTTAATGATTGCCCAAGGATTAACAGCTTACTTTGATGCTAGCAAAGACGGGCTCCAGGAACTGGCAGCCTATAATTGTGACGACTTACGCTCAAAGCCAGCCCATCGACCAGTATTTTAGACCAACTTCTTAATGACAATTAAAAATGCTGTCTGCAAACGTCATTCGTCTGCAGACAGTATTTTGATTTAGCTTGTTACAATTATTCAGCAACATTCGCAACCAAGCGTGATTGTCGCCAAGCTTGCCAGCGCTTATTCAGTTCTAGAACAAATGTTGGTATCAGCGTTGCCACTAGCACCACACCCCAACTTAATAATGGTAATGTTGTGAGGCTAAAGAAGTTTCGCAGCGGTGGCAAGATTGCAATTGCAACAACAACTAGAATTCCTAATAACAGGCCTCGATTCAACATTACGTTACGCGTAAAGGTTTCCCGACTAAGTGGCCGACGATCCTTAATTGCATAGATGTCAATCATTGACCCTAAGGCTAGCACAAGGAAGACCATTGTCATCCCCACTGGTGCTTGCCCATTCGTTAAACCAAAGCGACCCAACGCATAGATTCCTAGCGTCAATACAGTGAAGGTTGCCGCCCGAACAAACAGCCGCTGTCCAAGTCCTCGTGCCAAAATACTTTCATCATTAGCAACTGGTGGTTGCTGCATTGCTTGCGGCTCGCCCGGCTCCTGACTAATAAAGAAACCTGGAATTCCATCAGCTAGTACGTTAATAATCAACAACTGTTCTGCCAATAATGGTGCTCCCCAGCCGAAGAGGACTGCACCAACCATTAAGAAGATTTGCGCAAAGTTGACACCGACCAAGAATTCAACTGCTTTGATGATGTTCTGATAAACCGTCCGACCTTCTTTAACAGCCGCCATGATCGTCGCAAAATTATCATCCGTTAACACCATGTCAGCAGCTTCCTTAGACACTTCGGTGCCAGTGATTCCCATCGCAATGCCGACATCCGCCGCCTTTAGTGCCGGTGCATCATTGACACCGTCACCAGTCATCGCCACCGTCTTACCAAGGCTTTGCCATGCCTGAACAATTCGAATCTTATCACTCGGCGAAACCCGGGCGTACACCGCAATCTGGTCAATCCGAGCCGTCAATTCTTCATCGCTCAATTGGCGAAGATCATCGCCGCTAATTGCTTGCAGCTCAGGGGTCAAAATGCCAATTTCCTCAGCGATAGCCTTCGCAGTAACCAAATGATCCCCCGTGATCATAACTGGAAAAATACCCGCTTGTTTGGCAGCTCGAATGGCCGGAATCACTTCTGGTCGTGGTGGATCAATCAAACCAATCAATCCTGCCAATTGGAGGTCAGCTGTCAGGTCGTCCCAGTCAGTAGTTTGGACATCCGCGGGAATGATGCGATAGCCAACAGCTAAAACGCGCAGCGCCGCCTGCCCAAATTCATCATGGGCCACTTGTCCAGCAGCTAGGCTAGCTTGGTCAGGTTTCAAAGGTAGCCGGTCCCAAGCCCCTTTAACGATAACTAGCCGTTGACCATCTTCTAATTCATGCACCGTTGTCATCATCTTCTTAGTCGAGTCAAACGGATCTTCCGCAATTCGAGGTGCCTGCTCTTCTAAGACGGACCGGTCTAAATCATGCTGAGCCAGCCAACGAATAACGGCTAATTCCGTCGCATCCCCAATGGCCTGCTCTTCACCATCAACACGATTAATTTCAGCATTCGTCGCTAAGCCTAGGTAACGCATCAACGTCTGTCCGGCTGAGGTCAAGGGTTGTTCGGTGGTCATGATCCCCGTAGTTGGTGTCCAATATTTCGTGATTGTCATTCGATTTTGTGTCAAGGTTCCGGTCTTGTCGGACGCGATCACATCGACACTCCCAATTGTTTCAACGGCACTGACTCGGCGCATGATGGCATTTCTGTCTGCCATCCGTCGAACACCGTGTGAAAGACTGATGGTCACGATGATTGGCAGAGTCTCTGGCACGGCCGCGACCGCTAATGAGACCCCAATCATCAAGCTATCGGCCAAACCTTGGTTTTGCACCCAGACGCTCAGTGCAAAAATGGTGATTCCACCTAACACGGCAAATGTGGTTAACCAGCTTGATAGCCGATTAAGCCGTCCCTGTAATGGCGTGGCCCGTTGTTTTGTTTTGTTCAACAAGCCTGCAATTTGACCTAACTCTGTGGCCATCCCGGTCGTTAAGACCTGAATCAACGCGGTACCGGCTGTGACAGCCGTTCCGGCATACACTTGACAGTCATCGTCTAATTCACCGGTGTCTTGATAAACACTTTTTTCAACAGCTTCACTTTCACCCGTCAGAACTGCTTCATCAACGGCTAAGTTCGTGGCCTCTAACACGACTGCATCAGCTGGTACTTGGTCACCTGCTTTCAACAGGACTAAGTCGCCGGGAACAATTTCTGGGGCCGCAATGGATTGTACCGTCCCATCCCGCCGAACATTAGCTGTGGGTAAACTCATTGACTTCAATGCCGCCAATGACTTCTCCGCCGATGCTTCTTGGTACAGGCCAATACAGACGTTGATGACCAAAATTGCGCCAATCACAATGGTCTTCGTCCAGCCCCCATTCTGGGCAAGGGCCAAGTACGTGGCTAGACCAACTGCAAATAATAGCACTAGCGATGAAACGTCGCTCATATGTTGCCAAATTTTACGCCACAAAGGTACGGGTCGCGCAGCTACTAATTCATTTTTACCGAATTTAGTTAGCTGGGCCGTCACCACAGTGGTCGTTAAACCGGACTCGGGAGTAGGTTTGAATGGTGCATTCTGATAATTCTGCATCGTTTATTCCTCCGTAATTCGATTATCGTTATCATTCGTCATTATTAATGATAACGGAAACATTTTGTCGTTTTACGTGTAAAATGTGAAAAAGTCGTGAAGATTGGTTCGTGTAATTGTAACAGCTATTAAACATTAACCACGGGTAATCATCAAAAAACTGTTCAATTTATGACTAAAATCAAGTTACCAGTCATGAATATTGTTATAATAGAACACAAATATTCCTTGGAGGCACGTTATGAAAATCAAATTAATCTCAACTAGTGATGTGCACGGTTACCTCGCGCCAACTGATTACAGTCGCCGCGATAACGTCGCACCGTTTAGCCTTAGTCGTGCCGCTACTGTTATTCATCAATTGACACGTGAAGATACGGCCGATGTCTGGCCAATCGTGATTGATAATGGCGATTATGTGCAAGGCTCACCGTTGACTTATTTCATTGCGCGCCACCATCAAGAAGCTGCACCGTTATACTCGCGCCTTGCAAATTGCAACCACGTTCAAGCTGGTATTTTCGGTAACCATGAATTCAACTACGGGCTCGACTACCTCGACCTGTGTGAATCGAGTCGCCAATACCCGATGCTGGCTGCTAATATTCATGATGACTTGCAGCGAACGTTGTTTTCTAAACCATACACGATTCTGGAACGCGCCGGAGTTAAGGTGGCCATTTTAGGGCTAACAACCCAATTTGTCGCTCACTGGGAGCAGCCGCATCACATTGCTGGCCTACACTTCGATGACGTGGTCGCAACTGCTAAACATTGGGTGCCCAAATTGCGCCAACTGGCTGACATCGTTGTCATCGCCTACCATGGCGGCCTTGAACGTGATCCCCAAACTGACCGTCCAACCGAACGCATGAATGGCGAAAACCGGGGTTCCGCACTATTAGCTGAAGTGCCTGGCATTGATGCCATGATTACCGGCCACCAACACCGACAATTAGCCGTTACGGTTCACGGTGTTCCCGTAACGCAACCTGGTATGAAGGGTACTAATGTTGCTATGATTACCCTTGAACTCGACCGCAATCATCAAGTGACGACCAGTCATCCGGAAATCTATCCGGTCGCAGATGCCACCCCCAATACCCAGGTAATGCAACTAGTTGGACCAATCAATGACCAGATGGAAGACTGGTTAGACACCCCACTTGGCCAAATTAACGGCAATATGCTCGTACACGATCATCTTCAAGCACGGCTGCATAATCATCCTTACATCGATTTTATCAATCGCGTTGAAATGGCCGCGACCGGCACCGACATTGCCGCAACGGCGTTATTTAATGACGACGTTCCAGGGCTCAAACAACACGTGACGATGCGGGAAGTCATGAACAGTTATGTCTATCCAAACAAACTTGCCGTTGAAGCCATTACTGGTGCTGATTTACGAGCAGCACTAGAACGCTGTGCCAGCTATTTTCTCTTGCAGGACGGCCACGTGCGGGTCAACCCCGAGTTCATGCACCCCAAGTTGCGCCACTATGTCTATGATATTTACAGTGGCATCGACTATACTTTTGACCTTACCAAACCCTTTGGTCAACGTGTCGTTCAACTCGATTATCATGGGGCCCCAGTCACCGCTGACCAAAAATTAACGGTCACTCTGAATCATTACCGCGCTGGTGGCGGTGGCAATTATCCAATGTACCAAACCACTAAGATCATTCGGCGCTTACCTACTGATATGACCGTATTAATTGCCGACTACTTTGCGCAACATCCCGTCGTCAACGCCACGCAACCGACTAATTTTCAAGTTCACTATTAAGAATAACGATTATGCTAAAAACGCTCAGGACTAATATTCTGGGCGTTTTTTTGAATACTAACTAACAACTAGCACAACACGTATTTCAGATAGATAGTTAATTGCAATGTTCACGCAAAATGTAAAGTAATACGATTGATAAATTCAGCGACGAGAAAGCCAATCGCAATCACACCGGCAATAATGACGACTTGCACAAAATACTGATAGGCCAAGTCAGGATGACCAGTGACCAAGTTACGAACGACCCGATAAGACTGGCCACCAGGAACCAGTGGGACCAGACTAGGGATATTAAAGATGATCATCGGCATCCGCTTGTAACGCGCGGCCATACCGCTGGCGACACCAATCACGATAGCTGCGACGAGGTTACCAATCGCAAGTTTGGCGTCGATTCCTAATGGCAGGACGTGATAGAGGACTTCATACGTAAACCAGCCAGCAGCACCGACCCAACCACTGAGGTTAACGGCGCGACGCGGAATATTGAGAAGCACCCCAAAGCCAGCCGTGGCTAAGTAAGCTAAGATAATTTGAAATAAACCGGTTGTTAAGAGCCAATGTAGCATGTCACGCCTCCTTTAGTAGAAAAATGAAGTCAGTGCGATACCGACACCAATCGCACACGCCGATAAAACGGCTTCTACAGCGCGGGCAGGGCCGCTCAGTAAGTTACCCGTCATCGTATCACGGACGGCATTAGTGATAGCGACACCCGGCACTAATGGCATCACAGCGCCAATAATGATGGCGTCGGGATGATAATGACCGTTAGTGAGATAAAAGCCGAGTAAAGTAATTAGGCCAATAATCAAAGCACCCATAAATTCGCTGAGAAACCGAATTGACCCCAGCCGATTGATCCAATAAAAGGCCGCAAAACCAGCCAACCCGGCTAGTCCACAAGTAATCAAGTCGGCAGGGGTTGTCCGCCCAGTAAAGGCGACCATCAACGGCACACTAACGACAACAGCCGCTAGACATAACCAGCTGAATGGGAAGGTCGGTACGGCTTGATTGACCCGTTCGAGAGCTACGGCAAATTCAGTTAAATCAATATCGTGATTAGCAAACTGCCGTGACAGGCTGTTGACCTGATCCACTTTTTCTAGGTCCATACCCCGATTATGGATTGCCCGTACTTCACTAGTGGCATTTTCTGGCAAGGAGACGGTGATTCCTGTTAGCAAAACAAAAATCTGTGCGTCAGGATAACCAGCGTTGGCTGCGATTCGTTGCATGGTGTCTTCAACCCGCTTGATTTCAGCCCCATTTTCTATCAAAATGGCGCCGGCCAACAACGTGGTTCTTAACATAACTGCCGTGTCACTCATTAAAACGCCTCCCACATCAGAATGTTTATATTTTCTCACGAATTTTGCGTATCGTCATTAGTTAGGAACAGAATGTTTGCCGGAAGTGGTCGCTTATGGGTAAAATTATACTAGTAAATAAAATTTTGGAGGCATTTTCGATGACAGCATTGACCAAACTCACCGATACGTACACGTTAAATAACGGCACTAAGATTCCAATTGTTGGTTTCGGAACTTGGCAAACTCCTGATGGCCAAGTTGCTTATGATTCCGTATTAGCAGCATTAAAGGCCGGTTACCGGCACATTGATACAGCAGCTGCTTACGGCAATGAGGAAAGTGTCGGCAAGGCCATTGCCGATAGCGGTGTGGCACGTGAAGACTTGTTCGTCACGACGAAATTATGGAATGCCGACCATGGCTATGACGCTGCTAAGAAGGCCCTTGATACTTCACTAGCAAAGCTAGGTCTGGATTACGTTGATTTATACTTGATCCACTGGCCAAACCCAGCTGCAATGCGTGACAACTGGGAACAATTGAACGCCGATACCTGGCGAGCAATGGAAGAAGCTTACACGGCCCGTAAAGCGAGGGCTATCGGAGTTTCTAACTTCCGTCCTAAGCATTTGGATGCACTGCTTAAGACGGCTAAAGTGGTTCCAGCCGTTAACCAAATCTTCCTCAACCCTAGTGATATGGAAGATGAAGTGGTGGCCTACAACCGTGAACATGATATTTTATCAGAAGCTTACAGCCCATTAGGTACTGGTAAGATCTTCAGTATCCCAGAATTAAAGACGTTGGCTGATAAATATGATAAGAGCGTCGCCCAAGTTGTGTTACGCTGGTCATTGCAACACGACTTCTTACCATTACCAAAGTCAGTCCATGCGGATCGAATTGAACAAAATACGGAATTATTTGATTTCGAACTCAGCGATGATGATATGAAAGTCATTGATGGTTTCCACGGCGTTGCCGGGTTAGCCAATGATCCTGACCAAGTTAATTTCTAAATTCCATCGTTATTAAGGATGCAGCCATTGGCATGCATCCTTTTTCTACGTCTTGTCAATGGGAATGTTATTTGTTTGGCTAATAACTTAATTGTAAAGACAATCCAGTCAAACTAGGAAATTAGTTGTTATCATAACAGGTACAGTCTAGTTGATTAACAATGTGATGTTTAATCGCGAACAGACTAACGAAACATCATAATATACACCATTTGGAGCCCGTAACCTTGCTATCACAACAACTGAATTATGGTACACTCAGTTAATTATTAAGACTGGGGGTACTGTAATGCTACTTATATTAGCAATTTTACCAATTGTTGTAACAGTGGGATTAGGCGTGTTTGCGGGACTACGGCATCAATTTGCGCCAACGACCAGTGATGTTTTGATTCAGTTAGTCATGCATTATGCCTTGCCGTTAAGCCTCTTCGGAGGAATCTTGTCATTAAAGCGCGTTACCATTATTCAAAACTATTCGGTCGCGATGTGGCTGGCGCTGGGCATGCTAGGTGGCATGGCCAGCGTTATTGTGAGCCAGTACTGTTTCCACCAGCAACTAGAAACAGCCACATTACGAGCACTAGTAATCGCGAGCCCCTCAATTCCGTTCATGGGCGTTTCCGTACTACTCGTTGTTTTCGGTAAAATTAGTATTTTATTAGTTGCGCTAGGCGGCCTGTACATGAATTTAGTACAAGTTCCTATGAGCGTGTTACTTCTAACATTGGCGGGCGATTCGGTTCCTGAACAACGTTGGCATGCTGGTTGGCAAAAATTATGTAGTGCAATTCGGCAACCAGTCGTGTGGGCACCAATTAGTGCCTTTATCCTAAACCTGGCTGGATTACGTTTGCCCAGTGCTTGGCTAACGAATTTTACAGAGTTAGGACAAGCAGCTGGTGGGGTAGCGTTGTTCGCTCTGGGGCTTTTGTTAACGACAAGGCCATGGCGACTGACACGGATGGTCGTCTTAAACGTTATCCTAAAAAATTTAGGTTTACCGTTAATCATCTGGGGAATCATGGCTAGTTTGCATGTGTCGTTAAGTAACCAACAATTAGTCGTCCTGACGCTCGCAATTCCCACTGCAACCATTGCGACCATGTTGGCCGTCCAAAACCACTTGGCACCGGATGAATACGTGGCCACGCAAATGTTAAGTACGATCATTGCGCCGCTAACTATGGGCTTTTTAATGTGGGGGTTGCAGCTCGTATAGTTAACCGTTCTCGGCCTTGAAATGCAGTAAATTTCAACAAGATCTCATGCAAATAATAATCGAATACTATGTCTCAAAACATAAAAAAGCAGCCATCAACTAACAAGACAAAATACCATGTTAGTGGATAGCTGCTTTTTTAGTATTTTAATGAATCAACGTAAAGTAGCCAATCACAAGTACCCCCAGGACAATTCGGTACCAACCGAACGCCTTGAAGTCGTTTTTCTTGATGTAATCCAACAAGAAACGAATCGACAAGTAAGCGACTACGAAGGACACAATCACCCCAACGGCTAAGACTGCTCCTTGCAAACCAGCTAAAGAACCACCGTGAGCAAAGAATTTCACAAGCTTCAATAATGATGCCCCAAACATTGTTGGAATTGCCATGAAGAATGAAAACTCAGTTGCGACGTAGCGTGAAGTTCCAATCAAGATAGCCCCCAAAATGGTTGCACCGGAACGTGAAGTCCCTGGAATCAATGAGAGCAACTGGAAACACCCAATGAACAATGCCGTCGTATAAGGTAACGTTTGTAGATTAGCGAAGCGGGGTGTTAAGCGCTTATTATGATTTTCAATCACAATGAATAGGACCCCATAAATAATCAACGTGGCAGAAACGACCGCCCAATTCATTAAATGTTCGTCCATCCAATCATTTAACGGTAATCCCACAATCACCGATGGAATGACCGCTAATAAAACCTTACTCCAGAGAACCCAAGTATTTCGCTTTTCCGTGGTATCCTTGCGTGGTGACAACGGATTTAGTTTATGGAAATACAGGACAACGACCGCCATGATCGCCCCTAATTGAATCACGACGTTGAACATATCCGTAAACTGCGTGGACTGTTGCATCTTGATAAATTCGTCAACCAGGACTAAATGCCCCGTTGAACTAATTGGTAAGAATTCAGTAATCCCTTCAACAATCCCCAAGATTACTGCTTTAAAAATATCTAACACAATGGATTCCTTTCTTGTTGGCAATGATTATCGCTTGATAATCCCAATACATAAAGATTTACGACCATCCCCGATGGCCGGTATATCAACATTATAGCAAGCGGCTACTCAAGATAGTAGCGTCCATGTGTATTTTTTTGGTAAAGATTAATTTGTCAGCGCTACCAACGCCGTACTAAATGCATTTTGCGTTTGGTCATCAAAACAAACAATCGTGATCGTCTGAACCGTGTGGGCCGTTGTCTGCGCGGTTGCTTGTAACGTTTTTAACGCTAACGGCGCCGCAATCGATAGCGGAAAGTGATAGACGCCGGTACTGATAGACGGAAAAGCAACCGTTGGACAATGATTCTCAGCGGCCAAATTCAGACTGTTGCGATAACTGTTCGCTAACAATTGTAATTCGTCATGCTGTCCACCTTGCCAAACGGGGCCCGGCGTGTGAATCACATACTTCGCCGGTAGTCGAAAGCCCGGCGTAATTTTGGCTTCACCAGTTGCACAACCGTGTAATGGGCGACAGGCAGCCAGCAATGCTGGCCCAGCTGCCCGATGAATGGCACCATCGACGCCGCCACCACCAAGCAAACTCGTATTGGCCGCATTAACAATTGCATCAACGGTCATTTTGGTAATATCACCGTGAATGACTTTAATCTCAACCATCTTAAACTGCCCCCATAATCAGATTAACACTCATTTGGGCCTGTTGTTTTAGCTGGGCCCCACTAGGATCCTGTTTAGCCAATAACTGAATGCCGCTGCGAACCTGCATTAAACTTGCTGCAGTCTCAGCGACCGTGGTCGGTAAGGTTTTAGCCTGAGGTGAAAGTAAACCGACGAGTCGGGTCTGTAAATCAGCATAGATCGTTTGCAATTGGGCCATCAAGGACGCATCCTGCGACCCAATTTCAGCCATCAGGTTCACCATCAGACATCCTGCTGGCCACCGTTCACTCTGAAATGGTAGTCGCAAACAAGCCGCAGTTAAAGCGGGCAATGGTGTTTGCCGCGCCCGCTCACGTTGAATCAATTGATCAAGTTGTTCATCTAACGTTATTTGATAGCGTTCAAGTGAACGGCGTAACGCAACCCGCTTACTGTGATACTGGCGATAAAACTGCGTTCGTGACAACTGGCTAACGGTGAGCAAGTCGTCAACTGTCGTTTGATAATAACCACGCTGCCAAAATTGAATCATCATTGCTGTTTCAACTACTGATGCGTCCTTAACAACCATGCTAAAACCTCCTGAGCCTAACGCTACTACATTAATCAGCAATTAAATACTGAATGCCACGAATAATCGACCATAAGTAGCTAGCCACAGCGACCACTCCAAATACCGCTAAAAGAACCACGGCCAACCAGCCACTATTAACGATACTGTCCATATAAATACCGCTAACGCCTAAAATAACGAGCAATGTAATTCCTAAAATTGTCGGCAACAAATGTAACCAAAAAGCCCGTCCTGCAACCCGATGCGCTTCTGGATTAGTACTCGTCAGCAACCAAACAATTAATGGAAATAAAACTGGTAAGAATAAAATACTTAAATAGCTCAACGCGTTAATCACCCGATTTTGTGTCATTGTCATAACCTCCCCCGATATTTATTTCGAGTATAGCGAAAGTCTGGGACTTCGGCAAATAATAAACAAATTGTTAAAATACTTAGGACTCTCCCAAGGTTACGCGCCGAATGTTAACTTACGACTACGGTCTGCTATAATAATGACATAACCTAACCTTGCAATCGTTAGTTGCCACTGTACAACCCGGGAGCGAACGGTTCATGTTAGGATTTAGGTGCATTAGTTAAGATGCGGAGGAAAAGAAAATGACGAAACGAATGAGTTTCAAATTTAAATGGGTTGCCCTCGTTGCCACCCTGATCGTTGGGCTTGGTAGCTGGCAAGTCCTTGCGCACGCTGACAGTAGCAGCGACGAACCAATTGTCACATTGGGCAGTAGCCTGACTAGCAGTCAAAAGACTGGGACGATCAACACGTTAACGGCTAGCTTGAACGGTGCCGATTATCAGACTTTAACCGTTAACGGTGATACCTTGGTCAAGTATCTCAACCCGGCTGGGGAAAGCTTCACGAGCACTTCCGGCGTTTGGTCCAGTGCCATGATTCAAAAAACAAGTTCTGGTTCAGGAATCAATGTTAAAATTCTAGATTATAACGGTAGCAACAACATCACGACCATTACGGCCAACCAGTATAAAAATGCTGCGTTAACGGCTGGGATCACCGATGCAAACATTTACGTGACGTCAGCCACTCCCATTGACGGTTCTGGTGCGCTAGCCGGTGTCTATGCCGCTTATGCCAAGTCTGGCAATAGTTTAAATACCAAGCAAGTGACGGCCGCTCAAGATGAATTGAGTACGCTAAGCGGTATCACTCAGGCCAACAAAGACAAAGATGGCTACACAGACTCACAATTGAACAATGCCGTAGCGGGTGCTAAAAAAGAAATGGCCCAAAAGGGTAGTAGCGTCACTAAAAACGAAATCACGACCATCGTGAACCAACAAATTACCAATAACAATTTAACGAACGTCATTACTAATAATCAAAAGACTGAAATTATTAATTTGTTGGTCAAGATTCGTGATTCTGGCGCGTTAGATTCTTCAAGCTTCAAGACCCAAGCTAATTCGTTGATGAAAAATATTCAATCTAACGCTAAGGGTGTCTTCAGTAAGCTTAACACCAAGGAAAATCAAAACTTGCTCCAAAAGATGTGGGATGGGATCGTTAACTTCTTCAGTTCCATTTTTAAATCCATCTTCGGCTAATTATTAATCCGGCATACTCAAAATCGGACGACCAAACTGCAATCAGTTTGGTCGTCCGATTCTTTTTAAACCTTAAAACATAGCATGTTAGACCATTAAATAACGGTCACTGGCTCGGCAAGCTATTCAATTGCCAAGTAATAGTTCCAGAATAATTTTTAGCCATCACACGACCACCTTGGACGTGCAACGCAACATTATTAACATTCCAAATTTGCTGATTAGTACCGACGCCCTGTTGCCCAGTCGTACCAGCAATTAGCGTCTGTTGGGTAGCACCTGGGGTCAACTTAATCATGGCTGGTAACGTTGCCTGATTTTGGTCGGCTGACGTAACCCATTTATTAGTGCTAGCATTCAAATACTGGGCTATTCCTGATGTCAACGTTACATAACTACCCGTCATGGTCGTCCCATCATTAGCTGTCAACGCTGATAATTGGGCTGTCAATTGCCAACCACTTGGGGTATCCCGTGTATCAGTCACTTGTGTATACACACTATCCTGCCCATTTTTCTGACCACCAACTGTTGCATACTTCTGCCCATCAGTAGCAGTAGCCAATTGGTCTTCAGCGGCTGACGGTGCCAACAATGGGTACGCTGTATCCATTGTCGGAATACTGTGCTGGCCAAAGTTCAGATGTGTTGGTACAGCATCCAGCGATAATGGACCTAAATTGTTCGTTCCACCGGTCCCCGGCTTGCTAGGATCATCGGGATCAATCGGATTAACAATTAAATCCTTAGCTACTGTAAATATTGGTGCTGGTTGAAAGGTTGCATCATGGTACTGCTGCCCATTTGGATAACTATTCGGATCAGGATTACGATTGCCTAGACTATCAGCCATGTAAATAATAATCTTGTCACCAATTTTTAACGATAGTCCGGTTAAGTCCAGTGACCAAGTCCCGTTGGCATTGACAACCGTTTTGACATTCGTTTGAATCTGTCCATTCAATGCTAACGTGACCTGCGCGCCAGGTTCGCCATTCTGCCCACTGACCGTTCCCGAAGAAACTCTAATCGGGTCTGGTACGACCTTAGTCGCTGGATTAGGCGGCGTCACATCTACTACCGTTTCTGTAGCCGTTACCATCGTACCGCTGGCATTATCAGTGCTGGCCGTAACCGTGGTTCCCGCTTTTAAAAAGGCCCCTAAGTTCGCTGTCGCGTAGCCATTACTATCAGTCGGGGCCGTGACGGTCTTCCCATTGACCTGATAACTAACCGTTAGCTGTCCAGCACTAGCATACTGTGGAATATAATGGACTTTGCCATCATCCTGAACCCCGTTAGTATCTGGGACCATCGCCACAATGACGCGCGTGCGCAATTTTTGATCCGCATCAGTCAATCTAGTCGTCCCATCATACGGGTTATTGAAGCTCAGTTGGGGCTTTTGATTGATGGCACTAATTCGTCGCATCTTGGAAGATAAGTAATTACTTTGCAAATTACTATTAGTAGCCGACACCGTTGTCCCCTGTTGCTGTAATTGTGCCACACTATTATATGAATAATCAGCACCACCAGTTATCGATGAAGCTAAGCGCCATAAACTAATATTACTATCCTGAATTTCAAAAGTACCAACGTTGTCTTGATTGATTGAACTAGTTGCCGCAGCCGCTCCCGTGGAACTATTCCGCAAGTCTAAGTTATTAGGTTTGATAAACCGAACGGTGGCTAAGCGCGCATAGTTTCCTGAAATCAAAGGTGCACCCGTCGCTGCAATGACATAAACATTAGCACCACTACTGCTTTGAATCGTCGAAGTCGCATTGTTAGAAAACGAAATTGGCGATTGACTTCTAGCTAAAGACGTTAAATTAACCGTACTGCCGGTATCCGCATAAAGATCGCGATGGTATTGTGAACCCGAGAAATACAGATTGGAATACGCATTACCTGGAATACTAGCATTAAACGTGGCATTTTTTCCAATATTAATACTTTCATACGCATCAAAAACAACTGGATACGTTGTATAGGCCGTTGAATTGGGATCAACCGGTCGGCGAATACAGTTTAAGGTAGCGTCTTCTTCAACGTTGACTTTGCGATCACCCGTTCCTTGCTGATCATAAACAAACCAAATAAAGGAATTATTATCACCAGTTGCTAATTTTGATCCCGTAAATGTCTGCCCAGCAGCGACATTGAGACCTCCACATAAAATATTTTCTCGATAGGTGACTACCTGACAGTTCCCTGTCACATTGACCTGGTTTCCTTCAGCACTAACAAAACGGCGACTCGTATCAGAATTTCTGGTCCCACTAGGAACTGTGATGTTACTAACATTAAACGTCCAATTTAAAGCGGCATTACCACCGTCACCACCAGTAGTAGACCCGATTAACCCAGCATCATTACCAAAAGATCCAGTTAATGGTGCAAAATTCATAAAGGTTGCCGTATACAACGTATCTCTAGTCGCACTGTTATACCGAGTATGGAATCCGGCTCGGCCGAGGTTCACACTGTGGCCGTTCCCATTCACAATAATATTACCCGACAAACGTGAATCTAATGCTCCTGAAGGTGCTGAGGCATTGCTAATATCAGTAGTAATGTTGATTTCATCCACACTAGCATTCTTCCAAGCACCTACCAGTTGATCCCACGTGCTAACATTGGCAACATTCGTACTCAGTTGTGTCAAACGCGTCACTGGAATCAGTGGATTAGACCAAGAACTTGCTGATGCCTGCTTGCCATTCGATGACGACAGCGCTTGCCGATTCTTTTCATTAGAAGTCGACGGGGTCGCCGATGAGGCACTCGACACACCCATAGCGGGTGCCAGTGACGATGACTGACTAGTGGATAATGATGATGAATCGCTAGTACCCGTCAGTGATTCATCGGCTGATTGACCGTTTAATACTGATGACGCTGTTGAATGTCCCACACTCGTTTGTGCAGTCGTACTCGTTTGACTTTGGCTACTCGATGTCGTCGTAGTTGTGCTTGATGACGATGCTGTCGTTGATGAATGCTCTAAACGTGAACTAGACTGACTTGCTTGGGTTTTTGGTGCCTTAATATCAACGTTCAAAGCTGGCCCCTTTTGACCATCTGCGACAGCCACCAAGGCTAATTGACCTGCTTTAACAGCTGTTAATCTAATCGGTACCTTTACTTGCGGATATTCATCTGACCATTGAACCGTTATCCTGCGCTTATCAGGATTGTACGCAACTGTTAGCTGTTTAGCCGTAACCGTAAAGGCCCCATTATCCCCCGATGTGTAGTGACTATCTTTGAAAACCTTTTTTATTTGCTTAAACTCCTCTGGCCCATCTAAATTAACATCGTTCGGCAAATCAATCGTATTCGTTTTTGATGCCGTATTACTGACTTGTAGTTCTACATCAAAATGTTGGTTCGTTAAAATATTATCGCTAGCCGTTGACTTGGCAAAAGTTAGCTGTGGTAACGTATCTGCTTGAGCGGTCATACCAGTACCTAAGCTTACCGTTGCACCAGCAGCCATGACTTGTAACAATACCATCAATATGACAACAATCGTTCTTAACTTTTTGATAGTATCACCCCTTAGCGCTTATTTTGACGCCGCTTGATCACCCAGAATATTATTAAGGCAACGAGTAATAATACGAGTAACACGATGCCAATCAACCACCCCCAAGTGGCCGGGGCCGTAACGTTAACAGCATCCGTAGCGCCAACCACAAAATCTTGCTTTAGCGACCAGACATGCGGCTTAGCGAACTTTTCGTCCGTAGTTCGATACTTGACGTATAAAGTGTAGGTCCCAGGTAAAATAATTCCCCGATTAGCACGCCACTTCAAAGGTAAGTTAAAGTTAGAATTAGGCGCCATTGAACTACTTTTCAAATCAGCCACCGCCAGCTTTTTAGTCTGTCCGGCTTTGCGAACGTATGCAGTGACAGTCCCTTGACCTAAAATTGAGGCGTGATAATTCTGAATATTACCGATAACTGTCTTGATGCCACTACGTTTCTTTAATTGAACATCAGCCAAACGTAATTTGGGTAGTGGATCACGATTTGACGTTAATTTAATCCCCACATTGTAAGCATATTCGCTAGTTAACGTTGCCCCTTTAGTTTTAAGGTGCTGATCCGCAATTTTAACTTGCCAGCTTCCTAAAATAACACCCTTTTTCAATTGTGCTGGCGTTTTCAATTGCGCCCGCACAATCCGTGATTTATTAGCTGGAATCGTCGTTTCCTCATTCGGTACGGTGATAATATCAGCTAGTTTTACTTTTAAACTAGTGTCATCATTCAGATTAGCAGCGCCATAATCAATAACACCCTTCGCATTAGTATACGATTGTAAGAATTGATTCTTGACCTTAATTTCATGATTTGAGCGATTATTAACACGCATCGCCAATGAATATGTTTTTTGCGGTTGAATTTTAAAATCCCAATAATACGCATCCTTTGATAATTGCTGCTTTTCATTAAGCATTGGCTGAACATCAAAAGTCACCGCATTATTGGCTGTATCAGCAGCGTGACTGATTACCGTCATACTACCAAACAAAGTCATTATTAGAGTTAATAATCCTAATAATAGCTTCTTATTCCAGCCACTCATAAAAAGGGCCTCCCTTCAAAAAAAACGAGTTAACTATTCAACATAGCCACTCGTTTTCGCTCATTAAACCGTTGGTGTAGAGTCCAATGTCCAAACAATATTACCTGAGTAATTCTTAGCGGCGGCGTGCCCACCTTTAACATGTAATTGCACGTTATTGATGTTCCAGTATTGTTGGTTAACACCCATCCCTTGGCCTTCACCAACTTTAGATCCAGCCGTTGCAGTTGCAACATCCGTTGTCGCTGAAGCACCTGCAGTGAGCACAATTGGTGTTGAAACGGTTGCTTGGTTAGCATCTGCTGCAGTGACCCAAGATTGTTGATTGGCTTCCCCTGTAAGGTATTGCGGTGTCCCATTGGCCAAAACAACTGAAGCGTTCGTTAACACTTGCCCATCAGAAGCCGTAATATCAGAAAGTTGTGCTTTCAATTGCCAACCAGCACCAGTCCCACGTGAGTCAGAAACCTGCGTGTAGATAATATCATTACCATCTTTTTTACCACTAGTCGTCACGTTCTGAGTTTTATCATCGTTAGCTGTGGCAAGCTTTTCCTGACTAGCATCTTTCGATAATAACGTGTAAGCCGTATCAACAGTCGGCTGCGTGTGTGTCCCGAAATTAAGATAAGTTGGTACTGCGTCCAATGAAAGTGGTCCCTTGTTGCCGGTACCACCGCCACCAGGATTATCCGGGTTCCCAGGATCGACCGGATCAGTTGTACCCCCATTAGATGTGAACGATACATCAGCCTGTGACTTCCCAGTTGAAGGCAGAGTATCAGCGGAAGCTCCTAAATTATTGAACGATAAACAAGCAACACTGACTGCTGAAACCATCATAGCCGCTTTAAGCATATGTGACTTCTTCATAAGACAATTCCCCCTAAAAATTTAATCAACATATTTATGCCCTCCATCAATAGCGCGCACTGCTTGTTTGTACAAATTGGCATTCGATAAAATCAATTAGAACCAATCCAGTTTTATAAACAAAATTGTAGCAAACTAATTGACGAAGGATATTTATATGTCTATACTGGATAACTTAAATCGGTCATTATCCTTAAACCAATTAAAACATACCAATTAAAGTTAATCAAGTACACTATTATGTACGTTTACTATTTGTATAAAAACTATTACTTTTGTAATTTTGCAAGGAGGCATTGTCCATTGATATTTTCAGAACTCGAACTTTCTCAAGTAGAACGCAATTTCACGTTTGATTTTGCCATTTTAGAACATGATTTAAGCTATTTTTTTGAAAAACGTTGTTTAAATTATGCCTTAGAGCACATCCATCGATTTGATGATCGTATTAAAGATAATTTATATAATATTCGCCCAGTAATTTTAAAAGAATCTCTAATCGCATTAACCTGCGATCTAGCAAGTGTTAGTTTCTATCGTTACTTAAACATGATTACTTTTGTCAACCTGAGAAAAGACATTCTTCATTATCTCATGACGGCAACATTGACGAACGATGACTTTTTGCCACTTTTAGAGACAATTGTTAATAACTATTTTAGCAACCTTGATACCCTTGACATTCCGATCGATAGTAAGCGACTCTCTAAACAGGTTGCCTTAGTCGTCTACTACATCGACAATCACTGTGATGAACCGCTTAAAACAAATACAATCTTAAAGGAATTGACCTTAGATCCTGAGTACACGAAACGTAAATTTCGTAAAGAGTTAGGCTTTACAATTAATTTTTATATCCGTCACGCTAAGTTACAGCGGGCAAAACAATTATTAATCAATACTCATCTTCCCATAGGTGAAATTGCCGATAAAATCAAATTTTATAATAGCGCTGAGTTTGCTCGTCAATTCCAAAAAGAATTTGACGTCACACCTAGCCGATATCGCGAGTTAAATCAGATTTTTTACAAAAAAGAATCATAGTTCTCTCTTTGCTTGTACAATAAAATCTTTTTTTGTATTTTAAATTAATCATATAAGTTTTAACAGTCAAAAATTGATTTCTTTCGTTTTATATCAACTAATATTGTAGCCAAATCAGTTTAGTCTTTAACGTTGAAAGAAAATGCGACTCATTATGACTAAAAATTAGTACTCATTAACACGACTGACCACGGCTGATTTTTCATATTTACTGGATAAACCAATTTTTCTGACTGTTATACAAGTTGTTAACATAGCTTTGCCAATCAATATAAATTGATTGGCATTTTTTTAGTACACACACGGATTGCATTTGATAGCGTATCCATTCACTAATATTATTGATAAATACTGGTCAAATAATATTATGACTTTTATAAAAGCTATAAATTGCCCAAAGGCTCTCAACAGTATGAAACATCAATATAATTATAAAAAAATAACATCACTAAAATTAAAATTTTAGTGATGTTATTTAAATCATTTTCAGTGTACTAACAATTATGCTTCAGCACGCTTTACATCCACATACGTGGTCTTTTTAGTCTGCTTGCTAGCATCTTCATTAACAAACTTGTCCATAAATTCTTCAACTAAATTCAAAGTTTGGTATTGTTTAGCTAAACTAAAGCTTTGACGCCATTCTCGATTACGTTGAATTAATTCAGTGAAGACTTCGTGTTCGATCCGTGCACCCTCTGGCGTTAATTTTAGAACTTTGTTCCGCCGATCATGGTCTTCAGCCTCTTGGTATAAATAGTCCTTACGTAATAAGCGACCAATTAACCGAGAAATTGCTGAGCGGGTCACACCGTGGCTTTCAGCAATATCCATCAACCGAATTTTGCCCTTAGCTTCAGCAATATCATACAAGATATAAAATTCATCTAATGTAATGCCGTGTTCCGTTGCTGGTTCAGCAAACATATCCGATAAATTTTTAAACCCATGTAAGTACATATGGCTAAAACGATTAAAAAATTCCATATCTTCATTCATTGTTCAAGTCTCCCTTTCACTAGTCGAATTATCATTAAACTCCCAATCATAATTCGCCCCATGCTTTTTCATAAATTAGTAAGCGTCTTTTATCATTTCCCCGCTTTAAAGTGTACTAGTATATTTTACGAAATACAAGTAATTTAGATTACTTTAATATTAAATTTTTATTTCAGTACTCAAATCAATCGTGGCATGTCTATGAAGGTGGGTAATAAACTGTTGATAATAATAATCAGTATTATATTTGGCTGTACTTAAATAGATTTGGTCAATTTTCTCAGTATTTTCACCTAATAACAAGTAAAACGCTTGGTCAATATTCTCTGAAATCATGCCAACACTAGCTCTTAGAATCTTGCGTTTAAAGAAGACCGCCATTCCACCAGATAATGCAAAATTAAGCGCATATCTAATCATGGCCGCCTCACCTTCAACGCCAATGGCTTCTAACCAATCTAATGTCACTAGCACCATCTCAGTCGTTAACTCGGGACTTTCAAATATATCTTGTATGAAGTGTTCCATCGTCGGGTTTTCATCCAGCATGCGCAATACAAAACTCATTTGAATCATTGTTCGTTGATGGGCCGACAGCATAGTTAGCTGTTCATTACTATAAATAAACGCGCTAAGTGTTAACTCATTCAGCATTGTACTTAGCAAAACAATTTTCTTGGGAAAATAATGCTGAAGTAACGACTTACTGATGTCACAAGCAACCGCGATATCTTTCATCTGTACATTTGCATAGCCTTGCTCTGCAAACAAGCGAAACGCAGTATTAACTATTTCCATTCGTCGTTGGGTATTTCTTCTTCTTGGCACTAGGTAGCCCCCTCACAAATTTGCGCATCATTCTCTTTAAATAAACTATACTAATATAGCTTTAAACGCAAGTTATAATTTAATCGGAAGGTTAATCGATAACCGCTTAAACTATTAATATGATTATAATCTATCAAATGGTCAATCCAGTTATCTAGCAAGCTTAACTACTAACTAGCAAAAATTTGAGACTAAGTATTTGCAAACGAAAATGTTTTTCGGCATACAAGAAAGCGCTTTCTTATACGCCTGTTTGTGCTAAAATGAACTTAACAACTAACAGGGAGGCTACAACATGAGCACTAAAAATTCTTATCAATTAGCCGATATTGGTCGTAATAATCCAATTTTTTCACAAATTCGTTCTACCGTCGAAACGGCCTTTTACGGTAACAATATGCACCACGTTGATGATGTCGCTGCCGCTTACCACCTTGCCACGAAGGACCCCGGAACCGTTATTACGGACCTCCCAATCTATCGGGCCAGTGATTTAGGCCTGCCAGCTGACGCTAAGATGTTAATTGCAAATACTGGCAAAGTCGTTGGTCGGACTGCGCAAGCTCGCCGGATTTTAGGTAATCCTGGTGTTAGTGAAACTGATATGGCCGGCCGACTTCGCCAGGCATTATTTGCGAGCGCTCACAAAGATTTTATCAAAACAGATGTTTTAGTTGGGCTGAATGAGGATTTCATTGTCCGGGCACACTTAGCCATTCCTGACGGTTTTGCAAATAATTTACTCTCCTATATGCTTAACTTTCAGCCAATCACTAAAGCTTATCAAGAAATGTTCGACCAGTCCGTAGCCTACCCAGAAGGTGACATTTATATTTATGCCGACCCAACTTATCATGATCCTGATTATCCAGATGGACTCGCAATCTTTGATCCCCAACATAACACAGCCGCGATTTTAGGGATGCCATATTTTGGCGAGTTAAAGAAATCAACTCTGACTTTAGCTTGGTCAATTGCTCATCGGCACGGTTTCGTTGCCTGTCATGGTGGCTTAAAGGCTTTCCACTTCAAGGATAAGCAAGATCAAGTCTTCGCTATGTTTGGATTATCAGGTTCCGGAAAATCCACACTGACTCATGCCAAACACGGTTATAAGTACGATATCACCGTACTGCACGACGATGCTTTTGTCATTAATCGTAAGGATGGTAGTTCCGTAGCACTCGAACCTTCCTACTTCGATAAAACTAACGACTACCCGATGACATCTGATGAGACCAAGTACTTTATGACCATTCAAAATGTTGGGGTAACTTTGGACGATCAGGGTCGCAAAGTTCTCGTTACTGAGGACCTTCGCAATGGTAACGGTCGAACAATCAAATCTCGGTATGCCTCAACTAATCGTGTTGATAAAGAGGCCGCACCGATCAATGCAATTTTCTGGATTATGAAGGATGACAGTTTACCACCCGTTATCAAAGTTGATGATCCCGTATTAGCCGCCACATTCGGTGCCACCTTAGCAACCAAGCGCAGCTCAGCTGAAAATATTATTGGTGACGTCGATCGAAATGCCTTAGTCATTGAACCATTTGCTAACCCATTTAGAGTCTATCCATTATCAGAAGACTATCATGATTTCAAAGCACTCTTTGAAGAACGTCATCTGGATTGTTATTTATTGAACACCGGTTTCTTTGGTGACAAGAAGATCCCTAAAGAAATCACCTTGGGTGCATTAGAAGCAATTGTCAACAACACGACCGAATGGGAATCATTCGCTGGTTTAGACCACATGCAAAACCTAAAATTGGCTGATTTTCCAGTCGATTATCGTAATACCGACTACCGCAACCTGGTCGCGACACGTCTGGGCATCCGAGCTAACTTCGTTGATCACTATCAACATGATAATGATGATCGCTTGCCACACGAGATCAATGACATTCTAGTTCACTTACAAGATCAATTAAAACAACCAATAAAAAAATAGGGTGGCTTTCGTTCCCCGTTTCAAACCAATTAAGGTTATAATAAAAGTATCAGGTATGTGGCACTGAACTTTTACGAATTCTGAAAATCGGGGTGAGGAGCATGGAACTACCATTAAGTCAATTATCAGAAAAACTCATCAGTTTTGAACGCGAGCATCATCTTACAGATAACGACCTTGCATTTGGCAGCCAACTATCAGTTGAACGGATTCATAATATTAAATCTGGTGAAGCAACGCCAACTCAAGAAGAACTGCAACTGTTGAAGAAATTCATGAATAGCAAAACCAAAGCCTAACTGTTAGTTCAGCGATAAAACCTAATCGGGACAACGGTCCTCACAAAAACTGGTCGTCAATTCGACCAGTTTTTTGTTGGTCACGAAAGAAGAATTGCATTTTAATTTACCTGATGACCACCCCCATGCTATACTCGGCACAACTTATAGAGATAAGGGTGACTAACATGGCAATGTTATATGGTAAACATAATCATGAAGCTGAAGAATATTTGGAGCCAGTCTTTGGTGCCCCTTCCGAACAACACGATCTTCCCAAGTATCGCTTACCAAAGCATTCACTAGCACCAAGGGAAGCTGACCGCTTAGTTCGTGATGAGTTATTAGACGAAGGCAATTCGCGACTAAACCTGGCAACTTTTTGTCAGACCTATATGGAACCTGAAGCCGTTGAATTAATGAAAGATACGCTAGCTAAGAATGCCATCGACAAATCAGAGTATCCCCGTACGGCTGAAATCGAAAATCGTTGCGTCAATATTATTGCTAATCTGTGGCATGCCCCTAGTGATGAACACTTCACGGGCACCTCCACGATTGGTTCCTCCGAAGCCTGTATGTTAGGCGGCTTAGCCATGAAATTCGCCTGGCGTAAACGCGCTCAGGCGGCGGGATTAGATTTGAACGCACAACGACCAAATCTCGTTATTTCGGCCGGTTACCAAGTTTGTTGGGAAAAATTCTGTGTCTATTGGGATATTGATATGCACGTCGTTCCAATGGACGAACAACATATGGCCCTTGATGTTGACCACGTCTTAGACTATGTTGACGAATACACGATTGGCATCGTCGGTATTATGGGTATCACGTACACTGGCCAATATGATGACTTAGTAGCTCTTGATAAAGTTGTTTCTCACTATAATAACCACCATCCTAAACTCCCCGTCTATATCCACGTTGACGCCGCATCCGGGGGCTTCTACACGCCCTTCATTGAGCCACAACTCACTTGGGATTTCAGATTGGCGAACGTTGTGTCAATCAACGCTTCCGGTCACAAATATGGCTTAGTCTATCCAGGCGTTGGTTGGATTATCTGGCGTGACCGCCAATTCTTACCACCAGAATTAGTCTTCAAAGTCAGTTATCTAGGTGGAGAACTACCCACAATGGCCATCAACTTTTCCCACAGTGCTGCCCAACTGATTGGCCAATACTATAATTTTATCCGGTTCGGCATGGATGGTTACCGTGAAATCCAAACCAAGACTCACGATGTCGCTCGATACCTCGCAACTGCGCTGGACAAATTAGGTGAATTCGAGATGATTAATGACGGCCATCAGTTGCCCCTGATCTGCTATCAATTAGCACCCCGTAACAGTCGTGAATGGACACTCTACGACCTATCGGACCGCTTATTAATGAATGGCTGGCAAGTACCAACTTACCCCTTACCTGCTAATTTAGAGCAACAAGTCATTCAACGTATCGTCGTCCGAGCCGACTTTGGTATGAATATGGCTCACGATTTTATCGATGATTTGACTAAAGCCGTTCACAATTTGAACCAAGCTCACATTGTCTACCATCGTGATGAAGCACCAAAAAGGTACGGCTTTACGCACTGAATCACCGCACTATTTCTAAAATCAACTGATTTGATTTTAGAAATAACTAATATAGTTCTTGTATATAAAAAATAGCATTATCCTAATTTCAGTGAACTAGGATAATGCTATTTGTCCATTTAAGGAACGTTAATTACATGTGGATAGCAAAGCTTGGTGTGTAGTAAGCAGTGCTCTTGATTGAGACAGATTCACCATAAGTTGGTGAAGCGATGTATTGGCCACCGCCTAAGTAAATCCCAACGTGGTAAGGTGCTGAATTAGAACCCCAGAAGACCAAGTCGCCAGCTTGCGCTTGGCTGAATGATACGTGAGTACCAATCGTTGCTTGGGTATAAGTAGTCCGACCGATTGAACGACCAACCTTAGCAAAGGCAGCTTGCGTGAATGCAGAGCAATCCATTTGTTCGTAAGGTGTGCCAATGAAAGTCTTAGCAGCAGCAATTACTGAGCTGTATGATGCAGTTGCAGTAGTCGTTGATGCACTGTAGGCCGTTGCCTTAACAGTCGCTGATGAGCTGTTCGTAGTTGTGTTACTTGCAGTTGAGCTTGCTTGTGAGCTCGTTGAAGTAGCAGCAGATTGCGTGCTAGTTGCAGTCGTGCTAGTAGATGATGCTACTGAAGTTGAGCTTTGTGAAGCTGAACTTTGACTAGCAGAGCTTTGTGAAGTTGCTGAACTAGTTACAGCACTTGAGCTTGCTTGTGAAGCTACTGAACTCGTTGAAGCACTTGAAGTTACACTGCTTGCACTAGCAGTTGAAGTGCTACTTGATTGAGCAGCTACTGAGCTACTTGATACTGCTTGGCTCGTACTACTTGCACTAGTAGTTGATGAGCTAGTTGCAGCTGCACTAGTCGTTGAACTAGCAGCTTGTGAACTTGTTGAAGTTGCGGCACTAGTTGACTTAGTACTGCTTGCACTAGCAGTCGTCGTCTTAGTCGTAACCTTTTCACCAGTCTTAACACCAGGAATATTGATGGTCTTACCAGCAATAATCATATTAGGATTGCTTAAGCCGTTAGCTTCAGCAATCTTGTCAACTGAGAGATTGTACTTTTGTGCGTATGCCCAAACAGTGTCCCCTGCTTTGATCGTCATTGTATCGGCATTGGCAACTGCTTGACTAGTAACTAACATACCAGCTAAAGCAGCCGTCCCTAACATTACTTGTTTAATATTTACTTTCACTTTAATAATGATCACTCCAAAAAGAATGTCACGTATGTACTTCAAGCCAACGTCTATACTACTCAATTTGTGTTACATACCAATACCAACAAAATAACAATATGTTACGAAAGTTACAAAACCGTAACAATAATTAGCCATCGTAACATTTCCACTCTGAAATCCTATTATACCGGCATCTTTTTATTACTAAAATTCACTCTTGATTCATAGTTTTTTCAAAAAAAGTTATTCTTTATTTTAAAAAACCGAATTTCCATTTACAATTCATGGAAATTCGGCTAAATTTCAATTAAATTACGACCAAACGTTCGGTTAATTGGAACTATTTTGGTAGTCGTTGTCGATGATGCGTCCGCGGTAGTCCCAAAAGCCACCGAATATCATTACCAGTAAAATTCAGCTTCAAAAATTCACCATTTTGACCTTGCTGATACATGATCAACAAAACTTGATCTTGCAACTTAATGACTTGTCGGGCGATTTCCTCATCAAATAAATATTGCCTAGTCGCAGTAGCAATTTCACCTACTGCAAAGATCTGTGCAGCGTTGGCAAATACCTGCTCTTTGCCCAGCGCCAACTGGGCTTGTTTAAATTGAGTGTACGACTGATCCAAGACTTGGCCTGCTTGATCTTCCAATGCGGTTACTGTGGTCATGATTGCGCACCTCCTAAATTTATTCCTATTGTAACCGCCACCGCTGACTTTGACCACGCTAAACCGTTCTTTTTAAATAAAATTTGCTATACTAAAATGACAAAGGGGAAATTAACTTGACGAATACCGACGATTGCTATTATCAACCAACCGACATCAAAGATGCGCTTCAAACAATTCAAAAATTATTTAATACTTATACCGACGCCCCATTAACACCAGAATTAATGGCTTATCATCAAAAATTAGTTAATCAGTTAGCCACTAATTTATTGCCACTAGCACAACAGCAGCACGACAAATTACGGATCACCCAGATTAATTCAATGATGGCCGTCATGCAAGATTGGCTGAAATTAAGACTGAATGGCCAAGTCTTCGGCGGCAAAATGCAACACTTCAAGTTTGCCAGCAACCAAAAAGCGCAGTACAAGCGACGAGTGCATAAAATTCGCGGCAATCAAAATCATCGTGCTAGTCGTCATTGATGACCAAACGAGACTTGCACGACTAGTATTTTGCGGTATACTAAAAGTGTATTGGGCCCTTAGCTCAGTTGGGAGAGCGCCTGCTTCGCATGCAGGAGGTCGTCGGTTCAAATCCGGTAGGGTCCATTAGTATGATAAAAACACTAGGCGCGTTGTGATCAGAAATGATTACAACGCGCCTTTTTTGACCGTAATTTATTTGTATTTATTAAAGTAACAGTATGTTGCTTTAATTTTTCCACTTCTGATCAAACACATTAAAGGTGCTTATTTCTGTTACAAATTGCCTTTTTCATTCGCTAATAATTAGCTACCCACTATCCTGACAGAGATAGCCCGCTAATTTCAATCTAGACAACACTCAAGCTCGCAACCACGCGGCTGTTTCCGCGTACAATCGCGCAACTTCTTCAGGTCGATCCGTCCCTAATAAGTCCTGACTAATTTGACCACCGGCGGCTTGTCGGACATAGGCCAGAAATTGATATGAAGGCCGTAAGCCGCTAAAATCCTGTGATGCCACGTGTAAATCCTGTCCCGCAATGACTGGTCGTAAATTATCACTTTCGTTAATTGAGGTCAATCGACTAATCTTCCACTTAGTGTCACGGCGTTCGACACGGTAAATTAGTCGCCGATATGATTCTAACTCCGCTAAAGTACCATTGACCATCATGCGCATATGCGTCGTGGTTGGTAGTTCCACGTATGCCTTATCGCCATTCAGATGAACGACAGGCGTACTGACGCTTCCCACAATAACAAAGCGCGGATCAACTTCCTTCGATGCTGCGCCAATAAATGTACTTAGTGGTCCTTGTTGCCAACTAGTTGCCACAGTCGCGTCCGCGTAATAGCAATCGCGGATTTCGGAGTTATGCCGGGTACGAAATAAACGCTCGCGGGCCACTAGTTCACTAATTAACGCAATATCAGTTCCATTACTCATTTGATGATTTCCTCCAACCATTTTAGCAATCACCGATTGACATTTCACGACGATCAATGACAGTGCTATTCAAAAACCAATGACGATGCCAGTCACCACTTAATGCCGTAAATGGTACCGGGATCTTTCCTGCTGCCGCCACCTTTTCAATCAAATAATTGCGTAAAATCCACGGATCGTTCAAAGATTGTTGGGTTAAGTCAAATAAGTGATCGAGCTTAGTTGAACTAATCGCTAAATCATCAGCTACCTGGGCTTTCGTAAGACCAGTCAACGCAAAGTTAGCTTGTAATTCATCCCGGGTTGCCTGCATTTGTTGTGCGTTTAATGACATTATTTCGTTCCTCCTATAATTTAAATAACGTGGTTGCCGTGCCAAACGCGATTTGAGCCCGTTGTTCATCGGTCAAGTCGGCGGTATCCAAGAAACTTTCACTCGTTTTCGGCTGCTTATACGGGTAATCAAGCGAATACATCAGGTGATCCGCTCCCATCTCCGCTAACATAAATTGCAACTGGGGCGCACTTAAAATACCACTTGGCGTCACGTACACATTCTGACGGTAATAAGTACTAAACGGGTACTGCAAGTCCGTATATGTTGTTAACTCATCATCCAAACGTTCTAAAAACAGCGGGACTAGTTCGCCCCAGTGTCCTGAAATGAGTTTCAAACCAGGCAACTTATCAAAAATACCACTAGCAATCATCCGTATCACTTGAATGCCAACATCCATATGCCAACCATAACCGGCAGATGATAAGATCCCCGTGACAACGTCAGACCATTGGTTGCTTTCAAAATAATGATTCGTCACCGCTTGCGGAATAAATGAGGGATGAAAATACACGGGGACATCAAGCCTCGCAGCTGCTTCAAAGATTGGTAAGAAGAATGGTTCATCAAAAAATTTATTCTGATAATTGCCTTTCAGCAACACGCCCCGTAATCCCAGCGTTGTTACCGCTCGATTTAATTCAGCGACCGCGGCTTGCGGATCACCGACGGGTAGAACGGCCAACCCAGCATAACGATCAGGATGAGCTGCCACCACTTTCGCTAATTCATCATTAGCTAATTGTGAGAGTGGAACTGCTTGTTCCGGCGATAAATTCTGTGGTGATGAATTACCATAAGATAACACCTGCATATCAATGCCATATTGAGCCATAAATGCCAGGCGTTCATGCTGGGTGTCTTGCATAATTGCAGGACTCGGTAAATTGTCCCGCATGTACTGGCGTAGCGCTGGACTAACTGTTGGTAACGCAGCGTTACCAACAGCTTGACGCATCGCGCCAGTCACAGCTGCCGATTCAAAATGCTCTTCAACGGTAATTAATTTCATTAGTCCACAATCTCCTTAATTGGTCAGCTATGTCTAACTGTGACAGCTATTATAGACGCTTTCGTAGACTAAAAAAGGGACGTTTTGAGACATATTGTACATTGGTGTATCATTAACATATGACAAAATTAATTATGAACAATCAATTGCATATTGATCAGCGAACTCATCAAACTCATCGCAAATTGATCACTGCCTTGCAAGCAAATTTTAAAGCGCAAAAGTCCTTCAACGAGTTGACTGTCAAACAACTTTGTCTGGATGCCCATGTTGGACGCGCCACTTTTTATCGTCATCACCAAGATATTGAAGATATCATTGTGATTGAATACTTAATTGCCTTACAACAGTTAGGACAAGCGTTGAATGACTTAACGACACCATCTTACGCGACCATTGCTGGTGCGATCGTCACGACGATTCGCACACATCTGGACCTCCCTCTACTCGTGACATGGGCCCAGTGTCGCGAGCGGGTCATCCCATTAGAGGTTGGTTTTGCCCAACAGCTGCTAACTAGCTTAGCCATCCATCCTAAGCAACGACATTTTATGGCAACCTATCTCGGCAACTGTCTTCACCAGTTAGCTTGGCAACTTGCGACCACGCAGCCAACACTCAGCAGAATTGAGACTTACCGGCTATTTATTCAATTAATTCCTAACGTCTTACAAGCACCAACAATTCCAACTGACTAATCCGTTTAGTTATCAGGATACACATCACGTTAGTTTGGCTGCCTGCCCCCGATGCTGGCGAATGTTGGCATTATTCACACTCGCCGTTTGCCTTTATTTGACGCTACCCGTACCACCATGTACGCTAACAATATCAAACAATTTATGGAGGAAATATACCATGCCAATCAATCCCAATCGCGCCCAAGATGTCTGGAAGGATGTCGGTGAACACGTTCAATTTACCGTTCTTCAATTAAATCGTCAGGATCAGCAACACGACCGTGAAGTCTTTCAAGAATTTGCAGATCGGTCACAAGCCATCATTCGCTCATTACGTATCCGGGACGCCAAACCTGAAACTGGCACCCAGTTAAAAGTTAGCATCGGCATCAGCAGCGCCGCTTGGGATTACCTGTTTCCTGGCGCTCCCAAGCCTAAAGAATTAGAAACCTATACCACTTTGAGTGGACCCAAATACACCATGCCAGCAACACCCGGCGACCTCTTCTTCCACATTCGCGCAAGCAACGAAGCGGTCGTCTACGAATGCCAGACGCAATTCCAGCGGGTCTTAGCGCCAATCACGACCGTCCTCGATGAGACGAAGGGCTTTCGTTACTTCGAGGGCCGGGCCATCATTGGCTTTATCGACGGGACGGAAGCGCCGGCCGTAGAAGATGCCGCTGATTATGCCTTAGTTGGTGACGAAGATCCCCAGTTCATCAACGGTTCTTACGCCTTTGCACAAAAATGGCAACATGATATGCCCGTGTGGGAACATATGCATACCGAAGATCAGGAAAAAGCCGTTGGCCGTGAAAAATTCAGCGACTTCGAGTTAGAAGACGAAGATAAGTTTAAGAATGCTCACAACGTTGCTTCAAAATTGGAAATTGATGGTGTCGAACAAAAAATCGTTCGGATGAATGTCCCGTACTCCAATCCAGCCGCTGGTAATACGGGGACGTACTTCATTGGTTATGCCCGCCACTGGACGGTTACCAAAGGCATGCTGCAAAACATGGTCGACCAAAGTGACTTTTTACTAACTTTCTCAACTTTACTATCCGGGCAAGCGTTCTTCATCCCATCACGTGACCTGTTCGCTCAAATTGCAGATGATGATTTTTAAGCTATTGCTAGCGTACTCGTTTTGACGTTAAGGCTTCGATTAGGAACACGCTGTCAAAAAAGGCAGTCTTGATTGGTACTTAATACATACCGATCGAGACTGCCTTTATGTTGTTCTAACTTTAGTTTAACGGTTTATTCGCGAACAATATTAACAGCGGCGAAATCAATATCGTGGCTTTATATTGATTATCATTCCTTTTCACGGTAACTGACAACCAACATCTGCTATAGTGGTAAGTAAAGTAACTATCAGGAGGTACCACTTATGGCAAATCGCTACTTACATAACGTCCAGGGATTATTCGACACCATTGCGCCGAACTATGACCGCATGAACAACATTATCAGTCTCGGAACGCATCGTCATTGGCGCAAGCAAACGATGGCCCAAATTCATTTAACGCCTAACGCCCATGTTCTCGACCTCTGTTGTGGTACGGGTGATTGGACGATCGCACTGGCTAAAGAATTACAGGCACCCGGTGAAGTCATCGGGTTAGACTTTTCAGCCCCAATGTTAAAACTGGCCCAACAAAAAGTGGCCCAGCAACAGGTTGCCGATCGGGTCTGGTTACGCCGCGGCAATGCGATGCATCTTCCGTTTAAGGACAACACCTTTGACCTCGTCACGATTGGCTTCGGACTCCGCAACTTGCCTGATAAAGCCCAAGCTTTAACTGAAATTTATCGCGTACTAAAACCGGGGGCTCGCTTGGTCTGCTTAGAGACGTCCCAACCCGATCAGCCATTGATCAAACCAGTTTGGCAGTGGTATTTCACAAAAGTAGTCCCGTTATTCGGACGTCTATTCGCCCATCAATATCAGGAATATTCCTATTTACAGGAAACCACTCGTCACTTTGCAAGCTACCAACAATTAGCAACGATGTTTCAGCAAGCCGGCTTTCAAAATGTTCACTTCCAACGGTTCAACTTTGGAGCCGCAGCGGCTCACTTTGGGACTAAGGAGGCCAAGTAATTGGATGAACTGACTGCTTTCAATCAATGTCTGGCGTGGTTGACACACACCACCACCCTACCTGAGCACCTCGATGGCCTGGTCCTTTGTGGCAACAGCCTCCCAGCAACAGCCACTGCAGCGGGCCAGTTAGCCCAAGACTATCAATTACCACTACTCATTATTGCGGGCGGCGTCGGCCACGCCACTAAGTATTTACGGCAAAACTTAAACTTGCCAAAATCTCAAGCTAGTGAGGCTGAGTTGATGGCAACACTTGTCCGCCAGACCGGTTATCAAGGCAGCATCCGCCTCGACAAGACTTCTACCAATACCGGTAGCAATGCCACGCATGCCCGCGCGTTAGCCCCCACCGATTGGCGTCACGTCCTACTCGTACAAGACCCGTTACTCGCGCGGCGGACTACCCTAACGTTCTCAGCTAATTGGTCCCATGCCAACTTTATTCGCTATGCGCCAGCGACCTTGCAATTAAACCAGCTACAACCAATGCAATTTACACCAAACACAATATTAGCTGGCTGGCAACCCGCTTACTTTACTGAACTCTTACTCGGTGAATTTCAACGCCTAGTGGATACCCCCACCGGTTATGGTCCCCGTGGTCAGGGCTTCATCGCCCATGTGGATATTCCCGAAGAAGTGCTCGCTGCGGTCCGGTATTTACAGTCGCAATCACTACACCGTCAGCGTTAACGTTTATTTTTAAAATCTAGTAGTGCCACCCAAAAATCCCGTTTCACTGTAGCGATGTTCTGCTGCAATGAAACGGGATTTTTAAAAGATTGGTTGATCACGATTTAAAAACATCTGGATACTGTGTTCGCAACGCTTGTGCTGTTAATTCGCCCGCCATCCGGGAGCCGGCTAAATCTAAATGCACCCCGTCCGTGGTACTGAGTTGCCAAGTAGCCGTTTCAATGAATTGCCATTGCATAAACTCGGCCACGACCGCACGAATAATCGACGCAAAATTCTGATTAAACGGGATCATTACAGCAAGCCGGCTATTCGGGTAAAGCGTCTGCACCTGATTAAGGAAGCGGCGCAAAACTACCGTGAACGTCGTATCGTCTGCTTGTCGATCATTAGTACCAACATTAATCACAACTAAATCCGTGGGTACTGGTTGCCACGTTGTTTTACTATCCACGGCTGTTAAAACCTCCGGCAGCACCGGCACGCCACCAGTTCCTGGTTTGCTGAGTCCACCGGCACTATAAGCAATGCGGACATTCCGTGCATTCAACAAGTCACTCGCAACAGCTGCATAATTAGCTTCTGCGCGATAATCTTCAGCGGGTTGCTTACCCATGACCCAGCAACCGGCCGTCAGCGAATCCCCAATCCACGTCACGCTGTGTCGGCCTAACTGGACTGGCTGTAACTCCCCATCTGTCGTCAGGGCTTTTACTGCAAAACCTTGATTGCCATCCCACACACGGTCCTCATCAGTATTACCACTCAAAACTACCCGTACCACGTGGAGCCGACCATCCAGTGTCAACCACAGGGGGGCATTCGTCACCGCCTGCCGTTGAAAAGGCAAGCCATCAATCTGAATCGCCACCCAACTCGGTAGCTCATAGGCCAACGGCAAGAATGTCAACCGCACAAAACTAGCATCAGTGACTTGAAAATCGATTTCAGCACCCAAATTAGTGCTATACATCACGTCTCGATCCGCAATTTGCTTGACCGCCCAACGCCCCTGAAAGTATGCCGGCATCAAGGGTTGATTGGCCTGCGTTATTTGATAATCCACGTTTTTCCCTCCTATACCTCTTGTTTACTCAAACTTGATCATCCTATTTATTCTTCCGTTAACTTGTCATGAAACATGATTAAAACGTGCTATTTAGTTGGCTTACTGTTCGTCAGCCGGTGTGCGTCCTATGCCGACCTCCGGGGCTGGGTGACAATTGCTGGAACGTAAGCCGACGTCGATTTGAGCCCGTGCACAACCCGCCCGATCTCAAATACGAGTCTTATTCTAAGCCGGAAGCAACCCACTTCCAGCTAAGAATAATTTGGCTACTGAGCATTGTCACCCATCCCCTCCAGTCTCAAGCCTGTGAGGAGCCACGGGTTGAAGCCGAGGGATTAATGCGGTTTTGGCATTAGTCCGTTGGCGTAGCAAGCACAGGCTTCAGTGGCACCGAGCACGTTTCGGTAAGCCGCTCGAATGGCTGATGAACGGTCACTTAATTCGGTATAATTTGTCGTTGAATATTTTGATACGAGAACTTTGAGTGAAACATCAGAGTGAAACATCAGAATGTATTCTCTACTTTGTCGAAACGTTCAATTATTATGACTGGTAACTCAGAAATAGTGAGCTATCACAATATCTTTTTCAGTCTGACAGTTGATTGATAAAATTATTGTTTATGAAAAACAATGACAAATTCATCAAAAGTTGGGTACATCTTCGTCCGCCATTCGAATACTGTCCCGACTGGAAGGCGTTTCTGCCAATGCTCAGCGGTGCAAGAGTGTGAGGTTCAGACGGGTTCAGACGGGTTGAGACTGAGGATTAGCCTAGCTATGACGTTAAGCGGTGAATTTCCGCTTGGCATCATAGCGTAGCTAACCGGAAGTCTCAGTCTGACCTGAACACATTTCACCAATATGGATTAAGGCGTGGAAGACCAGTATTTAAGACGTGGTCTTCGGCTTAAATCTGTGTCCACCGCGTTCCAGCAATTGGCAGAAATGCCTGGAAGTCGGTTTAGGACGCACCTACCAAAAAGGTTTACACTCTAACCCGAACTGTTTCCAGCGGGTCTAAGCTAGCTGCTTTTGAATTTAAAAAATAGCACGTTTTAATCATAATCACTGCCAGCAATAATCAGCCCGTCCGAAATTAATACTACTATTTTGCAAAACTTGACGCCTATCAAGTTGCCATCAAGTCAAACTCACTATACTAGGGTCATCAAATCAAATAAGGAGTTGCAAATTATGAAATTCCAACTATTTCTCACTAAACATACAAATCAGATTACCTTAGTCACAGGGGTTTTAATTGTCTTAGGGATGCTCAGCAAATATCTCTTACAGTTCACCCTCGGCTACCAGGTCACCTTGGCAGTTGCCTCCATCATTGCCGTTGTTCCAATCGCAATTCGTGCTTGGAGTGCGCTACGCAATAGAGTCTTCAGTATTGAACTATTAGTCAGTATCGCCGTTATTGGCGCCTTCATTATTGGTGAATTCAACGAATCCGCAATCGTTACTTTCCTCTTCTTGTTTGGCTCCTATCTCGAAAGCAAGACTTTGCAGAAGACGCGGACCGCAATCAAAGGCTTGACTGACATGTCACCAACTACCGCAACTTTAGTTACTGATAACGGCACCGAAGAAGTCGACGTCGATGATGTGGACGAAGGCGACGTTGTTCTAGTTAAAACTGGGAGTCAGGTTCCCGTTGACGGGGTTGTGGTTGAAGGTAACGGCTATCTTAATGAAGCCTCAATTACTGGCGAAGCTCGTCAAATCAACAAGCAACTCGACGACTCGGTTTACTCAGGAACAATGGTTGAAAATGGCTATCTGAAGATCAAAGCGACTCAGGTTGGCGACGATACAACTTTTGCCAAAATTATTGAATTGGTTGAAGAAGCTCAAGATACCAAGTCCAAAGCTGAAAAGTTCATCGACCGCTTTGCCCAATATTATACGCCTGCCGTCCTCGTTTTAGCAGTCTTAGTCTTCGCCTTCTCCCGTGACTTTCGCTTAGCCATCACGGTGCTGGTTCTCGGTTGCCCAGGTGCCTTAGTTATCGGCGCCCCAGTGTCAAACGTTGCCGGAATCGGGAATGGTGCCAAGCGTGGTATCCTGATCAAGGGTGGCGAAGTCGTCGATACTTTTGCCAAAGTCGATACCCTGGTCTTCGATAAGACTGGTACTTTAACGGAAGGTAATACTGCCGTTACAACCATGCACACTTACACCAACAATACTGACAATCAATTAGCTTTAGCAGCCGCCATCGAAGGTGTTTCTGACCACCCGTTAGGCCAAGCCATTGTGACCTATGCCGCGCAAAAATCAGCCAGCGTTGCACCTGTACTGGACGATACCGAAACCGTTAAAGGGCAAGGCATCTGCGCAAAAGTCAGTCAACAAGAAATTGTTATCGGTAACCAGAAGATGTTAACTGCTCATCATATTAAACTAAACCCAGCCCAACTCAAGGACCTCAACGACTTACAAGCTGGTGGTCAATCGACCGTTATCATGGCGGTCGACGGTCAAGTCCAACTCATCTTTGGGATTGCCGATACAATTCGGCCAGGTGTTAAAGATTCACTCGCAGCACTGAAAGCCCAAGGAATCAAAAAGCTCGTTATGCTAACTGGTGACAACCAATTAACGGCTCAGGCCGTCGCGGACGAATTGAATTTAGACGAAGTTCACGCGAACCTGTTGCCAGAAGAGAAGGTCGAATATGTCAAGCAGCTTAAAGAAGCTGGCAATACGGTTGCCTTTATCGGTGATGGCATCAATGACAGTCCTTCTATCGCTAACGCTGACATTGGGATTGCAATGGGTAGCGGGACCGATGTTGCCATCGACACATCCGATGTCGTCTTAATGCAATCAAGCTTTCCCGCATTAGTTCACGCCCACGGCTTAGCAAAGAAAACGGTCTTGAACACTCGCGAGAACATCTTTATCGCCATTGCGACCGTGGCCTTCCTACTAATCGGTTTAATCTTTGGCTACATCTACATGGCTAGCGGTATGTTCATCCATGAAGCCAGTATTCTAGTCGTCATCTTCAACGCCATGCGCTTGATCAACTTCCAGACCAAGTTCGACAAACAACAACCAGCCAAAGCGGTTCAAGCAGCAACCGCCTAATTCAGATTTACCCTCACACCACTTATTGACCAAAACGGCACTCCGACTAGTCTTCCCCAACTAGTCGGAGTGCCGTTTACCATCCTGTATTTAAAAACGATCAAGCGATAATAATTTCAAATTATCATGACGCCGTATACGACTGGCTGGTGACCAAACCAGTTGGATTTCCACTAAACTGAGATGCCACCGAATAGCGACCCTGAAAATTTCAGCACACATCTATAATGACTTTAGTACTGAGCAGTTCGGCCTACCTTTGCTTGTACTTAAAAATGACGACCGCGAGTCCTAAAATGCCAAGCATTATTGGAACCTTGATTGCGGTAAATGGCAATCCAAATTGCGCTAAAAATGTAAATGAAGCATCCGATTAATAAAACACCACCATATCGCTTAAAGAAAACAATAATTGAATTATTTGGATACCGCCTTTTTAAATACAGTAATAGCAATATAAAGCTGACATAAAGTGCAGTACGCGTCAAAATACTGAGCGACATATACAACCTAATCATCCAATGATACTTTGAAACTAACCGCGTCAGCACGCGGCTGTGTGCTGGAAATTGTGTGTTGTCCCAGTCGTGCAGTAGCTGTCGTTCTTATTGATTGAACATCAGCATTGGCACTTGCTTTAAGAGTTGCGCCCAAAACGGTTGATACTAATAAAGTGGTTGCTAAAGCAACATAAATAACCGAACCTTTTAACATAAGCAGCACCATCCTCTCAAATTCAACGTTAATAACAAGCAACACGTTACACATTTATATTAACAACAGCTTTGCCTTATCGTCATCAATTTTCGGTAAATATTATGTATTGTTTCTGAAAACACATCAACCAATAACGGCCTGCCGAATAGTCTTTCCCAGCTAGTCAGCAGGTCGTTTTGGCATGTTGCGATAAAAATGATAGACCAATAATAATTTCATAAATACGCTCGGTTAATTAATTGCGATTATAAACCAAAAAAGATCTTATAAATCCAAATTCCAATAACAGCACCAACAATTGGGGCAACCACGGGAACCCAACTATATTCCCAGTGAGAACTGCCTTTGTTCGGCACCGGTAATAGCGCGTGTACTAACCGTGGTCCCAAGTCACGGGCCGGATTTAGGGCCGGACCGGTTGGACCTCCTAACGAAATAACCATGGCAGCAATCAAAAGTCCAACGCCAATATTGGCGATATCGATATTTTGATGAAAAAACATCCCACGATATAATCCCATGGCACCAAAAATCAGGACTGCGGTTCCAACCATTTCCGTAACAAAACCGTTTAACTGACTGTTCGCATGATCACTAGTTGCAAACGTCCCTAAGACCGCCTCATTATCAGTCGTTTGCCGATAATGGGGCCAGTACAGTGCTAAAATCAAGCATTGGCCTGCGATTGCTCCTAGAAATTGCCAGATTAAGTAAGGCGCGACGTGCGCCCAGGGAAAGATTCCAATCACGGCCTGCCCAATCGTAATCGCGGGGTTTAAATGATTACCAGAAATCGAGCCAAACATCATGGCTGGAAGCATGACCCCCAGTCCATATCCCGATGCAACCAGGAGCCATCCTCCATTGGCGAGTCCTGGATCATCGTTACCAGTCGTGTTCTTCAGGAATGCATTAGCGACAGCACCATTACCTAGTAATACTAGGATCAGCGTGCCAAAAAATTCAGCGGCGTAGCGTGCTTCCCATGAACCTGTCATCTGTAAATCCTCCTCGTATGGTACCGAGCATCTATGATAATTTGAAGATACCAGATAAAGCTATTTATGTAAACGCTTTATTTTGCTTAAATAAGCGGTTTCTAATAATTCACCATAAACCTACCAGATACCCTGGGCTGTATAATTATGAATCGTTAGTATAACACGCTCACGTCAACATGAGATCTTCTACGTTAATGCTCGCGATCACAACTAGAAGATTCTCAGGTGACGCTAGCTTCCACAACGAATCGTTAGTATCTAATCACCCAATACATCAGTCCTTTTTAAATCTCTCCACGTCCAGAAACAAAATACTTGCTTGCATATACCTATGGGGGTATATTATTTAGTGACAAATACTTACTAAGGAGTCAGCTAAAATGATTAAAGAAATACATGACCAAGATTTTGCCAAAGAAACCGATACTGGTATCGCCGTTATTGATTTTCGCGCGGATTGGTGCCCACCCTGTCGCATGATGGACCCAATCCTTACGTCCCTTTCTGAAGACCCCGCTTACAAGGATCAGGTCAACTTCGTTTCATTGAACATTGACCATGACCAAACTACGGCCAGTCAGTTCCAAGTTCAAGGAATTCCAACCTTCCTGATCAAGAAAGACGGCCAAGTCGTCAGTCACATGGTCGGGGCACGTCCCAAGCCTGATTTTGAAGCCGAGCTCAAAAAAGCACTCGCTTAATTACAAAGGGGGGCTATTATGGCAACTACTGAAGAATATGTCACTAGTAAGCAGATCAAGACCCGGCTGAAACGCTCGGCTGGTCAACTGGACGGCGTTTTACGCATGATGGACGAAAATCGCCCTTGCGAAGATGTCTTGGTTCAGCTTTCAGCAGTGAAATCAAGTATCGACAAGGCTATGAAACTCGTCATCGCCCGTAATATTAATAATTGTGTAGATGCGATGACCACGACTGATGTTCAGAATCTTGAACACTCCTTGGATCTACTGCTAAAAACCAAATAACGCCAAAAAAGACGGTGTCACCAATCTCAGTTGGTTACACCGTCTTTTTAGTACCTATTGACTCAGTTAAGCATCGTATCCATCAGTTTGATTATCAGGTCAATCTTTCCAATCGCCTTTTTTCCAGTCATCATGGTTCCAATCATCTTTTTTCCAGTCATCGTCGTCATCACTGTGGGACTGCTCGGTATCCTTGGGCGCTCGTTTAGCTCGCTTCAACAGTACCGCCGTTGAAACCACCGTTACGAACCCAGTCGCAATAATAAAGACAAATGTCCACATCACAATATCGCTAATCGACATCTCGGGGCCCTCCCATTAATTTAATTGTCGTTAGTATAGCGCAGGCCCGTCGTAATAGCAAAAGCGCCCTGGATAGCTTGCCCACACAATCGCTATCCAGAGCGTTTAATTCTTCAGCGACACCGACCTAATCGTCGTCATCCTCATCTTCTTCATCTAAACCAGTTCGAGCATCGTTACCAAGATAAGCTTGTAATTCCCGAATATTGCGATTGTTACTGCCACGATAAGCAACTAACCAAGCCGCCAGTGCCGGCCGGGTTTCCTTTTCAGCAAGCTTGATAGCCCGGTCAACGAATAGGTTTTCCGTATCAAAATCCTTAATTGTTGCAGCCACGAGCTCATCAGCGGATCGATACTTGAAAGCCCCATTTTCTTCCAACATTGAATACTTGGTTAATTCAGCCGTTGTGGAAGATGGCTTTTGGTTTTCATCTAGGAGTAATTCGCCTAATTCAGCAAACTGACGGATGTTTTGAGCTAACAAGCGTTGATATGCCGTCCGCAATGCCAATGATTGTGGGCCTTTAACGTACCACTTCACTTGGGTCAACTTAACGTAAGCCACCATTAAGTTAGATAAAATGTGATTCGTCATTGCGCCCGCTGTTGGGACATGGTGATCAATGTCACTCTGTTTTAATTCCGCTGCGTATTGTTCGTCGATCGTTAGTTCACTCATCGTTTATTCCTCCTACTTAACCTTGACGTTTTCAACTTCGTAGCCAAGTCCGGTAACGACTTGTGCCAAGTCATCGGCATTCGTCACTTCCGGATCAAAGTTAGCCTTGACCTTGCTAGCATTGAATAGCACCTTAACATTCTCAACGCCGTCATGGTTAGCAACGGCCTTTTCGATCTTAGTCATGCATGATGGGCAAGTTAACGTTCCTAATTGCATAATAATTTTCATAATCAATTACCTCCGTGTTGTTCATTTGATGGTTCTATCATAACCGGATTTGATTGATCAGAACTTGACGGCCGTCAAGAAATTCAAAATAGTTTTACGCTACAATATAGTTATTAAAACAGCAGGAAACTTAAAACGTCAAACCCTATCTACCAATCAAAATCTGTTATAGTTAGGGTGAATTTACCCAGGAGGTGGGCCTTATGGCAGAACATGAATGCGTGCAGTTAGTCCCAATTTTTAGCGAACTCGGTAACGAACAATTAGACACCATCGAATCGATTGTTCGTCATCACCATTATCCAGCCGGCAGCACTTTATTTGGCGCTGATGATCCACTGGATTCACTGATGATTGTTGCCAATGGGCAGGTTAAAGTCTATCAGCTAGCTGCCAATGGTCGCGAACAACTATTATACCTATTGCAAACTGGTGATATCGATGGCGAAGCTGCCTTGTTTGAAAACCAACGGCGGACCTCGTTTGGCGAAGCCTTAGTACCAACTGATGTTTGCAGCATTCGCCGCTCAGATTTTCAGGACTTGATGCAAAAATATCCAAGTATCAGCATCAATGTCTTAAACGTCTTTGGTAAACGTCTCAGTCAGCTCGAACGGCAAACGACAAGTACGGCCACCGAATCAGTCGAAGCGCGGTTAGCCAACTATATCACCGAAACGGCAGCAGCTCTGAAATCGGATACGTTTAAACTGCCATTAAAGAAAAAGGATCTGGCGACGTTCCTCGGTACCACCCCTGAAAGCATCAGCCGTAAACTCGCATTGTTCGAGCATCAAGGTCTAATTACGCAAAAGCCTGGCAAAGTCATCGAAATTAACGATGCCGATCAGTTATTATTAACTGAATAATGACTAATAATTAAATTACCCTTAATTCCCCGAATAACTAATGGTTCCACCGTTAGTCGTCCGGGGAATTTTCTATCAAGCATTGTCGACAGCCATCACGACCTTAAACAGTGATTTACAAGCATTAACGATTCACTCATACCAATAATTTGGAAGTAATTTTGGCTTCTATAATTAATATTCACTGTCTGATTGCCATTGATTCGGAACTATTAAGATGATTAGTATCATTTTTTGCTAAGTCAGTGCCTGATGATACCACTCAGAATAATCTAAGGTATAATTAACCTAGTATTAGATAATTTATTAGGGAGTGGATTTAATGGCAACCATTAATCAAGCAGCAGTAAAACAAGATCTCTACGACGCCGTCAACGGCGAGTGGCTTAAAACCGCCGTCATTCCGGATGACCATGCTTCAACCGGGGGCTTTATGGACTTAGTTGATGCCATTGAAAAAACATTAATGCATGATTTCGATGCAATGGCTGCGGGGACCGTTGAACCTGACAATCCGCAGCTGGCAGAATTCATCAAGTTTTACCGTTTAGCTAAAGATTTCGAACAGCGTAATGCCAACGGTGCAGCACCAATCCTACCGTGCCTCAAGCAAATTGATAGTTTAAGCGACTTTGCTGACTTACAACAACGGATGCCCGATTGGATCTACGACGGTCTCCCACTACCATTCAGCTTAGATGTTGATGCTGACATGAAGAACACTAAGATCAACGCCCTATTTGCCCAAGCACCTGGCACCATCCTACCCGACAAGACGTACTATGACGAAGGCAACCAATCCGGCCCTAAGTTACTAGCCATTTACGCTAAGATGATGACTGAACTGTTACAAAAAACCGGTTATGATGCGGATGAAGCTCAAAAAATCGTCGATGACACCTTGCAATTTGACCGCTTGATCGTCCCGTGGGTCAAGTCCGCTGAAGAATCTGCTGATTACAGTAAGATGTATAACCCCCGCAAATTTAACGATTTCGTCAATACTAGTCGTTACTTAGACTTAGCAGCCATTACCTATTCAGTCATTGATGGTAATCCTGATCAAGTTATCTTGCCAGAACCCGCCTTCTTTGATCACTTCAACGAAGTAGTCAATCCCGACAATTTTGGTCTAATGAAGAATTGGATGAAGGCCAAGTTAGTCCAACGTTACAGTGGCTACCTCAGTGATGACATGCGGGTCTTAGCAACAACTTACTCTCGGGCATTATCTGGGCAAAAGGAACCCCGGAACCAAGCTAAAAGTGCCTACTATCTAGCTACCGGGACCTTCGATCAGGTCGTTGGCCTCTATTATGGTCACAAATATTTTGGTGAAGCCGCTAAAGCGGATGTCCACCAGATGGTTGAAAAAATGATTGCGGTTTACAAACGACGCTTGCAATCGAACACTTGGCTCAGTGCAGATACCCGGACCAAAGCGATTACTAAGCTTGACAAACTCGGCATTCAAGTGGGCTACCCTGATAAATTAGAAACGATTTACACAAAATTCAAAACCCATACACCAGAACAAGGCGGTAACGTTTTAAGTAACGTGCTGCACTTTAACCGTTTAGCTCGCCAAGACATGTTCTCTAAGTGGGGCAAAGCCACTGACCGGACCCGCTGGGAAATGAGTGCGGACACCGTTAACGCTTACTATCATCCATTTATGAATATCATTGTCTTTCCAGCCGCTATTTTACAAGCCCCATTCTACAGCCTAGAACAGCTTTCCAGCGCCAACTATGGTGGTATTGGTGCCGTTATCGCTCATGAAATCTCCCACGCTTTTGATAATAACGGCGCCTTATTCGATGAGTTCGGCAATCTACACAACTGGTGGACTGAGGAAGACTCCGCACACTTCAAGGAGCTCGCCAAGTCAATGATTAGTGAATTTGACGGCCTTGATTTTGCTGGTGCGAAAGTTAATGGTACGCTAACCGTGTCCGAAAACATCGCTGATGCTGGCGGCTTAAGTTGTGCGGAAGAAGCCGCTAAAGGCGAAGATGATGTTGATCTGAGTGCCTTCTTTACCAACTGGGCAATGGTGTGGCGGATGAAAGCCACGACCGAATACATGCAACTCTTACTTTCAATCGATGTGCACGCTCCTGCTAAACTACGTGCCAACGTTCAACCTAAGAACTTGGATGACTTCTACACCACATTTGACATTCAGCCTGACGATGCTATGTATTTGGCACCGGATAAGCGGGTCAAAATTTGGTAAGCTTGCTTGATTAACAACATGTAAAAAGACTGGCTAGCAGAGTTGTCAAAAACTCGCTAGCCAGTTTTCTTATTTTCATCAGAGCACCATCAGCGCAAGTTAGCGTCAGTTATATTACAATAGTATCAAGTGTTTTTACGTCGGCTTTAAAGGAGAAAATATGTCACAGTTTGAAAAGTATCACCCAATTCTAACCCCCCACTACACGTTTGACTGGTTGACCAAGGCTCGGGTCATTGACGTTTTTAATCTATATCAAACTAGCACCCCCACAGCGACCATGGAAACAACGGCCACGCAGATCAACCACATCATGCGTGAAATCTTTCATGATCGGCAACTTATCTGGGGCGTGACTGATCGCACCACTACTAAATTTGTGGGTCAGGTTGGCTTTACGCCCATTGACACTGCCAACCATACGGGAACGCTCATCATTAATCTCAGGCCAGCTTATCAGCAAGCCACCACGCTAACTGAGATTTTGGAACGATTGGTGGCATTCGGAACCGTTGAATTAAAGTTACAGCAACTCACTTTAAACCTACCACAACAAAATTCAATCATAGAAAAGATTTTGCATAACTTGAACTTTGTCACCCAGGATCATCTAACGTTTAATTATCAGCCATAAGCAAATAGGACGAGCAACCGAAAGTTGGTTACTCGTCCTATTTTAAATTATTTATTCAGTTACTGCTTCAGCTGCGTGTGCAATGGCTGCTTGACCAAGTAAGTTCAAGTAGTTAAATGGCCGATCGTAAATTGGTTGGAAGAACATATCCACAAAGCCAAGGTCATCAATGGTATTGTGATTTTGAATCATCACAGAAATTACGTTGGCTGATTGTGAAACGTCATGTTCACTCATGAATTGCGCACCTAAAATTTCACGCGTCTCCGGATTGTAAACCAATTGCATCAGAACTGGTTTGGTCGTTGGCATAAATTCGGGCCGATAGTTGTCTTCAAAAGTGACAGCCGCTGCTGGCACCTTCTCAGCCTGAGCATGTTCTAAGGTCATTCCAGAAGAAACGATCGTCTGACCAAACAACATTAAGCCAGAAGTGGACTGTGTTCCCATGTATTTACGAGTTGGCTTAAAGATGTTTAAACCAACTAATGTCCCTTGGCGAACTGCATTGGTAGCTAACGGAATATAAGCATCCTTTTGAGTTGGATTGTAGTGAACGGCTACCGAGTCACCGGCACCATAAATATCAGGATCAGAAGTTTGCATGTAATCATTGGTCTTAATTGAACCATTGGCGTTCATGTCAACCTTCCCCTTCAACAAACCAGTATTCGGCCGGAACCCAACACACAGAATGGCCATATCAGCAGTATAACTCCCCTTATCAGTCTTAACAGTCACTTCTTTACCATCATCGCTAAAGCCTTGGACCATTTGATTTAGAGCCATCTTAATTCCATGATCAACAAAGTTTTGTTCAACGCGGTCGGTAAATTCTTTGTCTAAATATTTATTTAAAATTCGTGGTAAGCCATCAATCAAAGTCACTTCTTTGCCTTGCTTTTGGTAGGCTTCTACTAATTCAGTCCCAATGTAGCCCCCACCAATAACGATGACCCGCTTAGCAGGCTTGGCCGCTTCCCATAAATTTTGGGCATGCGTCCAATTCTTACAAAGATAAACATTTGGGCTATCAATACCATCAATTGGTGGAATAACTGGCCACGAACCGGTTGTAACGACTAATTTATCATAATGATCCGTCTTAGATGCGCCAGTCTTTAAATCAGTAACGGTAATTTCATGGTTTTCAGTATCAACATCGGTTACATCATGTTGCATATGAACAGTCGCACCTAACTCAGCTAACTGTTCAGGACTAGAATAAAACAGACCTTGAGGATCGGCAACTTGGCCACCGAGGTACAGGGCAATCCCACAGGATAGGAACGAAACATTGTCATTTCTCTCATAAATCGTTACTTCAGTATCTGGGTTTGACGCTAAAATCTGATTAACGGCAGCAGTGCCAGCATGGGTACAACCAATTACGATAACTTTCATATTTAAACGCGCTCCTTAAATGTGTTTATATTCACAATCATGTTTGTGAAACAAGTATTTGGTGACAATTACATTGTACTAAACTAAAAAGAAAACGCAACCAAAAACACGTTAAAAGTTGCCTTTTTTCATTAATCATTCGATAAGTTAACGCCTTGACTACAGTGTTTATAAGTCGTCAACCCGTTTTGACGTTTAGTTAACTAAGGTCATCAATAAGTCGACTGTCAGCTAAGTACTAATCTAACTTTCATCAAAAAAAAGCTCTCACAAGCATTCACTTGTAAGAGCCATTCTTACTCTTCTCAATACCAACCAGCTAGCACTACTTAGGTGCATCCGTTAACGTCCACGTAATATCACCAGTATAAGAACCAGGCGTAGCACCCGCATTACTCTGATACAAAATACCAGACTTACTTGTCCAAGTGGCTAAAACATCATAATCATCATTATCACTAGTAGTTGTGTGACTATCAATTACGGTGCCAACCGAATTAAGCGTGGTCGTTTTATCACCTTGACGAAAGATCACATCGCCAGGCAATGTTTTGCCACCAGTAGTTTTAAAATTAGTCGCACTAGCTTGTAATTGCCAATTGGAACCTTTCCCACGATTATCACGAACGACCAGTTGCCAATCATCTTCTCGATCCGTTGTTTTAGCTGAACCGTCTAACATTATTGACTTAAAAGTGCTATTCGCGGCCACCGACTTAAACCCTAGATTCCCTCCTGTAACGGTAATCTTAGCCGTTCCGACCGGTGATTCATTTTCATACGGATCTGAGGCCCAAATTTCCAGCCTGTTATCATCGCCAACGTGTAATTGGTCCGCCTTAATCTTGTAATAGAAATACCCTTGTTCATCATCATTGGACATTTGAACCGCCGGCATTTCTTTGCCGTTGACCGTTGGATAAAGTGTCACTTGGTCATTTGACAATTGTTCCGAATCTTCGGCAAATACAATTCCTTTAACCGTGACATCATCACCATTAGCCACCGTATATGGATTATTGAGGATTAAAATACCAATCGGCTGATCAACAGTAATTGTATAATTTGGTGCTTCAGTCGTTGTTTCAAAAATCTTATTCTTAAACGTTGCTGTTGTGGCCGTTGTTTCCTCGTTGACCACCACATTATCAGCAGTTCCACTAAGCGTAATCGTTGCCGTTGCTTGACTAGTCGATAATGCTTTGTCTAGTGTGTAATCCACTTTGGTAGCACCAGCTGTCGGGGCTGTTAACGTTTGTTCACTACCATCTGCGTACGTCACCTTAGCACTGTTAAAGGTAATGTGCTTTGGCAAGTTCAGTTCAGCAGTAATGTTATCCCAATCAAGTTGTCCGCCTTTATAGTTCAGCTGATAATCATACTGAACCTTGCGCTTGGCCTTAACTTGGCTACCTGTCGTGACCTCGCGATTCTTAGTTTTGTCCGTCACCTTAACGGCCGCCTGAGCATCAACTAGATTCGGTGCACTTTCAATTACGACCATATTATTACCAGTATTACTACCAGTGGCTCCCATGAACCCCCAACGAACCAAGCCATCACTACTATTAAATTGGCTAGTATCAAGGCCCACACTCTGAGTAACGCCGCTACCCGTTGCTGATCCATCGGGATTGAGGTCATCAAACGTGTACGTCATCGTTTTGCTGGCCGCCTCCCACTTCATAACCAAATGATGCCACTTACTGTCACCCAACGTCACATTGGTCATTAAATTACCATGGTTCTGCGTAAAGTAATACCGTGTTGTCCAAATCAACCCAGTTAAATCCCAACTTCTAACTGATTGATTAATATACTGGCTAGCTGCACCTGGATAGCCAGTCGCAATATGTTGCTTCTTAATCCCATTATCAAATGCATCACCCTTACCAGCATCACTATAACCCGTTGATGTATTGGTATAGGTATCAAACTCTAAGGCCCAACTATTTTGGATTGCTGTTTTTGCAAATTCCTGTGTATCTTGTAATTTATTGTTGGTGTCAACGCCCCACACACCTAATGTTTCACCAATAATATTTGATGAGCTGACCTTTGCCGAAGCTGATGTTCCACTAGGATCATTTTGTAAGACAAAGGCCATTCCATCACCGGCCTTGCTAGTACTAGTAGATGTTCCCAAATACACCCACATCTTAAAGGTGGCGTCTTTATTTAAATCAAACCGGTTGGCATCATTGGACCAAAAGCCACCTAATTGTTTCTTACCATTAATAATTTGCACAGCTTGAGTATTTGGCGAGCTCGTATTGGTCACATTAGCAATGCTCGCACTGTTAGTGGCCCCGCCACTAAATGTCGCTGGTAACGTAAAGAGTTTGTCCAACTGATTCAAGCCAGATGGTGCCGCTGCCAACGACGCTTCGTCAGCGGCCTGAATGTGGGCGGTCCCGACCCATAACCCCGTTAATGCCATTATTGCAACCAGTATTTGTTTCGGTCCCTTCCACATATTGAAAACTCCTCTCGCTAGTTAATCCTGACGACGGCGATTTTTCAGCAACAACCAGACAATTGCAGCCAGCAAACCAATGATGACAATGCCTAACGCAACAAACCACCAGAAATAGTTTGTTTGTTTTTCCGTAACAGCCGTATCGTTTAATGTCTCAGCTTCTTTGTTCGTAATCGTAAAGTTCTTAGTGAACTGCCATTTGCCCTTATCGGCGGTTGCCGTCAAGTGTAATGTGTATTTACCAGGCTTTAGTTGCTGAGTACCATCACCAATGGCAAAATCGAAATTACTATTAGGAGCCATTGACATATTTTCCTTAGTTGCTGTCAAGACCTTCTTGGATGAACCAGCCTTCGTCACATAACTCTTAATTTTTAGTCCATGCATGATCACTGGCTGAGTATTTTGTAAATTAGCCGTCACGTAATTGCGATAATTACGTTGTTTAGCCTTAACCTGATGCAACTTCATATCAGGTTTAATATTTGTCGGATCTGATTCTTGCAACTGTAAGCCAAGCACATAAGCGTATTGATTATTGATAGCCATCCCACTACTGGACTGTTTGGCCTTAGTACTCAATTCCTGAATAATATTAATCCCACCAAGTGCAATTCCCTTAAACGTCTTTTCTGGAACTGTTAATTTAACCGTCACCTTTTTAGTCGTTTTAGCGGGCACCGTCACCGTCTGAACATCAGACAATGCCGTTTTAATGTTAAACTTCAATGAACGATCCGCTTTCGCCTTAGCCTGACTATAATCAATGATTCCATTCTCATTTGTCACTGCTAGATTGGGAGAAACCGTATAACGATGCTCCTTACTATCATTATTTTTAATATTTAACGTTAAGTTTTGTGTTTGTCCCGGTGTGACTTTTAAATCAAAATATGACACTTTTTGATTGATCTGGTTATCAGGTAGATTAGCCTGAACCGTATAATTTAAATCATCGGCCCTTGCCGTCATCATCAAACCGGCCATAATCATACCCACTACTGCTAACAACTGCCAAAACATTTTTTTCATATGCTTTACCCTTCCTTTTTTCAACGGTAAGTAACGTGCTATGTATGATTGAAGCTGCCATTCTTTACGAGTAGCAGCTTCAGTCAAACCATTCAACTAGGGGCATTCATCAACGACCAAGCTAACGTGCCCGTATAATCGCCGGCAGTCAGTTGGCGATCATAAATCTGAAGTTGTGTTAGTTCACGACCCCGATTCAAAACTACTAACCAAGTTCCTAGACCAGTGTTAGCCTTGGCGGTCACCACATTGTTAGCAACCCCAGCAACTAGTTCATCAGTATTAACAACACTAGGTGCTGTACTAACGTTCCCAGTCCCCGGCCGTAATTGAACGGTCCCCAACTTCAAAGACGTCGTTAATGACTGCTGGTTACTTTGTAACGGGCTGGGCGTTACTTGTAAAGTCCAACCAGCTGCCGATGCGCGCCGATCTGTTATTTGAATCATCGCCCGTTCATTTTGAGCCGTCGTACTGACCGGACCACCGGCAGTTGTAATCGCATTAAATCTAAGATTACTAACAAAATCAATGGTTAAGTTACCCTGCGAACCCGTACCGACTACGTTGCCGTCATCAACCGAATCACCAGGATATGGTTTACTAGGATCATCAGGATCAACCGGGGAAACGGCATTGTCATCATCCGAAGGCGTTAACTTTACTTGCACCTGTGACTGTGTCGTTGCAGCGTGTGTCACCGTCATCCAGCACCAGTTGCTAACGATGAGACAACTGGCTGCCGTCATTAGTAACCGCCCCGTTACCAACAATCCCATTTTCATCGGTCACACCTCAGTTCTCCTCTGACGCATTAATCTAACTTAGATTAACTAGGGGCGTTGCCTAATGTCCATGTCAAGGTTGACTTGTATGCACCAGCCGCGTTACCGGCAGGAATCAAGAGGGAAACTTTGTCAGTCGCATACTTACTAGTAAACTTACCGATCCCTTCGTTAGCCGTAGCAGCCATGATAGCTTGATCACTTTCATTAATCGTTACTTCATTAGCAGTTGCTTTTGACTGGTTACCAGTGTCATCAGCTGTGGCATCGACTTTAGCGAAGGTTAACGTAGCTCCCCGTAGTTCACGCTGGTCAGCCATGAATTTCGTTCCTCGAACTTGCACTGACCAACCGTCCGTGTTCCCCGGGTTAGTTACTTTTAAGTCATTAGTCACAGTGGTCGCATCATAAGTTTTACTGTCATTAATTATTTTCTGTGTTCCAAAGTTGACAGCCGGTATTTCATCTAAGGTAATATCTTTGTTTTCTGGATCTTGCTCCAAAGTAACTGTCGCTTCAGTCGTTTTATCAGCAGCTTGCCCTACTAGCGGGAATCCTGCCATGAGTGTCATGCCTGCAACGAGTGTTCCGATATACTTTTTCATTTTGGTTGCTCCTTTATTGTTTGACGGTTGCGCCACCAGATTAGAATCAATAACATTAATAAACTAAGTCCACATATGCCAATACCGAATAGAAGCCACTGCTGGGTTTCATTCATTTGTGGTAATACACCTTGTAGTGGTCCCCCGATTGTATCAGCTGCTGCATTTGAATTAGACGTGACCGTTAAATGGTAAGTACCAGCTTGTGTATCAGCAGCTACCGGTAACCCGATTATCCGACTAATTCCTAAGGTTAAAAATGTGCTTGCCCAATTAATATGACCACGTCCTTTCCAGAAATCGACTTAAGCTTATCATCGGTTATTAAGTCTTGCTACTAATAGTGAATCGTTGTGAGTAACCCTATCAGCAACGAAAATATATCATGCTTTTGGAATCGCTGTCAATTGATGACGCCCCTTAACCATTAATTAAAATCGCTATTTTAACAGACTTATGAGCCATTTTTAATATTATAGCCAATACAAATATTTTTATATAAACTACTGAAATCAGTTTAACAGCAAGCTTTCCCGCGTTTAACATTCATCGAATTATGGTCGAATGGTTGTTATCCTCAACTAAATAAGTCGTTAACATTATATTATCGTTAAACTTTAATGAGGACTAACATTAGTTAAAAATATTAATAATTATAAATATTAAATCACTATATAAAATCAGAATATCACTGTAACAACGGGCTATTACATTAACTTCTCTTTGTTTTATAAAATTATGTAATCGATTTAATGCTGATATTTTTTACTGGCTTCAAAACTTTAAAATTCTAACTAGGGACTGTCTGAAAACTAAAAATTCAGGTATAATCTGAGGAAAAACGAATCGAGGCATTCCGATGACAACACCTAAACGATACGAACTGGAAGATGCTCAGTGGGACCGAATCAAAGGATACTTCCCGCCATACCGGACTGGCCGTCCATCAAGCCTAGACAACCGTACCGCCCTCAACGCTATCCTCTGGCTCATGCGCAGCGGGGCTCCTTGGCGTGATCTACCTGAACGCTATGGCTCTTGGAAAACGGTGTATAGTCGCTTCCGAGCCTGGGTAAGTTCAGGCTTGTTCGAACAGGTTTTTCTCGAATTGATTGACGATCCCGACATGGAAAACTTGAGCTTAGATTCAACGATCGTTCGAGCGCATCAAAAGGCCACTGGGGCAAAAAAAATGCCGAATGTATGGTCGAAAATCAAGCTATTGGATTAAGTCGAGGTGGCCGAACGACCAAGATTCACGCACTCGTTGACGGATTAGGGAATCCCTTGGGTTTTCGCCTAACAGGTGGTCAAGTACATGATAGCCAAGTTGCCAGTGAGTTGCTGGAAGGCTTCGATATTTCTCAATCAAATATTATCGCGGATAAAGCCTATGGCACCGCGAAACTTCGCCAGTATATTGAAGATAAAGCAGGCGTCTATACCATTCCGCCAAAGGAAAATACCAAAGACAAGTGGACCTATGATTACCACGTTTATTGTGAGCGCCATTTGATTGAGAACTTCTTCAATCAGTTGAAGAACTTTCGTAGGATTGCAACGCGTTATGATAAGCTCGCTCATGTTTATCTGGCTACGGTCTACATTGCCTCAATTTGCATCTTACTTAAGTAGTTTTAAGACGGACCCTAATTAAAATCAGCTTTCAAAACAGTAACAGTCCCCTGATTAAATCGTTTTATCGGTTAATATGCATTTACTAAGTGCTACATTACGCTATGGTATACTTAAAGTACTCATTTTAACCAGAAAGGCGGTTCTAATTTTGCCCGCTAAAAAAACATTCCAAGATGATCAAGTTATCGAAAAAATAATGCATTTATTTTGGCAACAAGGCTATTACCACACATCCATGGACGAAATTGTAACGGTTAGTGGCGTCAAAAAGCAAAGCTTATATAACGCTATTGGGGACAAGCACACCCTTTATTTGCGCAGCCTACAACGATATCACCAACAAACTTTAATGCGTTGTACGCAAGCCATGCAACGTTTAGAACAAGATGGCGCTGCACCTCTGACCATTCTCAGTATGCTATTCAGTCGTGATCTAACGGCGACCGACCAACCAGCAGGTGACCTTATGGCCAACGCGGTCGCAGAATTCGGCACTACTGATGCAGATGTTCAACGGGCGACCAACTGGTTTTATGATGATTACCTGACCTTAATGGCCGCGGTCATCTTAAAGGGTCAAGCTAACAATCAAATCACTGATGAACAATCCAGCATGAGCCTAGCACAGTCGTTACTAGAAGCACGGATTGGCCTACAAACACGCCTCCGTCAAGGTAGCCAGCCTGACATTCAACAACGTCAACAAGCTTGGCTAACTTTTTTAGCTCGACACTAATTGCATCGTTTAAGTCATAAAAACAAGCAAGTTTCTCCAACACCCATGGAGAAACTTGCTTGTTTTTGATTTGATTTGAATTTCAAACGCGGCCGACCAACGTTACAAATACTTTTGTACCAACCATTTTTGCGCCGCGCCAGTGAGATGACTACCATAGTGTTGCCGCAAATGCTGAACGCCCGCATAATGTTCAAACTCAAACGGGCTAGTCAATAATTCACTGGCTAACAACGCTTTCGCAAACCGTAAATCGTCAATGGTAATTTGCTGCCGATAAGCCAGTTCTTCATCCGCCATGATCCGTTGCCATTGATCCGTTAAAATCGCACTAGCCCGTTGATAGCGTCGATCGTGGGTCAGTAAGGATTGCATATCATCCGGTTTAAGTGGCATGCCCATATTGTTCATCTCCTAAATTCAAATTAATCACGCGACCGACAACCGGTCGGACAGATAGCTGATCATCCGTTCGGGATAAAAGCCAAATCACGTTCGTAAATCGATGCGTATCAATATGGCGCTCGCCGCGGCCATCCGTCAAAATCACCACTAAGGTCGTCGCATTAGTCTTATGTTGCGCTGCTAAATCATCAAAGATACTTTGATAAATCGTTCCACCACCACCACGACGCGTAAACCGAATATGCTGTGGGAGCGTCACTTGATAAGTTTGTCCAGGTTGCACGATCGCATCAAACGGCTTGACGGTAATTGTCGTTGAGCACATCCGGGTTAAGGCCGCCACCTGAGCCAGTAATTGTTGGAGCGTCGCATCACTAATAGAGCCTGAATTATCCACATAAACTTGCAAATCTAGCCGCGTATCCCCAATCTGTCCAGGCAATTCCATCCGGGCTGGCTGACGCCGATTGAAACGTGCATGTGACGGCTTCTTGCCACTGGGAATTCGTCCAAGCCCCCGTACCAATAATTGACGCCAATCAATTTGTGCTGGCTGCGCAATTACGGCTAACTGGGATTGGACATTTCCTGCCACTAAACCGCGGCCAGCCTCATTAGTTTGCTGCCAAGCTTCCTCCGCCAACTGTTGCAAGCGAGCCGTTGCCAAATTGGGATTCGTTAATTGCCCTGGGGCCGACCAACTACCTGAATCGTCAATCAATCCCGTTGTCGTTTGCTGGTCGCGCCCTTGAGTAAGCCGTCGTTGCGGCTTATTCGACGTTGACTGCGGTGTCGTCTGCCCCGGTTGTTGACGCTGCTGTGAACGTGATTGTTGCTGTAATAATTTTAAATAACGGCCCGAATCCGCTCGCCGTGGCAATCTTTCTTTAACTAAGGACTGGATGGTCGCTAAACTGACCGCATCCTTAGGCAGTCCGTCGACGTATTGATTAACGGCCAGATCAGTCGCTAGTGTTACCAAACGTGGCTGCTGTTTGACTTGTTCACGATAGCGTAATGGGTGTTGCCAAACAACGTGTAACGCCACGTGCTTTAAACCGGCCTGCAAATAATCAAAACGGACAAATACTTGAGCAATCGCACTGGGTGCGTATTGCAAGACCAGACGGTTATCGAGCCAGGTCAATGCAAACGGTGTCGTTAACGTGGCATTCAATTGTCTTGGTAGGCGGGTCAATAGTTCACCATAAAACTGATCAGTTGCTAGTAATTCAATGACGGCTCGACTGACCATCGTCGTACCGCTTTGGGATAAATCAGCTGCAGGAGCCACCAACATCGCTTGCCGCCACTGTGCGTACTCATTGGCATTGTTAACCATAGCTGTTCACCACCCTTTTACTGATTTGACCAGCTCGCTACTTGCTGCAAGTATTGATATAAAGCCGTAACGTATGGGCTCTGTTTAGCCACATTCGCTGTATATAGTTGTTTCAATAAGTCCCGTTTATGGCCAATCTGTTGAACCAACGCGAACTGACCATCCTGACTAAGCGTTTGTAGTAATTGCATAAAGCGGCCAGCATGCTGGTCATCCGTCAACGGATACGTTGTAGTTAATGCCAAACAACTAGCCAAGACTGTTCGCTTTTGAATCTCATTCATGGCCGTAAATTGCTTGAGAATAGGTGCCGGCACCACTGATCCCACTGGTTGACTGTCATAAATCATTGCTGGTGTTAGATGAATCGCCTGTTGTTCCAAGAATTGCTCGAACACGAGTCCTAGTTCGGTCCCAACATCACCTTGAAAGATATCCAACGCCACAGTTGTCTGTTGATCCGCAGGCAGTTGTTCGATTTCATATAGATTGGCCGAAACACGCGCCCACGCACGTGGTGTTGCTGTTAAATCAGCTTGCATATCAGCTTGATTGAGTCGCGTCACGTCTTCACTAATGAACTGCTGGACTAGTGGATGAATGTTCGGTCGATTCATGCGTTCATCAAGTTGTTGTGCCCAAGCAAGCCAATCCGCCACATCAGCCCGCATAACTAGACGCACGGTTCGATCTTTAATAGCCGCATCGCCAGCAGTCACGCCATAAGTACTACTTTCAAATCCAGTCATACTAGCATCGGGATTTTCGGCAATAATCAACTGTACTTGCTCTGGTAATTTCAACGTATTGATCGTCCGTTGTAATACCAAATTCATTAGTTCACTTTGAACAGCCTGTGTCCCACGGTTGAATTCGTCTAGAAACCATAAAATCGGTTGCTTAGGATGCTGCTCAGCATACTGAATAATTTCAATCAGTGTATGCGCGTAACCAAATTGAACATCCGCTAACTGACCATAACGTTTCGTCTGAATAAATGAATCGCTAGTCAATGGCGGGACTGGAATCGCTAAGTCCCCCTTTTCAGATAAACTGACGACCGTCGTATATAATTGAGCACCCATCTGTTTCGCCACTTCGGCAACTAAGGCCGACTTACCAATGCCGGCTTCCCCGACAATATTCGGCACATTGCCAGCTTTTAAAACAACTGGAACCGCCGTCAACAAAGCTTGATATGATAACGCCATTAATTAAACCTTCCTTCACTGTTTCACGTGAAACAAAATTATTTTGTTTTCAAAACATCAACTTGCTTACCCTAACCATTATAGAACAGAACTCATGATTACTCGCAATCCACGTTTGTCACAACGTTAGGTTACTCGCCAATCATATCAGCCCCTAGTAATAACCACCTATCGAAAACAATTTTTTTATTAGATAAAATATAATCCGCTTTCAATCGTTTTGAAACACTTATATGACAGCATTTATAACGGTAAGCATCAATTAAAATAATTATAAAATTCTTATGAGAAACATTCACAAATCAAGCAAATTCCGCCGTTTTTCCAGTCAGGTATTGTAAAATAGGCTAAGTTAGCAATTATTCAAAAGGGAGTGTGCAACTATGCGCAAGTATCTCGCCGAATTTCTCGGCACATTTATGTTAGTTTTCTTGGGGACTGCAACCGTCGTGATTGCTAAGGGTGACGTCCTCGCTATTGGGTTAGCCTTCGGGTTAGCAATTACCGTTTCCGCCTATGCCTTTGGTGGTATTTCAGGTGGCCACTTTAACCCCGCCGTAACGACTGCGATGTTAATCAACCGTCGCATCGATGCCGCCGATGCCATTGGCTACATCATTGCTCAAATCGTTGGGGCCATCGTTGCTTCCGCAGCGGTCAAATCATTTGTGAGTGCGTTAGGCCTATCCGCAACGTCACTTGGTCAAACTGATTTTCCCAAAATCAGCAGTGGCATGGCCTTCTTTGTCGAAGCATTAGTCACGTTCTTGTTCTTAATGGTTATTTTAAACGTCACTAGTAACGACCACGGTAATGCAGACTTTGCCGGCTTAACGATTGGGGTTACCTTGGCGTTTCTGATCATTGTCGCCCTCAACTTAACGGGTGGTTCTTTGAACCCAGCCCGTTCGATTGGTCCCGCTATCTTTGCCGGTGGTAGTGCTTTATCACACCTCTGGGTCTACATCTTAGCACCAGAAGTCGGCGCGATTTTGGCTGCATTCTGTGCCCGGGTTATGGGTTCAGAAGACTAACTAGCAATAATAATTGCTCTATCAATTCAATAACGGTACATGGTAACAAAAACAGCGCTACGGTGATGATTTGGATATACGGATATACTACCCCTTAGGTACACAGATTAAATAATAAAAAATCTGTGTACCTAAGGGGTTTTTGTATGCGTTCAAATAGAAAGTATTCATTTGATGAAAAGATTAACATTCTTAATCTGATTGATAATAACCATACGGTGCAATCAATTGCCAGGGATCTACAAATAAATAAAAACGTTATTCATCAATGGAAAAGATTGTACGATCTCAATGGAAGTGAAGGCTTAAGGCATCAAAGAAAAAATCGCAGCTATTCTCAAGCATTCAAAGAAAGGATTGTACAGGAACATATCAAAGAAAAGCTGTCTTTTCCAAAATTAGCCACCAAGTATGGTTTGAGTAGCGCCGGGATGGTGTCTAATTGGTTTAGAGATTATACTATTGGAAAGAAAACTTATTCCAATAGAAATCCGAGGAACCGAAAGATGAAAGACGGACGCAAGACAACCCAAATTGAACGCATTGAAATAGCTCAATGGACTATCGCCAACGACTATGCTTACCACGAGGCCGCTAGCCATTTTGAGGTCTCGTATCAACAAGTTTATACCTGGGTCAAGAAGCTAAATAACGGCGGTGTGGACGCTTTAGCCGACCGCCGTGGGAAAAGTAAAGCTACGCCACTTACCGAGTTAGATATCGCTAAACTGAAAATAAAAGAATTAGAAGCTAGAACTAAACATTTGGAAATGGAAAAGGACCTGTCAAAAAAATTGAAAGAGATTCAAAGGAGAGTGAAGTAAGTGGTTGGTCATCAATCGACCGGATCTCAAAATATCAGGCAATTCAAGAACTAGCCGGTAAATATCCCATAAGTTGGTTGTGTCAAGAAGTCGGGATCAAGCGGAGGTCATATTATAAATGGTTGAACCGGACATTAACCGCTAATGAACGACTAAATGATGAGCTAGTTAAATTCATGCTTAAATTAGAAATTAGCCATAATTATATATTTGGTGTTGAAACCTTAGTTATGCACATCAACGAAGAGACTGAGTACCATGTGAATGCCAAACGTATCAGAAGATTAATGCAAGTTAACCATATCAAATCATCGATTCGCATTAGTAAACATGATCGTAAAGCGGAATATAAAGAAATGATGTCAGCCAATATCATCAAGCATGATTTTAATCAGGAAGAATCTAATAAGGTTTGGACAACCGACTGTACTGAATTAAAATACGGTAATCAAAGTCTCAACAAACTACGACTTAGTGCCATCAAGGATTTACACGATCACAGTATCGTTGCCTGGGCGATCGATGATACCGAAACGACAACACTGGTGACAGCAACTGTTAATAAAGCAATGAAAAGTAATGACCTGGCCGCCAACGAATTAATTTTACACACTGACCAAGGTTCGGCCTATACATCATTAGAATTCAATCGGGCCCTTAATAGCTATGGCATTTGCCATAGCATGTCAAGACCGGGGACACCTGGAGACAACGCGCCTATGGAGAGTTTCTGGAGTCATTTAAAAGATGAGGACTTAAGTTTTAAAACCGCATTGACCAAAGAAGAATTACTTCAAAACATTACCAAAGCAATTGACTGGTACAACAACGGTCGACGTCAAAAGTCATTAAAAGGCATGACCCCGACAGAATGTCGAAATCATGCCCTCCGATTTAAAGCATCATAATTTATATTATTTAAACTGTGTACTTGACAGGGTGTAGTGCCATTTTATGGCTTGGAATCATCACCGTAGCGCTGTTTTTTGTGTGTATTTAGCCGTATAGAAGCCCTGCTGCTTGTTAAAATTTTCGCAACGCATAAGCTTATAAGCAGGTCCAAGTTCGCCAAACTAAGCCGTTAACTAACGGTCATTTTCGCCGCCAATGCGTGTACCAAGAATGGAGCGTTCCAATCAACAGTCCAATAATGACGACGACCGCTGAAACGTAGCCAAAGATACCAATATTCGTAATCCAACTGTTATCAGGATGGCTCTGAACTAGTAGTGACGATCCGACAATCAAAGCTGCCAAAATAACGGACAGCACGACCTTATTGACCATCGAATCAATGCGGTCAATAAACATCTTCCGGTGCGCAAAGACAAGGTTGACCCGCGTCTGACCATTTTCAAACGTGTCCAGGGCCGACAACAAGCGTGATGGAATCTTCGGTGCATCACGCAAACTTTGAAGACTGGCCAACATTCCATCTTCCAGTTCGTTGCGCCAATTAAAATTCTCGCGAATATACTTACGAGCAAACGGTCGCGCCACATCCATCATTGATAGCGTTGGATCAAGCGTCTCCACAATTCCTTCAATCGTTCCAAAGGCTTTACCCAACATGGTAACCGCCGGATTCATTTGAATATTATTACTCCGACAGACCTTGACCATTTCAAACAATAAGCCTTGAAAATCAATGTCACCAAGCCCCGAATTATAATACTGACTTAAGAATGGCGCTAGCTCACTAAAAAACGCTTCTTCATCAACCATTCCGGTCCGATTAGAAATCGCTAAGATAGCTTTACCAACTTGGTGTGTATCTTCAGTTGTCACTGCCACCACTACATTGGCAATACCTGACATCAAAGCTGGGCTAATTTCACCCATCATGCCAAAATCTAAATACACTAAGCGATATGGTGGTAACTGTCGCTTACCAATCTTCCCGCCATGCTTAGGAACTGTATCACGATACCCAATATCATCTGGCTGCAACTCCCGCAACAGGATATTACCTGGATGGGGGTCGGCATGGAAAAAGCCGTCTTCAAAAACTTGTTTCAAAAAGTTCTGCACTAAGACGTGGGCTAAATAGCGACGTTCTTCATCATACTGATGATCCCCCGCTTCATCGGCCGCAAGCATTTGCGCCATAAAATGTTGAATCGTCGTTCCCGGCATATACTGGTTAACGAGTACTTTTTGTGTACTATACTTCGCATAAACCCGAGGGACCCGGATAATATCATCCGCATTATTTAATCGATAAAATCGCGAACCATTCTTCACTTCAATGCTGGTATCCAATTCATTGAATAGCGATCGCTTAATTTCACCAACCATCTCTTGCAAATCAACAACCGATGATTCAGGGATATAACGTAACAGTGGTAGCGCTCGCTCAAATAACGAAATATCTAACGCCACCTCAGCATCAATTCCTGGGTGCTGGACCTTCACGACGACTTTTTGCCCATTTAACAACGTGGCATGGTGCGTCTGGCCCATCGACGCTGATGCAAATGGTTGTTCGTCAAATTGAGCGAACATCTCGTTGATTGGTTTACCCGTCTGCCGTTCAATGGTTTGCTTAACCACGCTAAAGTCGTCAGCCCGGACATTATTCTGTAATTTTTTAAACTCGTTAGCAAATTCTGGCTTAACGATATCCGTCCGTGAAGAGAGAATCTGACCAATCTTAATAAACGTTGGTCCCAGTTCTTCAAACGCCGCACGCACCTGGTCCGGATTTTTCTGACGCGCCAAGTTACTCAAAACGTTATAGCGCCGCAAGACACTGACAATCGTCCGAAAACGGGTATGGCGATTCTGATTCACTTGCCATTGGGGCTTTTCCTCATTGTTGTTGGTCATCAGCGAACCCTCCTCACAAATTTTCTTAATACAGCTATTATCCATCTTTATTTACTAATCCGCACTAGCTAACTAACTTTTTTTGAAAAAAGATTGACAAATTCTCATCACGGTTGTAAATTAGAATCACATTAAAAATCGATTAACAAACACATCGATGAACAAAGTAAATCTTCTGGGAATGCTTAGAGAGTGTCAGTTTGGTGCAATGACATCATGACCAGATCGTTGAAAATCAGTTCTGAGTGGCAGTGACGATCTTGACGTTAGTTGCTGTTGGTTGCTCCCATTATTGAGCCGAAGTATCACAAGTGGCCGGCCACTTGCCGTACTTTTTGAGGTGATTCGTCGTAAGACGGTCACAAAGCTAAGGTGGTAACACGTGTTCAAACGTCCTGGTTTCTGAGTCTAACTCAGATATCAGGACGTTTTTTGTTAATCGGAACTTTTATTTAATTACTATTGGATCCATCATAATGAGGAGTGTTGATGATATGTTAAATCGAGTTCAAAAGCGAAACTTAACCAAGCGTGATTATGTCACCTTAAGTTCCATGATCTTTGCCTTATTCTTCGGGGCCGGCAACCTTATCTTCCCACTACACTTAGGCCAGTTAGCGGGCGGCCATTGGGGCACTGCTGCGGTCGGTTTTCTAGTCACGGCGGTCTTATTGCCCTTACTATCTGTTCTAGCTGTCTGTGTCACTAAGTCCAAGGGAGTTTATGACATTGGGAAGCCATTAGGTGCAACTTTCGCCGTTGTCTTTATGGTTCTCATTCATTTTACGATTGGCCCCTTCTTTGGGACACCCCGGACGGCCACCGTATCATTCACCGTTGGTCTGGCACCGTTTTTCCCAGCCAAGTATCAATCACTCGCATTACTGCTATTTTCCGCCGCATTTTTCGGACTCGCCTACTACTTGTCTGTTGAGCAGAGCAAAATTATGGCGCGGGTCGGCAAATTATTAAATCCATTATTTTTGCTATTATTAGTCGCCATCTTCGCCGTAGCTTTCAGCAGTCCGTTAGCTCATGCTGGTAGCACCAGTGCAACTGCTGCCTATCAGACCGCGGGCTTTACCAATGGTTTCTTACAAGGCTACAACACGATGGACGCTTTAGCTGGGTTGGCGTTAGGTGTCACTATCGTTACTGCCGTTAACTTCATGGGCCAAACTGATCCCAACAAGGCCGCTTGGGTGACCGCCCGCGCTGGTTTCTTTTCAATGTCCTTCGAAGGTTTGATTTACGTGCTCTTAATCTTGTTAGGCGCGCAATCGTTAGGTCAATTCAAATTATCCGATAACGGCGGGGTCGCCTTTGATCAAATCGTTAATCACTACATGGGTAGTGTCGGACAAGCCATTTTAGCCGTGTTGATCATTACCACTTGTTTGACCACTGCGATTGGCCTAGTTGCTGCTTTTGCCCAGGACTTTCACAAACACTTCGGCTTCTTGAGTTACAAGGCTTGGTTAAGAATCACATGCTTGGCCTCATTTTTAACCGCTAATGTGGGCTTAAACCAAATCATCGCTTGGTCGACCCCTGTCCTGATGTTCCTTTACCCGTTAGCTATGGCGCTAATCTTCTTATCGATCCTTTCGCCACTCTTCCACAAGTCAAGTATCGTCTACGTTTGGGTCGTTGTCTTCACCGTCGTCCCCGCCGTCTTCGACATGGTTGCTGCTTTCCCCGCCGTTGTTAGCCAAAGTACTTTCGGTCAGGCAATGGCACATGTCCAAAGCTTCTTACCACTTGCCAGCAGCGGGATGGATTGGTTAGTCCCTGCGCTAGTTGGTGCCGTCTTTGGCACAGCCCACTACTTGTTGTTACAGCGGGCAAAGACCAGTACTGGCGTGGAAGTACCGATGAAACGCTAACCGGTATCGTACTTTTTAAACAATTTAATGAATGCTAAATAAGCACTGCCCACTATTTTGTGAGCAGTGCTTATTTGGTACCTCACGTCTAACACGAGCAATTATCGCAATGAGTCGGCGTTGTCATGACCGACAACTCTAATCTATTTGAACGTTACTTTCATTGCTGATTGACCATGCTGTACTTCTGTTGACCAATCTTCAGTGTGCGCTGTAACGCGACCAGGCTGAGTAAAGAAAGTAACAACCACATCGTCATAACCACTCTGTTTGATCAGATCACGATCAAAGGTCATCAGTAAATCACCAGCGTGTACGACTTGCCCATCTTGATAATAGGTCGTAAAGCCAGCACCACGGAGGTTAACCGTCCCAATTCCCACGTGAATAATTGTTTCAAGACCGTCAGCTGACACGATTCCTAACGTATGTTTAGTTGAGAACGTAAACCGAATCGTCCCATCGAATGGCGCATAAAGGCGACCATCACTTGGCCGGATGGCAAAACCAACTCCCGGTAGGCCTTGTGGTTGTGCAGCACTTTTGACATCCGCCAATGCGAGCGGTTGACCGCTTACTGGTGCTAGGATTTCAGTGGTCAGTGTGCCCGTTACAGGCGTTACTGCAACGTCTGCTGTTTCCCCTGTTGCCAATTTGGCCTGTAGCTCTTCAACAATTTCGGCATGTTTCTTTTCGGTAATGGTTACCTTGAAAGTAAAGACTAACAACGACAAGATTGCACATGCTAACGGCAAGTAGAATGCTAAGAGTTCAAACGTATGAATATTACTTGCGGTCATATCGGCAGCCGTTGCACTACCAGTCATACCAGCGATTAACGCAATGGCACCAACGATTCCGTTTGAAAAGGCGCCAGTAATCTTATCTAACATTGGCCGAACAGCTAATACAACCGCTTCATTACGATTACCATTCTTCAATTGGCCATATTCAATAGCGTCCGTCATTGATAACACTGTAACCAACTGTGCAAAGTTAATATTGAAAAGGACTAAGCCGATAATTAACAAGGTCAAATTCGTCTGCGCTACAATAAAAATAATGTAGGCCAGAATCATTGAGCATTGACCGAGTGCAAAGAGCACCTTCCGTGGAATAAAACGATTCAAGATTGGGTATAATGGTGAAGTCACAAAGCCGATTACAGTTGCGACCGCCCCAGCAATCCAAAATTCACCAGGTTTACCAATCACGAATTTAAAAAGATAGAATAGAACCCCGTTGGTTGTCACGTATGCTAATGAATAGAACAAGTAACCCAGACTGACCCACATGATCTGATCATTTTTAATGATGCCCATAAAGACACCTTTAATCGTTGTCTTTTGCTTGGCTGCTTCTCGAATCGCATTATGTTTTTCATTAGTACCAAATGCCACAAACAATGCAGAAATAACCGCTACGATTCCAACAATGATTGAAAATGCTAGCCATCCTTGAGGTCCCTGCGTATGTTTACCAGTTGCGATAAAGGTAAAGTAGGTCGTAATTGGTACAACGACCATTGTCAGGCCGTTCCAGCCAATCGTCCCAGTAAAACTGCCAAGGGCTGTGAAAATCCCCCGGGCATGACTATCTTCACTAATCGCTGGCACCATGCCCCAATATGACACATCGGTCAACGAATAGAAGATATCTAAAATAACAAATAAAATCACGAACACAATTGCAAATAAGATCCAGTTTACCTTTGCTAATCCAAAAATTCCTGAGAAAATAACGACTAACAAGACCGAACTGATAATACTCCCAATGACTTGCCAAGGCTTAAACTTACCCCAACGTGTCTCCGTATTATCAACAATATTGCCTAAGATTGGATCGACAACGACTTCCGCTAAGCGAATTACAACCACCAGTCCTGTGATTAAACCAATCAACCGGTTAGCGATAGCTGGTGCAACACCACTAAACATCCCGCTAGTGACAAAGACGATAAAGTAAGTACTCAACGCACCATAGAATGCCGAGTGACCTAGGTTACCCAAACCAAAGGCAACGCCTTCATTAATTTGATGCCATGATAGCTTTCTCTTGGTTACTGGCTGTTGTTCAACATTTTGTGCCATTAATTTCACCCCACTTAATTATTTATTCATCATATAGACTTGAACACCATAACTGGCCAAAGCTTGCTTGCCACTGACCACTTGATTCTCAAAGATCTGCTGTAGCGGCACTTCAAGTGTCACCGTCGTTGGTCGATGACTAAAATTGATCACGAAGTAATAGCGCGTCGTCGCATTCTCTCTAACTTGAATACTTACCTTGGCATTCGCTTTGATCACCGGCAAGGCCGGTTTAAGTGCCAAACTTGTGGCAAGCCGTTCATAGAAAGCATCCAAGAAGTCAGTATCGGTCCGCGCAGCCAAATAATACGCCGCTCCCTGGCCCAATTGATTGACTGTTACAGCCGGCGTTCCAGCATAAAAGTCTTTTTGATACGTGCCGAGGACTTGTGCCGTTGTCGTCTCAACTACATCACAATAATCATTCACTTGATACGCTTGGTGATAAGCAGTCAACGCATTATGTTGTTGCGGATATAATGTGTCAGTTTCCTGAACTTTAATCCCGTAAGTTGCTTCTAAATCAGCTAAACCATCACCTTGATAGGCTAAAAAGTCATGATCAACGACGCCCGTAATATAGGTGCCAATCAGATGGCCACCCTGTTGCACATATGCTTTAAGCTTAGTCGCAAACTGGGCGCTCATCATGAAGTGCATCGGATCAATCACCAAATCATAGGCCGTCAAATCATCAGTAGTCGCAATAATTTCAACTGGAATATCATGTTTCCAGAAATACTGGTAATGTTCTTGAATCGTGCGCCAATACTTTTTAGTTTCGTTAGCGTAGTTGCGGGCATCATCTAACCCCCACATGTTGTCATAATCAAAGACAATAGCGACTTTAGCTGCAGTTCTGGTTGTTCCATGCGCGGCCTGTAAGCTTTGTAAGTCCTGACCGACTTTTTGAACGTCCTTAAATGCCCGCGTGTTTGAGCCACGATGGTTAGCAATGACGGCGCCATGAAACACTTCAGAAGCTCCTAATGATTGATGTAGTTGGAAATATAAAACTGAGTCGGCCCCATGGGCAACCTGTTGCAAGCTCCCCATTTCGTGCATGCCTGGTCGTTTGGCACGATTATATGGGTGCCAATTAACCTGTGACGGTGTACTTTCCATAATCAAGTAGTTATCATGCTTGAGGCTCCGCATCACGTCATTCATCAAAGCAGTTTTCATTGCCAAGTGGGCCGTACTTTCGTAACCATTACTCCAATTAGGATATGAATCCCAACTCACAATATCGACATGCTTCGCAAACTTCTGATAGTCTAAATCATAAAAGACGTGTGATTCTGATGGGTTGCCACCCATAAAATTGGCTGTCACAGGGATGTCAGGTGTCAGCGCTCGTAACGGTTTGATCTCATTATCAAAAAAGTCAATCGTCCGGTCAGTTACAAAACGATGCCAATCCAGGTTAAGTCCCATTACATTCGTATCACCCAGTGGCGACGGTGCCTGAACCTGATCCCAACTTGTATAATCATGACTCCAAAAAGCACCACAGTAAGCATGGTTCAAATTGGCTAACGTTTGATACTTCTTTTGAACCCATTGACGAAAGGCCTGCTGGCACAAATCACAGTAACAAGCACCGCCATATTCATTAGAGATATGCCATAGCAGCAAGCTTGGTCGTTGACCGTAACGTTCCGCCAACTTCTGGTTAATCATTTGAACCTTTTCTCGATAAACTGGCGATGTGTAACAGTGATTATGTCGCTCGCCGAATTGGTTTCGCTGTCCGTGTGCATTGACACGTAACACTTCTGGATATTTCTCAGCCAACCATCGTGGGCGAGCCCCGCTTGGCGTCGATAAAATGATCTTAGTGCCTTGAGCTTCGGCACGATCGAAAATTTCATCTAACCAGCTAAAATCATACTGCCCCTCAGCAGGCTCTAACTTGTCCCAAGCAAAGATTCCCAACGTCACCGTGTTTAACTTAGCAGTCTTAAACGCTTTAAAATCCTGCTTAATCACCTCGGGCTGGCCAAGCCACTGGTCTGGATTATAATCACCACCATGCAAAAATTCTGTTGTCTTTAATGGATTGGACATTCAAACGCACCCTCACTTCTATCAACTTAATTACACTTTAACAGCTCTTATGATAAGCGCTTTCATTAACGAATGTAACCCGTTTTACTAAAATAATTACTAAATATTGGTAAACAAAATTTATGTTTTGTTTATTCTCATTACTGCTTTAACTACTGAGAACGAAAGCGTATTATTATGAGTGAAGCTAATTAGAACTAGTAATGATTTGTTTATCAATAAATGTTTCGAAAGGAGTCCCTGATTATGCCAACCATCCGTGAAATTGCCGCTAAGGCGGGTTACTCCCCAGCAACTGTATCACGGCTACTAAATAACGATCCCTCATTTTCAATCTCGGATCACGCCCGCAAAAAAATATTGCAAACTGCGCAAAACTTAAATTATGAACAGCCCAACACGACTCACGGACTTGCTTATCAAGTTGCCACGATCTTCGCTGTTCAACCGAAACAAGAACTTGAAGATATTTACTTCAGCAATTTACGTCAGAGCCTCGTTGAGCACGGAAAGCAGGCCAACCTAAAGCTCACCTTTTACCCAGACATTGACCATATTCCTAGAGACATAGATGGTGTGATGGCGGTAGGCGAATTCAATCATGACGCGCTCCAAAAGTTATGCGCACTGACACCGCATAGAATCTTCGTTGATTCCAACCCCGATCCACATCACTTCAACTCGGTGCAACCCAATCTCCAAGCCATCACTGAAAATGCCATCGACCAACTGATTGCTGCGGGCGACACCCCCATTGGCCTCATTAACGGCGGCTACTGGAATAAAGATCAACAAGTCATTCATCAACAAGATCCGCGCCAAAAATACTTTGAAAGTCGGCTACGCGAGTTACAACTATTTGATTCGCGGTTCCTATTCATCGGTGGCGAATTCTCCGTTGCCAGCGGCTATCGCTTGGGACAACAAGTCGTACAATCGTTGAGTAAACAAGCATTGCCCAAAGGGTTCTTAGTCGGTTCAGATCCGTTGGCCGTGGGTGTCTTACAGGCTTTCAATGAAAACAAAATCACAGTCCCCACCGATACCGCAATTATTAGTATTAACGATATCGACATTGCACGCTACGTTTCACCACCATTGACGACTTTCCACATTGATACAGACGACTTAGCCGCACAGGCCATCACAACATTGAAAGATACGATTATTTTTGACCGTCCACAGAAGCGAATGGTATTAGTTGACGCTAAATTAGTTTACCGAAAAAGTTTTGTGAAACCGGCGGGTAAATCATAATAGTCCTCACACTCAGTTAAAAATACGTTCTAAACTAAATCTCTGCCTAAAAAATCAGATAGATGACTGAGACATATCCTAGTCATCTATCTGATTTTTGAGTTAAATTCAACTTGTCCTATCACAACTGTTTTTATTTACTCTTTTGTTTCAAAATATCCATAAACACCTGTGCCATCATTTCAGCATCATCCTGAATTGACGCTTGCATGTAAGCGTCCTGCTGTGCCTGGGTATAGTTGATGCCAAAACCATGCTGCCAAGCCAAGACCTCAGTAAACAGCCGCGTTGTGCGACCATTACCTTCCCGAAACGGATGAAACATGTTGATTTCGGTGACAACTTGTCCCAACGCCTGTGCAAGCTGTTCCCGGTCATTCGGTAACATCGCAAAATTATCGAGTTGGCGTTGAATATCCATTTCAGCATTACCAAATAAAGACACCGGGTGGAAAAACGTCACCACGCCATTCGCAGTCTTGTTGAAATCAACTTCGCGATAGTGACCCGCCCAGTCGTAAATTTCGCCGAGCAAAAATGCATTAATCAGTTTCAATTCTCCAATTTGACGTCCCGTCAATTGCCGAGAGTCTGGTAGAAGATAGTGATTGCGAGCTAATTGCTGTTGTCGTTGCGTACTCACTTTGTACTCGATTTTCTGCAAAGTAGTCGCTTCAGTAATGCCCAAGCGATTTTTCAGAGTTCCATTTGGTTGTAGGTAATCCGCCCATACTTTTTTCATTCAACTTTCCTATTGGTCGAAGTACGTATCTTTGCCAACATCTCTTGTGCACTAATCGGGCCTTCGTCATAGAAACGACGAGCATCTTGGACATCTTCCTTAGTCGGTTCAAAACCTTCATACATGTTACTGATAATTGCATTCATGGTCGCCCGGTATTCCTCTTGATTCCGAAACTGCACACCCATGATAGTGAACTTCTGATCATCGTGTTCTAAATACATAATCGTATTCTCCTCCTCGAGGTTTGTCAGCGCGGTATACACCGCATCGTCCGTAGCCAAAATCTGAATCAAGCGTACCGCGGTGCCACTTGGTTGGTAGTCCGCTTGTTCCCAGTGCTGCACCGTTCTAACCGAGGTGTTGAGTAACTTTGCCAGCTTTGCCTGACTAATTTGGTAATGTTGCCGAATCTCCTTAAGGATTGTGGCGGTTGTTTTCATCTTCATCACCTCACTCACAATTATACCCTTGAAGGGTACAATTGTCGTTATTACGGCCTCACACCTTAGCAAAACAGACCAACTAATCAGAAAGCGACAGTATGACCCATCAACCCATTCACGCGCGCTATTCAATACTAACCCGTGCTCCATCAAAATCATGCAGCGCTTTTTTAACAATCCGAGTGGCACATTACTAATTACGATATTTTTTGCCAAATCTCACGAACACCCGATCACTTCATTTGGTGCTTTCACGTTCTACCAACGTCGTTCCCAGTTCAATGCGCTGGGCTGCTTGACGATCATCTTGGAACCAGCTCACCAACAAATCGATGGCCGTCTTGCCCATCAGTTCAGTCTCAACATTGACCGAGCTAATCTCTGGATACACATATTCGGCTAGTGTCGTATTATTGAAGCTAAACAACTTGACCCGCTGCGGCACAGCAATATCAGCTTGCTGTAACGCTTTGAGTGCACCGGCTGCCATCGGATCATTAGCGATAAAGAAAGCGTGTGGTAAGCGGTCACCTAACATCGCAATGGCCCGTTTCATCATCAGATAACCAGATTGACTAGTGTAATCACCAGCTAATACATACTCAGCATGATAGGCATGATGCCGCTGCAACGCCTGTTCAAAGCTTTGCTGACGTTGATTGGGAATCTCCACCTGCTGATCAGTGGACCACTCTTGGCCATAAATCATGCCGATATCCTGGATACCACGCCGCCAAAAATAATCAACGACGCGGTTAGTAGCAAACGTAAAATCAGTCACCACACTGCTGAATCCCTGAGCAAACTGATCGTCATCAACAAAGACAAGTTGTTTCGACAAACGACTCAACTGCTGCACTTGCGTCGGACTAAACTTGCCCACCGCCACAACCGCATCAATATCATCCCCGACCTGATCTAAATTATTCTGAAAGATACTAGTCGTCGTAAACCCGCACACTTGGGCTTGATGTTCAATTCCCTTACGAATCGCTAAATAATATAAGTCATCATGTTCTTGAGTCTTAGAATACCACTGAATCACAGCGATATTTTTCCGCATTAGCGCCTTTATATGCTGACGTTTACGCTTACTGTACCGCAGCTCGCCAGCAATCGTAAACACGCGCTTACGGGTCCGATCACTGACCGATAGTGTCTTGTCATAATTTAAGACCCGCGATACCGTCGCTAGTGAGACATCTGCTCGTTGCGCAATATCTTTTAACGTCACGGTCATCGTCATTCCTCTTTTCTCTTAATTAACACCAAATAACAAACGTGGGGCAACTGGGCGTAACACCATTTACCGCATAACTCAAACTCATCGGTAAATCGCGTCTGCAACACCCCGTTGCCCCACGTCTTTATTTGATTAACAACTTACTCGTGCATTGCTGTGACAAAACGATCAAAGGCTGCCTCACCAGTAGCGTCCCACTTAAAGACCCCAGCATCGGCCAGAACCCGGGCAAAGACGTTGCCGACCGCCGTATCAATGACAGTCGTCACGTTGTCAGCGGTGATGTCATTAGTGGCCTTCAATTGATCGGCCCAAGCTTGATGCATCGCGACCATTTGATTAGGCTGATCCAACAAGTATTTGCTGACTTCAGCCAATTCGGTCTTCAATCGCGCTGGTAAAATGGCTCGGCCCATCACTTCGATTAAGCCAATGTTTTCCTTCTTGATATGTTGGACATCCTGATGCGGATGGAAGATGCCATCTGGAAATTCAGCAGACGTCTGATTATCACGCAAAACGATATCTAATACGTAGTCATCGCCAACTTTGCGCGCAATCGGCGTCGTTGTATGATGACGTATGCCATCCGTATAAGCACGAACATCAACACTCTCGTCCGAATAATTCATCCACGTCTCATGAATCTTCACAGCGGCATCCGTTAACGCTACCAAGTCCTGACTCGTCAGCCGAATCGTCGACATTGGCCATTTAACAATTCCAGCCTTAACACCCGCGATACCTAACTCAATCGTACGTGCAATTGGCGCCTTCATCATTGGAAATTCGTGCCGACCACCTTGGTAATGTTCATGTGACAACATTGAACCCCCAACAATTGGCAAGTCCGCATTACTGCCCACAAAGTAATGTGGAAATTGCTGAACAATTTCAAGTAAGTTGGTAAAGGTTTGCCGGTTAATGACCATTGGCCGGTGCTCTTGATCCAAGAAAATCGAGTGTTCATTAAAGTAAGCATATGGAGAATATTGGAAGCCCCAAGTATTGCCGCCAAGTGTTAACCGAATAATCCGGTGATTACTCCGTGCTGGGTAACCGAGCCGGCCTAGATAGCCTTCATTCTGCATACATAGTTGGCAGAGTGGATAGCCATCTTGTGGTTGGTTACGTGCTGCCGCAATCGCTTTAGGGTCCTTTTCAGGCTTTGATAAGTTGATGGTAATCTCCAAATCACCAAACGGCGTTTTTGCTGGAAAGACCACATTTTTCGCAATGGCCCGCGTCTTGATATAATCATTAGCTTTGCTTAAGTTAAAGAAATAGTCGGTTGCCGCTTGCGGACTAACCTGATACTTATCCCAAAAACGTTGGTTCAATACGGATGGTAACGGGGTCACAAGATCCATCAATTGATCTGCTAAGATGTCCTCATCCGATTGAGTCGCTTCAATTTTACTATTTTGAATCGCCGTCTTAACTAGGGCGTCCGTTAAACTCGTTAATTGGTCATCAGTCGTTACAACTGGCTCGCCTTCACCAACCAAACCGAGGATCCGATTATGCACATAGATCCGGTCTAATTCAGTATATTGCGAAGGCGACGCGATCACCGCCGTGACAAATTGATCTAAACTCGTCATTATGCTCGGCCTCCCCGATCATCGTAGCCAGCCGGATGACTTTCTTTCCAAGTCCAGGCCGTCTTAATAATTTCTTTCACATCATCATATTGAGGTGCCCAGCCTAAAACAGTACGGGCCTTGTCACTAGCAGCAACTAACGTACTTGGGTCACCAGCGCGGCGTGGCGCCATAACGGCTGGAATTGGCTTACCAGTCACTTCACGCGCAGCATCCAACATTTGTTTGTTGGAGAAGCCGGTTGAAGAACCTAAGTTAAACGCATCGCTATCATGCCCTTGCTTCAAGTATTCCAAAGCCAAGATATGCGCATCGGCTAAGTCGACAACGTGCACATAGTCGCGAACATTGGTCCCATCAGGGGTTGGATAGTCGTCACCAAAAATCTGTAACTGATCACGTTCACCAGCTGCTACTTGTAAAATGATTGGGACGAGATGCGTTTCTGGTGCATGATCTTCGCCGATGCTACCATCAGGCTTAGCCCCCGCCACGTTGAAGTAACGTAAGGCCACGAACTTAATCCCGTAAGCCACATCTGACCAGTGCATGATCTTTTCCATCGCTAATTTACTTTCGCCGTATGGATTAGTTGGCACTTGTGGATCCGATTCCTTGATTGGCACCTGCTTAGGTTCACCATAAGTTGCTGCAGTCGACGAGAAGACGATTTTCTTCACATTGTGCTTAGCCATCACTTCGAGTAACTTAACCATCCCTGCCGTGTTGTTATCAAAGTACTTGAGCGGATCTTTCATTGATTCAGGAACAACTGAGAAAGCTGCGAAATGAATGACACCTTCAACGTTTTCTTGGTCAAACACGGTATTCATGAACGCCGTATCCCGGACATCACCTTCATAAAAACGCGCGTGTTCATTGACTGCTGCCCGGTGCCCCGTGACTAGGTTATCAACAACCGCCACGTCATACCCCTTTGCAACCAACCGATCAACTGCGTGTGAACCGATGTAGCCGGCACCACCTAAAACTAAAACTGCCATTCTAATTCCTCCTCAATATTTCTCAATGCTTACTGCTAATTTATATTTTAAATCAATGTTTTTATTAAAGTTCCTTAGGGCCGTCTGCGATTTCAGCAATGTAGAAATCAGCGTCGTAACCAATCGTGTCGCGATAAACTTTACCGACGTTTTCCTTAAAGGCATCAACTTGGTCCTTATCAACGATAGCAATACCACAGCCACCGAATCCAGCACCAGTCATCCGCGCACCAAGCACGCCTGGTTGTTTCCACGCTGTTTCGGCCAACGTATCCAATTCTTTCCCAGTCACTTCATAGTCAAAGTGTAGTGAAACGTGGGAAGCTGTCACTAATTCGCCAAAGGTCGTTAAATCATCGTCAGCCAAGGCCTTAGTTGCGCGAATGGCTCGTTGATTTTCGAAAACGGCATGGCGGGCGCGTTTGATCAAAGTCTCATCGTTGATTAAGTAAGCTGCTTCGTCAAACTGGTCGTTGGTTAAATCGCCAAGTGATTTGATGTCCAACTTAGTTTGTAGCCGGCGTAGTGCTTCTTCACATTCGGAACGACGTTCATTATATTTTGAATCCGCCAATTCGCGCCGTTTGTTCGTATTCATGATAACGATCACGTTGTTGCCTAATTTTACGGGTGCGTAAGAATAGTCCATGGTGTTGGTATCAAGTAAAATTGCTTGATCTTTTTTACCCATTCCAACAGCAAATTGATCCATGATCCCGGAGTTAACACCAACATAGTTGTTTTCACACTTTTGACCGATCTTAACAAGATCTAATTGGCTAATGCCGAGATTAAAGCCGGTGTTCAACATGATTCCAGTTAATAATTCAATTGATGCAGATGATGATAATCCAGCACCATCAGGCATGTTGCCATGAACGTAGAAATCAAAACCATGATCGAATTTAGCGCCGGTCTTAACAATTTCATCCATCATACCTTTGGGATAATTCGTCCAACCAGCGGCTTTGTCATATGACAGGTCGTTGACGTCAAACGTGACGATCCCAGCATCTGGAATATTAGCTGAGTACATCCGTACCGTCGTATCTGTCCGGGGTGCATAAACACCATATGTCCCGATTGTGATCGCACATGGGAAAACATGGCCCCCGTTATAATCAGTATGTTCACCAATCAAGTTGATCCGACCAGGTGAGAAAAAGACCCGTTCTGGTTTGGTATCAAAGGCTTCAGTAAACTCCTGTTTTAAGTCGCTAGTATTCATGAAAAATCCCTCCGTAATTTGTTTTACTAAAATTTTATTAATTTGACTATAATGCTTTTAACGGCAGTTGTCAACATCTCATTAACCCTTTAATATCAAATTTGGTAACGCTTTATAAATTTATGGAATTGTCACTTATAATTCTCACGCGGCCCCTTGCTGTTTTCAAAAGGCATCGTCATTTAGTTAAAATTTAACTAAAACGACATATACAAATTTAATATTTTGTTTTATGATAATTGTAAGCGTTTTTATTTTTGTAACTTTGAAAGGAGCTTCCTCATGCAAGCTAATCTTCAATGGTTAGATGACCCAGAAGTCTTCCGGGTCAACCAATTACCTGCACATAGTGATCACCGTTATTATCACGACACAGCAGAATTCAAAACGGGTAGTCGCTTCGTTAAGAGTCTCAACGGCGCTTGGCGCTTTAACTTCGCCAAGACCCCCGCTGAACGTCCCATTGATTTTTATCAACCCGATTTCGACGCGACCGACTTTGATACAATTCAAGTTCCCGGCCATATTGAACTGGCTGGCTACGGACAAATCCAATACATTAACACGCTATACCCATGGGAAGGTAAAATTTACCGTCGCCCACCGTATACCCTCAATCAAGATCAATTAACACCAGGCCTATTCAGCGACGCTACGGACAACACCGTCGGCTCGTACCTCAAAACATTCGATCTCGACGATGCTTTTAAAGGGCAACGTATTATCATTCAGTTCCAAGGGGTAGAAGAAGCCCTGTACGTCTGGTTAAATGGTCACTTTATTGGCTACGCTGAAGATAGTTTCACCCCTTCAGAATTTGATCTGACGCCGTATATTCAGGACCAAGGTAATGTTTTAGCGGTTCGGGTCTACAAACGCAGTACTGCTGCCTTTATCGAAGACCAAGATATGTTCCGCTTCTCTGGTATTTTCCGTGACGTTAATTTACTGGCAGAACCCACTAGCCATATTACCGATTTGGACATCCGCCCAGTTCCGAATGCTAATCTCAAAAGTGGCGAACTCAACGTCACTACTAAAGTAACTGGCGAATCAGCCACTTTAGCACTGACCGTTAAAGACCATGACGGGCGAGTCCTGACAGCCCAAACACAGACTGGTAGTGACAGTATCACCTTTGATACCATGTTATTTGACCAACTGCACTTGTGGTCACCATCAACACCGTATCTCTATCAATTGACAATTGAAGTTTACGATGCCGATCACCAACTCTTGGAAGTCGTCCCGTATCAATTTGGGTTCCGGACGGTCGAGCTGCGCGATGACAAAGTCATTTACGTCAATAATAAGCGGTTGGTGATCAACGGTGTTAACCGGCACGAATGGAACGCCCACACGGGTCGCGTTATCAGTATGGCCGATATGCGCGCTGATATCCAAACCATGTTAGCTAACAATATCAATGCCGATCGGACCTGCCATTATCCTGATCAATTACCTTGGTATCAATTATGTGACGAGGCCGGTATTTACCTAATGGCCGAAAACAACCTCGAATCGCACGGGTCATGGCAAAAGATGGGCGCTATCGAGCCTTCTTACAATGTTCCTGGCGATAATCCACACTGGTTAGCAGCGGTGATCGACCGAGCCCGTTCGAACTACGAATGGTTTAAAAACCACCCATCGATCATTTTCTGGTCACTTGGCAATGAATCATATGCCGGCGAAGATATCGCGGCGATGCAGGCTTTCTATAAAGAACACGATGATTCACGACTCGTCCACTACGAAGGTGTCGTCCACACACCAGAATTAAAAGATCGCATTTCTGATGTTGAAAGTCGGATGTACGAAAAGCCCGAAAATATTGCAGCTTACCTGGAGGATAATCCGGCCAAGCCATTCCTCGATTGTGAATATATGCATGACATGGGGAATTCTCTGGGCGGCATGCAATCATATAATGATTTGATCGACAAGTATCCGATGTATCAAGGTGGCTTTATTTGGGACTTTATTGATCAAGCGCTCTTCGTTCATGACCCAATTACCGACCAAGACGTGCTCCGATATGGCGGTGATTTCGATGAACGCCACTCCGATTACGAATTCTCCGGTGACGGCTTAATGTTTGCCGACCGGACGCCAAAACCAGCAATGCAAGAGGTGAAATATTACTATGGCTTACACAAATAATCAATTACACGTTATTTACGGCGATGGGAGTTTAGGGCTACAAGGGGCTAATTTCCACTATCTCTTTAGCTACGAACGTGGCGGACTTGAATCACTCGTCGTCAACGATAAAGAGTGGCTCTATCGCACACCCACGCCCATCTTTTGGCGGGCAACAACCGATAATGATCACGGTAGCGGCTTTTCAGTCAAATCCGCACAGTGGTACGCGGCCGATAAGTTCTCAACTTGTCAAGATATCGAATTGACGGTTGACGACCAACCAGTCACACCGTTACCAATCGCGCCACTCAATAACAAATACACGGATCACGAAATCGCCACGAAAGTTTCACTGGCTTACCACTTCGTTACCACGACCGTTCCTAGTACCATCGTCACAGTGACTTATACGGTGACGGCAGACGGTAAGATCAATATCGCCACCCATTATAGCGGTCAGTCTGGTCTGCCAGAGCTACCCGCATTTGGTCTGCGGTTTATCATGCCAACTACCGCGACTGGCTTTGACTATACCGGTTTGTCCGGCGAGACTTATCCTGACCGGCTGGCCGGCGCAACGCACGGACAATTTCACGTTGACAGTCTACCAGTCACACCATACTTGGTCCCACAAGAATGCGGTATGCACATGCAAACTGAACAAGTGACAGTAACGCGATCAACAACACAAAATAACGCTGATCATGACAACACACCGTTCAGTTTGACATTTAGCCAAGCCGATGCACCATTCGCTTTCAGCTGCCTCCCCTATACCGCCGCTGAGCTAGAAAACGCAACACACTTGGAAGAATTACCATTAGCGCGGCGAACGGTCTTATCAATCTACGGTGCCGTTCGTGGGGTCGGTGGCATTGATAGTTGGGGGACAGACGTGGAGTCGCCGTATCATATCCCCGCCAATCAAGACATTGACTTCAGCTTTAACATTCATTTCTAAACATTCATTTGATTCTAAAAGAACGCTCCGGCAAGTTATTTGCCAGAGCGTTCTTTTAGATTAGCGATAATCAAATTTCAATGTAACTAACGGCTTAGTCCTTAGCCTTGAAGTAATGTACCTGCGCGGTGAAATCACTGGTTTGAACGGGAGTCGTGTAAAGTCCTAGTTGCATCAGTTCATCGCCACCATACATTTTGTTTGTATCGGTCTCAACGTAGGTCTGCTGAGGATCTAATCCCGCTAGCTTCGTAATATGCGGTTCTGGTTGAACTGCACCTAAAATAACGAAGGTGAATAGCAAGGCTTCTTTCTGATCCGGACTAACAAACATCCACGCGACCGTATTAGATTCAAACGGGCTCTCTAATCGATAGAAGGTCCCGTATTGAACTAACTCACGGTGCTGCTTATAGAAGACGACCTGTGCTTTAACGGCTTGTTTGTCCGCATCACTTAGTTGGGCCGCGTCCAGTTCATAGCCCAAGGTACCACTCATTGCCACAGCACCACGCATCTTCATCGACGTCGACCGTCCTAACAATTCATCCGGGCTCGTCCCGACATGGGCAGTAATTGCAGAAATTGGATAAACGAGTGAAGTCCCATATTGAATTTTGAGCCGTTCAATCGGGTCATTATTATCTGATGGCCAACTCTGTGGCATGTAATACATTAAACCAGCATCAAAGCGGCCACCACCGCCAGAGCAGCCTTCAAATAAGATCTGTGGATAGCGTTTTGTTAAACGCTCCATCAAGTCATATACACCTAAGATAAAGCGGTGGCTAGTCTCACCTTCATGAGCTGAATCGCTATGTGGCGAATAGACTTCCGTTAAATTGCGGTTCATATCCCACTTGATATAGTCAATAGGCACCTTATCAAGAACGGCAGTCATCTGTTCAAAAATATTGTCGACAACATCCGACTGGCTGAAATCAAGCACGTATTCGTTCCGTGACAACGTCCGACCGCGATCTGGTACGCCTAGCACCCAGTCAGGATGGGCCCGGTAAAGTTCGGAATCAGCTGAAATATTTTCTGGTTCGAACCAAAGACCGAACCGCATCCCTTTATCATGAGTTCGTTTACTAATATCCGCCAAGCCTTCTGGTAACTTGTTCCGATTAACAAACCAATCACCCAGCGAACTATTATCATCATTCCGATGACCGAACCAACCATCGTCAAGCACAAACATTTCAATACCCAGTGGTGCCGCCGCATCTAAGATTGATTGGACCTTATTCGCATCAAAATCAAAGTAAGTTGCTTCCCAATTGTTAATCAAGATTGGCCGGGGTTCGCGCTTGTAGCGACTACGCGCAACCCGATCACGTAATAAATCATGATAGGCTTGCGACATCCCGTTAAGTCCAGTTGTCGAGTACACCATTGCAACCTCGGGCGTTTGGAAACTATCACCGGCCGCCAATCGCCAGTCGAAGTTATATTCATTGATTCCCATGGTCAAGCGCGTCTGACCAATTGGGTCCCGTTCTAAACTAATCTGATGGTTACCTGAATAAATCAGCAGGGCACCAAGGACATTACCTTGAAATTCATTGGTATTCGGAGCTGCTAGCGCCACGAAGGGATTCATGTGATGAGAACTAGCACCCCGGCGACTTTCAAACTGGGTTACACCCCGGTTAAGCCGCTCACGACTAAGCTGACGTTCACGCGCATAACTTCCGGGTAATGAAATGGCATCTAAGGGCTGCGTTGGTAGGTCCATCTGCATCGAAGCCACTTTTTCTAAGTCAACAGCTTGTTCACTCTGATTAATCAAGCGGGCACTACGCGTGATGACCGGCCGCTCCCGATAAATCGTGTAAGCTAATTCGAGTGTTATTCCTAATGTGGCATCTCGCAACGTCACAATCAAAGTTTGGGCTTCATCCTCATCTTCGACATAGGTTTGTGGCAAACCCTTAAGGTCTGGCTTACCTGCTTCGAGTCGGCAGTCTTGATAACGGAAATCAACCGTTCGCGCACCATTAGCCGCACGAATAATCGCGGCCGGTTGCCGATAATCACCGGTGTTATTACCACCGTACTCCTGCGGTAGATCATCCTTGGAATACGTCCGATCCGTTGTATCTGGCAAATTTCCTGAAAACCCACGATCAATTCGTGGATACTGACGCTCGCCATGATAACCACGTACTCGTGGACCAAAGTACAAATGGGCCAACACGTTACCTGTCTCTACACCTAGAATGTACGAGATTTGATCATTATGCAGGTGAAAGACAAGTTGTTGTTCATCAATGTCAATTAGAGTTTGTTGCAACGTCACTGCCATAGTAAAATCTTCCTTTCGATATTAGCTTTTTCTAGTTCGCAAAAAGAGCTATTAATGGCTCGCGTCATTAATAGCTCTCCTCGTAAAGAAACTATGCTTGATCCGGTAAGCCGACATTCGATAATTGTAAGACATCTTCATCATCTTGTACGGTGGTTCCTGAATCTTTAAGATACGTAAATTCGGGCATATCTTTATAGTTTGTAATAACGACCATAACGGTATCATCCAAGCCAGCTTTTTCAATTGCTGGTTGCCAGAATTCAATTAATTCTTGACCTTGTGTGACATGGTCGCCCTTTTCAACATACTGAACAAAACCAGTTCCGCGCATCTTAACGGTACCAATCCCAATATGAATCAAGGTTAAAATACCCGTGTCAGAACGTAAGCCAATCGCATGGCGTGTTGGGAAGGTTGCAACAACTTCACCATCAAATGGCGCTAAGACACGACCATCTGTTGGTTTGATAGCAAACCCTTTACCCATACTACCGTTAGCAAAAGCTTCATCCGCAACATCATTCAAACTGATCAATTCACCAGCAACAGGATCCTGGTAAACTGTCGTCTTAGTATCAGCTTCTGCTTCAACTTCGGCAGGGGTTTCATCAGTTTCCAAATGAGTTGACCAAGTCTTTTCGAGTTCATCAACGATTTGCGCATGCATCTTTTCATCCAACTTAACTTTCTTAAAGAAGATGAATGTCCCAATCAAAATCATAGCAGCAGGTACACCGAACATCATTAACTTGAAGATGGCAGCACCATGGCTAGTCACATCACCAGCAGTAGCACCAGCCGTCATCCCGGCCCAAACAGCAGTTAAACCAACGACACCGTTAGAAATCGCACCGCCTAATTTATCAAGTAAAGGCCGAACGGATAAGGTCAAAGATTCGTCACGGTGACCAAACTTTAATTGCCCATATTCAACAGAATCACTCAAAACCATCAAGACAACTAAGAAAATTAATGGTTGTGGAATGTAGAATAATACGGCTGCTGTCAAGATCATTGGTAATGATTGACCAGCAAAGGCAAACATGATCAACGAGATCATCATAATAACAATTGCCAAGAAGAACACTTTACGACGACTAAACTTCTTTGCTAATGGTGGGAAAGCCAAAACGGCGAAAATCCCGATTAATGCATTCAATGATCCTAAGAGTGTAAATTTCGATGCATCACCCAAGATATAAGTAAAATAGTAAAGTTCTAGTGAGTTAGTGATGGCAATGCCTGCCGTGTAAATCCCATACATCAATGATAACCACATCAATTGATCATTACGTGCTAACACTTTAAAAACTTCTTTGAAAGTTGTTTTTTCAGTGTTCTTACGCAATTCAGAATCATTTTCTTTAGTCCCAAGTGCAACGACTAAGGCGGAAATCAATGCAATCGCCGCAATAATAATCCCAAAGGCCATCCAACCACGGTTATCACCTTGGCCGCTGTTGGCTTTAACTGAGAATGTCAAAACAATTGGCATAACAACGATCCCAACAATGTTAGCGCCAATGTTAGAACCAACCCGGGCATATGTCGCCGTCTTTTCACGTTCTGCGGAGTCAAATGAAATCGCAGGTATCATTGACCAGAACCCAACATCCTTAAATGAATAGAAGATATCCATTGTAATATATAAAATTGCAAAAATAATTAGGTATAGAATTGGGTTAGACGTATTCAAACCGCCTAAGCTAGTGAACAATAACGCTAAAACAACGGAACCAATAATCCCACCAGTAACAATCCATGGTTTAAAGTGACCCCACCGGGAATTAGTGTTATCAATTGCATTCCCAATTAACGGGTCAATCGCGAGTTCCACGAACCGTAGACCTGCAATGATCATAGTAATGTACGCGATCATCTTAGTCCCTTGTGCTCCACTGCTCTTATCGAACAGATGGGAGGTCACAAACATAATAAAATAAGTTGATAATGTTGCGTAGAAGGCATCGTGCCCAAACGCCCCAAATGAATAAGCAAGTCGCGACGTTATTTTACGACTCTTACTCTGCTTTGTCTCTGCATCCATAATCTCGCCTCACATCTTTCTTGAATAATTTACAAGTTTAAATGTAATCGTTTTCAGAAGTAATGTCAATGATTTTTAGTAAAATTTGTTCAATAGTTTTATCTATACCGATTTTTATTATGGCGCTCCTTGTCCTTAATATCTCCATATCAAGCCACCGTAACGTCATACACTACTAGCATTAAATGAGTTTTGTCCTTTATTAACGACACCGCCAGTCCTAAAAAGAGCACTTTACTAAACAATGTAAACACTGTTTAAAGCGTCCCATTTCAATAAAAAAGTGTTAGGCTTACAAACTGCCTAACACAATAGCAAATCTTAATTTAATCGTTCATATTGATACCGAATCGTATGGGTCACTGGTTGCCCGGGACGCAAAACAATATCACCAAAGTCCGCATGGTTAATGGCATCCGGCAAAGTCTGGGCTTCCGTCGCTAACGCATTATATTGATGTGCGTCTTCCTTATCAGCATCAAATGGATTAGCCGTGAAGATAATAAGACTATTGCGATCCGAGTAAAGTTTAACCTGCCGTTTACCGTCAACATCGCCAACGATGGCAATTGGTTCCGTGGCGCTAGGTATCACTTCATAGGCATCGTCGAATTCAATGCCACCATTTTCGGCCTTTAATTGGGCCAGCGCTTTTTCAACTGGTTGCGCCTGGTTAAAGTCGTACGCCGTCCCCTTAACCGCTAATTTCTTACCAGTCGGTACTTTCTCACCATCAAACTCAAGATGAGCCGCACTCGTAATCTGCAATTTTTGTTGTGCTAAACTAGTTCGATCATCGGTCGTATTCCAATAAACGTGATTAGTTGGGTTGAAGAGTGTCGCAGCATCCGTATCACCAGTAAACGCAATCGATACTTGATCTTGATTATCCAACGTAAACTTGATGGCCACGTCCATATTTCCCGGGTAATTATCATCACTAGCCTTAATGTGTTTCGTTAAAGTCACACTGACACTATCATCAGTCTGACTAAAAGCACCATCAAAGTTGAGCGTGTTAAAGCCATGGTTACCGCCATGCAACGAATGTGTTTGTTCATTCATTTCAACTTGATAAGTTTGATCATCAATATTGAACTTAGCACCACCAATTCGGCCAGCAACCCGACCAATTGATTGACACAAGCAGTAACCCACTCGTTGATAGTCAGCCATGTTATCAAGGCCCCAGATCAAAGGCTGCTCAACACCGTCTTCATTGACAACAAATTCTTGCCACGTACCACCGTAACTCAATACTGAAATGCGAGTCTGACGGTCGTTAACTAACGTATAACGCATTACGTCTTGACCATCCAGCTGGTCAAATACTGTTTTTTTAGTTTCCAAAATCATGCCACCTCCGTGTTATTTAAACCGCTTTCATTATGTAGTATACCAGAATTTCAGCCATCTGAGTAAAACTTTTAGTTAAATAGTAAAAGGGGCGTCTGATTTCCAGCCGTCCCTTTTACTATTTAGTACTGGCTCGTTCAACTAAGTTGGTGCCCAATTCGACGCGTTGCGTTGTTGTCCGTCCCGCCAAGCGCGTCATTACTAAATTAACAGCAGTCGCCCCCATCAATTCAGTATCAACATTAACGGCACTTAATTCGGGATAAACAAAAGTTGCCAACGACGTATTGTTAAAACTAAATAGTTTTACTCGTTCTGGCACTTGAATACCGCTAGCCTGCAATGCCTTGAGCGCACCGGCCGCCATCGGATCGTTCGCCACAAAAAAGGCCCCTGGTAACTGATCGCCCAACTTACGAATGGCTTTTTGCATCATTTTAAAACCAGACTCGCTTGTGTAATCGCCCTTGAAGACAAACTTGGGATCAAACGCATGCCGCCGTTCCATTGCAGCTCGAAAACCTAACATCCGCCGATCAACTACCGCTAATTGGTGGTCAGTCGTCATTTCTTGACCGTGAATAAACCCAATACGATGGAAGTTACGTTGCCAGAAGTAATCGACAACTTTTTCGGTTGCTAACCGAAAATCAGTAATAACACTATCGAAACCAGCATCGAACTGATCATCATCTACAAAGACTAGATTATCAGTCACCGCAGCCAAGTCCGCTACTTGTGGCTGACTAAACTTACCAACGGCGATAACCGCATCCACGTCCGGTCCCAGTTCTTGTAAATTATTCTGAAAAATACGCGTTACCTCAAACTGATTATCCTGTCCGCGTCGTTCAATCCCCATGCGCACTGACATATAATACAAGTCATCTTGTTCCTTGGATTCTGAATACCATTGAACAATGGCAAGCCGTTTACGGGCAGTCGCGACAGTATGCCGTTTATTTTTTGAATACTGTAATGCTTCCGCTGCATCTAAGATTCGCTGACGCGTCGTATCACTAACAGACAATGACTGATCTTTGTTTAGCACGCGCGATACAGTTGCTAATGATACACCAACTTTATTCGCAATATCTTTTAGCGTTGCCGCCATGGATTGGCCCCCTTAAATTCAAACTAATTCTCACTACCATCTAAAGTCGCTATCGCATGATTTATTTGCAAATTATTTTAATTTTCAAGTATTGTGTCAAAAATCGACACATAATCGTGATAACCATCATGTAAAACTTTATCATTAAATGTGAAAATTGGCGAATTTAAACACTAATTTATTTAGTAAAGATTATTCTGAACGTGCAAATCACTCAAATTGTGTTATTATTAATTTAACTATTAGGTACAGAAAGGGCCATATCTTCGGATATGGCCCTTTCTTTTACACGTTATAATATGCTATATAGCGAAGCACTCAAACGCTATGACCGACCAGCACTCCAATCAATCACTGGTTGTTCAGCAAGAATTTGTTCAATCGTTGCTAATTCTGCTACACTAAATTCCAATTTTCCTAGTGCTGCAACGTTATTGATCACTTGTTCTGGCCGGCTAGCACCAATTAAAACGCTAGCCAAGGCCGGCTGACGTAAATTCCAAGCCAAGGCCATTTGAGCTAAGCTTTGACCACGTTGTTGTGCAACCTCATTCAAGCGTTTCACCGTCGTTAGTGTTTGCTCAACCTGGACTGGACTCAAAAAAGGAATTGTCTGCTTATTGGCCCGTGAATCAGTCGCAATCCCATGCAAATACTTATCCGTTAACAATCCCTGTGACAGTGAGCTAAAACCCACTGCCGCCTTGTGAGTCGCTTGCAGGACAGGAAACAAGTCCTGTTCTGCCTGTCGATTAAACATATTGTAACGCGGTTGATGAATAATATATGGCGTTCTTAACGCTTCAAATATCTTGGTCATGGCAGCCGTCTGCTTACCATTATAATTTGAAAGCCCAATATATAACGCCTTGCCCTGCCGTACTAGTTGATCAAGCGCAGCGGCTGTCTCTTCCATTGGTGTCTCGGGATCAGGACGGTGACTATAGAAAATATCAAAGTAGTCTAAACCAGTTCGCTGCAAACTCTGATCAGCACTCGCAATGATACTTTTCCGTGAACCCCAATTACCATAAGGTCCCGGCCACATCACATAGCCTGCCTTACTGGCAATGACCATTTCGTCACGGTATGGCCGCATATCGGTAGCCATAATACGGCTAAAATTAGTTTCTGCACTGCCGGGCTCCGGGCCATAGTTATTGGCTAAATCATAGTAAGTAATTCCTAGATCAAAAGCTTGATGAATGATTGCCTTTTGATTAGCGATCGGATCAACGCTTCCAAAATTATTCCACAGACCTAGCCCGATTGATGACAACTTCAGGCCACTATTACCTACTCGATTATAAATCATATGGTCATAGCGGCTCTGACTTGCTTGATACATATTAAACACCCTCTCGTTATTAGTTCCTAGCTAAAGTTACCGCTTTCATTAGTAAAAAGCAACGCCTGGTTTTACCATGATACCTCCGCTAAGATTATTGAGACATCGAACGCTCTTGCTTGATAATTTATATATATCAACTACAATATATTATGAGAATATAAACGTGAAGGAGTACTTATTATGGACCCTAAATTTATTGAAGTTATCAAAGACACGACCCCCGCAACCATCGTCACGGTCAACGCCGCACCAGCGCACGTCGTCAACACCTGGAGTCATTATATGCAGCTTATCGATGATCATACCCTATTGATCCCATCGGCTGGCATGCACTCAATTGAGACCGATTTTGCTAACGACAACCACATTACAATTGCTGTCGGTAGTTACAAGGTTCCCGGCACAACTGGCACTGGCTGTGGTTTCCACATTCATGGTACCGGCAAGTTTGAAACTAGTGGCGCTTACTTCGATCAAATGCACGCCAAGTTCGATTGGATTCGTGCAACCTTGGTTGTAACCATTGATGATGTGGAACAAAAGATTTAGCGACTAAAAGAACGTACACGAGTTGTGTACGTTCTTTTAGTCTGGCTTAGCCGTTAATTCATTACTGTCTTCTTAGATGCTAATTCAAGCCCCTCTAAAAAGTGCCCAAAGCACTGCTTCAAGAAGTGTTCGCTACCATCATCATTCAGATGGTCGTTCTCATCAAACTTATTGCCGGCTTGTGGTAACATGAACTCGTTACCAGGCATAACTTTGGCATCCACACCTGGTGAGTCCAAAATCTGTCGTAAGTTCATCTGAGCACGCACCGTACCTTGAATACCTAACGAAGTCCCGACAATCATCACTGGTTTGTCTTTGAATGGATGTTCTGCACAGGACAGCCATTCGATGGCACTCTTCAAGGCAGCTGGAATCGAATGATCATATTCTGGTACCCCGAAGACAACGCCATCAGCGGCTTCGATCTTAGCAGCCAGCTCCTTCACAACAGCCGGTTCCTGATCCATATCATCTTCATTGAATAGCGGTAAATCTTTAATTTCACAAATTTCAAAATTAACTTGCGTTTCAAATAATTCTTTCATGGCGTACAACAACTTACGGTTATATGACTTTGAAGCGTTAGTCCCCACAATGGCCACGATATTAGCTTCGTCATCGCCCGCGGTTGCTTGCCGCTGAGCGTTTTCACTAGCCGCGGCGCCGGCAACGTAACCCGACGAAATACCCCAAGTATTCATCATACTTGGCATTGAATCATGTCCGTTAGCGCCGCCGATGATTTCCCCAGCACCAAAGTAATTAGCTACCGGTGCATCTTTAGTCGTTACCAATTGCAAGTTATCAGCATCGACACTATAGCCACCTAAAGTCGTCGCAAAGCGATCACGTTGTTCAATGATGTAGAATGTCTCACCTTCAAATTGGTGCAAGTACTTCGGATCACGGCCGAAATCATGGTCGTGACCATCTTGAACATAGCCTTGATAGTTTTTGACCGTTTGGACTAATTCATCAACCGCAATTCCGGCCTGCTCAGCAGCACTTTCCAAAGAACCCTTAACGAATACTGGCCGCTTGCCCTTATTCTCAAAGAAGCTCTTAATTTCTTCTGGTGTGAAATCATGCAAGATCAGCAGATCGTAAACTTTCTTCCAAGTCCGTTCATCCATGACTAGGTAAGCAACTTTATCCGCTTGTTTAAGAATGGCATTCCGGAAAGTCGTATAAACATTTGATTCATTAACGATCCGATCACCCTTAGAGTTAACGTAAATTGCCCCCATATCAGTCGCCTGTTTTGACGCGTACGTAGTCAACTTAGCAACGCCTGGTTCCACTTCAACACCGTGTGGATACAGCTTGTACCAACCTAAATCGTGCGTTTGCAAATCCAAATCACCATTAAATTGATAAGCATCCCCAGTGGAAGTCATTGGACCATAATAATCAATGCCTTCGCTTTCAGTCCCACGCATCTTTTGGTTAGCGCCATGACCACCCGCAGCAAGCACAACTGAGTGCGCCTTGATGTTGACTGTTTGGTCCTTTTGAGCAGCGATCACACCGCGCAACTTTTTATCGTTGTCTAACATAAGCTTTTCGACTCGGGTATCCAACATAATTTGACCACCCGCAGCAGCGAACGCCTTGGAAACTTTTTGAATGAATTCATAGCTACTTGCTGAAGGCAATTCAATCTGACGGTTAATCGAATGTTCTGGTGTTTGCGTCTGTGCTTTTTGATAATGTAGATCTGCAAACTTACTAATAAAATCAATGGCTGGACCAATATTATGCACCATTAGGTCGGTCAAGGCTGGATAGTTCGTCTCCAAGCTTTCACGAGCAACATCTTGTGCCAACATTTCTGGCGTATCATGATTATTATCAAAAATTTGCGCAGCAACATCGGAACCCGTTCCGACCACGTTAGAACCATTCAAAATGGTGGCACCGCCCAGATAGCCGTTCTTTTCAACTAAGATAACCTTCTGGCCCATTGTCAGCGCCCGGCAACCAGCAACTAAGCCCGCTTCACCACCGCCGATAATTAACACGTCAGTCCGTAAGTTCTGCGTCTTTGGGGCCTTTTTCTTAGGAACTGGCTGTACGTCAACCCCAGCATCCGTTACGGCCTGATCTGCCGACTTCAATAATGCCTGGGTCATCACCGTCGCACCACTAATCGTATCAACGTTAAACGACTGTTCCGTAATAATATTTTCCTTTAACTTATCAATGACTTGATTAAAGATCCCCGACGTTTCGGAATGCTTTAGTATTTTCAAATCCTCAATTTTGTTATCTTGTACGTCAACTTCATAATTGATAATACCGTTATGGCCCATTGCTTGGCCGGTAATTTGTTTTTTACTCAATAGTAAACACTCCTTTGCGTCGCGGCGTTAAGCCACTGGTAACTGTTACCTGCTGTTCATGATCAATAAAAATTGCTTCCGTATGTGGTAATTGTTCGATTAGCCGGCGACCACGGCCTGGCCCTTCAAAGTAAGCCACCGTTGATAACACCTCGGCTAATTCTGACCGTTCAGTTATAATCGATACCTGATCAACTTGATTTTCAACCGGATAGCCGGTTCTAGGATCCAGAATGTGATGATAACGGTGATTGCCAATCTTAAAATATCGTTCAAAGATGCCTGACGTCACTACCGTTCTGGCAGGCATTTCGACCTGTAGCGCTGGATAACCACGTGGCGCTTCAGGTGCCTGAATGCCAACTTGCCAACGCTGATTATCGGTTAGCGGATTGATGCCTAATAACTTAACATTGCCACCAAGGTTAACAATGGCACTAGTAATGCCAGCCTGCTGCAACTGCTTAACGACCTGATCGGCAAAATACCCCTTGGCAATCGCACCAAGATCTAATTGCATGCCAGGTTGACGCAAGTAGATACTCGATTGAGCTTCATCTAGGATAACTTCGTGCGTATCTAATAAGGCTAATCGTTGTCTAATTTCCTTGGCCGCTGGTACTTGATGCCCACCAAAACCAATCTTCCACAGTTTAACCAATGGTCCAATTAGCACATTAAAACTACCAGAATATTGCTTTGTGTACTTAATGGCATCCGATACTAGTTGAAAGCATTCAGTGCTAACCAAGACTGGATGAATACCGGCATATTGATTGATCGCAGCCAATTCTGAATCAGCACGATTAACCGAAAAGACGCCATCCATCCGTTGCAAATAATCATAGACCGCCTCGACCGCTACCTGGTTGGGCTCAAATAATGTCAGCGAGATGACGGTTCCCATCATCGTAAATTGTGAAACATACTTTTTTTGTGTCCCAATCATCACTCTGACCTCACGATTTCTTTCAGCTATGCCTTAATTTAACTTCAGATCTTCCAATTCCGGCCGTAAATTTTCAAGTGCAATTTGCCCAGGTGCCGAAGCCGCCCCGACCGTTGCAAATGATAAACAAGAGCCGAACACTTCACCAGCAAGCCGTGACACTTTTCCTAAGTCACCCATCGACATTGTGATTACTGGCTGTGGTAGTGTTTGGCGTGCAATATTAGTCGCTGTCAGTAACGTTAAGACATCCTCCACCGATTGTGGCATCACAGCCATCTTAGCAACGTCAGCACCATAATCGACCATACTAGTCAGTCGCTTAACGATCTCAGCAACCGCCGGCGTTTTATCAAAATCATGATTACTCATGATCACAACTACTTGATGCTCATGAGCTGCTGCAACAATTTGCTTAACAGCTTGTTCGTCATGGTAACGTTCAACATCTAATGCATCCGTGAACCCACCATCTAAGACCGTCTCACATAGTTTAAAATATTCAGCATCTGATAATGCTAATTCGCCGCCCTCACCTTTAGTTCGAAAGGTGGTTAATAAGGCAATATCACCTAAAGCCTGGCGAAGTTGCTGACCGGCTGACTTCAACTGTTCAGGATTAGTTACATCCTTGAAGAAATCAATTCGCCATTCAACGACATCTGGCTGTGCAGCTAAGATCGGTGTCGTCGCTGCTAAAATATCATTAATCGTCGTTCCTGTAATAGGCACTGCCAACTTAGGCCGACCGCTACCAAGTTCAATGTTTCGTAGCTTTATCACTGGTTGCATCTTAACTTGCCTCCTGTCATCAATTATTTGTCCTGATCATCACTAAACAGAATCTGATGAATATAATCAACTGGCATATCTTCACCAGTCCACAGCTTAAAGGCTGCTGCACCTTGTTCAAGCATCATACCTAAACCATTATAAACATGCTTCAACCCTGCTTGACGAGCCACCTTCATTAATTTAGTTGTTCGTGGTGCATATACTGTATCAAAGACAATTTGGTCTGAGCTGAACCAACTAGGATCGTCCACAAGCGTCTTATCCTCAAGTGGCTTCATTCCGACACCCGTCGAATCAGTATAAATATAAGAGCTTTGGATTTCCCGTTTAAAATCATCACGATCTTCTAATGAGTGTAAAGTGGCGTGACAGTCCGTCTGCTCATTAATTAGTTTAACGTTCCGTTCGGCATTTGCCCATGTTGCATCGTGCATATTAAAAATAGATATTTCTTTGACACCATCCAACGCAGCCTGAACTGCAATCGCAGTCCCGGCACCACCAGCACCAGCTAGCGTCATTTTATGTCCACGAATATCCAAGCCTTCATCCGCGAGCGCTTTCATAAATCCGATGCCATCAGTTGTATAACCTGTTAAAACACCATCATCATTAACAATTGTATTAACCGCACCCACCATTTTGGCTGCTGGATCAAGTTTATCAAGCAATGGGATCACTTTTTGCTTGTTTGGCATTGAAATATTGGAGCCACGCATATCAAGTGTTCTGATTGACTCAATTGCGCTTGGCAGCGTTTCATTCGTCACTTCAAATGCTAAGTAAGCGTAATTCAGTCCTAATTTAGCAAAAGCATTGTTATGCATAGTTGGGGACATTGAATGACGAATTGGATACGCCATTAAACCAATCAATAAAGTATGCCCATCAATTCGTTCTGCCATCAAAAACCACTCCTAAATATTATTTTTATCTGTTTGTTACTCAATTCACTTGTTATGTTAGCAAATTAGTTTAATATAATAAATATAGATGAGTTGTTTAAATCATCAAAGTTATCTATGAGTAAAGGAGCATTCCTCATGAATTTAAGACATTTAGTTTTTTTCAAAGAGCTAGCTCGAACACAACATATGGCAAAGGCTGCCGAAAACTTAGGTATCTCACAGCCTTCGTTGAGTTATGCCATCAAAAAGCTCGAACACGAATTGGGGGTTCCACTTTTTGAAGCAGATGGCCGTAATATCAAGTTAACATCAATTGGCGGTGTTTATTTGAAATACGTCACTGCTACTTTAAATGATTTATCACAAGGCAACGAACTCGTCAAACAACTTATGGATCCAGATACCGGGCACGTTAAATTAGGATTTACCTACACCCTTGGACAGCAACTAGTTCCCGAATTACTGTCCCACTTTAAGAATCAAACTGAAAACCAAGCAATTACTTTTGAACTTGGTCAGGGAAATTCTGGCGTACTCCTGCAAGCACTAGCCGATGAAAAATACGACATCGTGCTAGCTTCTAACGTCGATAAACTAGGTGAGCAACTAACTGCTCATCTCTTTGACTTTATCCCGCTAGTTCAACAAGAAATCGTTGCGGTTGTTCCAAATGATCACCCCATGGTACAAAAGAATCCGCTACACGTTGAAGACCTAGCACCCTATCCAATGATCTTATTTTCACAGAACAGCGGCTTACGACCATTAATCGACCAAATCTTGTCAGCAGCCCACGTTCAGCCCAAGGTAGCTTATGAAGTGGAAGAGGATCATACTATGGCTGGATTTGTTCGTTACAATATGGGTGTCGCGTTAATGCCCTACCTACCACTTTTAAATCCCGAGCGTGTTCAAATCAAACACTTAGCTGATCAGCCATTACAACATCAAATTTACTTAGTCGTTCGTCGCAGTGGTTTTATTACACCTGCTGTTCATCGTTTCCAAGAATTTATCCGCAGTTACTGTTGGCAACATTACACTAATCAAGAACGATCAATCTAAAAATTGCGCCTTTATTGAAGGCGCAATTTTTAATTAACTTTCAACACCGGAAGCAGCCGACGTATGTGTTGACCGACCACCATGTTTCACAATCAATGCTAAACCAACCCCAATTAAAGTAATCACAATGTTCATTAGAATTATCATCCGTGGCGCATCAGCACCGGTAACTTTCGTCAGGTATGCAGCAGCCGATAATACGGCATAATTAGCAACACTTGAGGCAATCATTACAAGCGATGTCACTAAGCCTTTGCTATCTGGAAAGAAACCAATAGTCGTGGAAGTTGCTAACTGTAGCACACCACCAGCGGCAGCGTAACCAATAACAAAACTACCGATGTAGAGAATAACTGGGCTATTAATGAAATAGCACAACAACAACATCACAATTGAAATACTTGGATATAAGACTAATACAGTCGTCTCTTTTAGGCCCATATGAATAAATTGCGCCGTCAACAAGACCGCTACCGTTGCACCAACTGCATAAAACGATTGTAAGATGCTGGGATCTTTGATACCGTAACTCGTGCCCAATTCTTGATTACAATTTAGCCAAATCATAAATGTGGCTGAACTAGTAAAACCGATTAAGATTGACGCAATTGAGGCCGGTGTAAAACGATGCTTTGGCTTGTCAGTAGTCGCTTTAGCCTCAACAGTTGCTTTATCCTGCTTAGGAAATGGCAGAAACAAAACTAAGATTGCATCGGCAATCATTAAAATACCACATCCAATAAAAATAACCTGATATGACATTTGAGCGCTGGCAACTAAACCAATAACAAATGGTAGTACAAACTGGGCCACCGTGATTGCAAATTTCGTAAACAAATTGGCAATTGAGGCTGATTTAGGAAAAATTTCCATCACACTCGGTGACACGCAAGTATCCAAAAATGAATTTGCAATCCCGTTAACAATACCAATTGCATACGCCCACCACATACTGTGAACACTGATCATGCCAAAGAAGAATGCGGCATATAACGCAATTCCAATAAAGCCACTAATGCGGCGCCCAATTCTATCAGATACCGGTCCGGCAAATGGATACGCAATCAATCGTCCCAACCCGTATGCAGCAATGACAGAAACCACCATACTAACATCAATCGTTCCATTAGCTAGCGTCGATGCACCCCAGGCTTTGGCAAACTCAGTCTTGTATTGCCCCATTATGGAAGAAGCAATTCCTAAAATAAAATAGGCAAAATATAATGCTAGCGCTGTTACATAATATTTTCGATTTGAATTTGTATTACTTGTTGTGTTACTTGTCATCTTAACGTCCCCCATCATCTGAGAAGAAGCGTTGTGTTACTTCCTCAACGGGCATCTCCTGGCCCGTATACAGTTTAAACGCTGCGGCACCTTGCCAAACCAGCATCCCCTTACCGCCAATCGTTTTACTTCCATGTTCAGCTGCATCTGATAACATCTTAGTAGTAGCAGGGTTATAAACAGTATCTGTCACAACTAAATCAGAACGAAAAACGGTCATATCCTTAATATTAGTTTGTTCAACATTTGGTGCCATGCCAGCCTTAGTCGCGTTAGCCAAAATATCACTTTGTGCGATTGCTTGTATCAAGGCTTCTTGATCATTAATATCACCTACAGTAACTTGACATGCCGGAACTTTGCGCATGATTTTTTGGGCTGTCAACTCAGCATTTTTATAAAACGCATCTTTAGGATTAAAGATATGAATCGCTTGAGCACCATCTAATGCCATTTGAACAGCAATTGCTGTCGCAGCACCACCAGCACCTAATACTGTCAGTCGCTTTCCTTGTGGGTCAACACCATGATGGCGTAAATTTTCAACATAACCCGCACCATCCGTATTATGGCCAACTAATACACCATCATTGTTGACAATCGTGTTTACGGCACCAATTAATTCTGCAGCAGATGATAACTCATCAACCAATTCAGCCGCAACTTTTTTACAAGGCATTGTTACATTAGCACCACGCATATTTAAAACACGTATTTTAGTTAACGCACTTGCCATCTTATCAGCCTGAATATCAAAAGCTAGGTATGCATCATTAATTCCGGCCTTTTCGAAACTATAGTTATACATTGCCGGTGAACCCGAGTGTCCCACTGGCGAACCAAAAAGACCTAACATAGTTGTATGACCATCAATTCGTGCTTCCATCTGTTTATTGCCCCTTTCTAATGCTGTTCAGCCGCTTGACGAGCCTCGTAAGCTTGATATTCAGCCGTTGGCATTGCCTTGCCCGTAAAGAGGGTATACGCTGCATCACCTTGCCACAATAACATGCCCTTACCAGGCGCTACCGTGCATCCTAAGGCTTCCGCATCCTCAATCAACTTTGTCTTTAGTGGATTGTAAACAGTATCCGCAACGACCAAATCTGAACGTAAATAACTTGGATCAACTAATGATTGACCATCTAGCGGCTTCATACCAACAATGGTAGCGTTAACCAAAATATCGGCCTTTTCAATTTCAGCCTTTAACTTGTCCTGATCTTCCAGATGATAGACGTTAACATCGATTTCTGGCTTGGCTTCCTTAATCTTCTTTTGAGTGCTTTCGGCATTCGCATAAAAATCATCATCACGGTTAAAAATAGCTAATGACTTAGCGCCATCTAATGCACATTGAACTTGTAACGCCGTAGCAGCACCACCGGCACCGATCACGACTAACTTTTTATCAGCAATATCTACGCCATTTTCCTTCAGATTGCGAACGAAGCCAATGCCATCCGTAATATGGCCTGTCAACTTGCCATTATCGTTAACAATGACATTAATGGCTCCCACAATCTTGGCGGCCGGTGAGAGCTCGTCAACAAGCGTTGCGGCAACGCCCTTACATGGCATCGTTACGTTGCTACCGCGAACCTTAAATAATCGTAATGCATCAATCGCTTCTGGCATTTGTGCTTTTTTAACATCAAAAGCTAAATATGCATAGTCTAATCCTTGCTCTTGAAAGCTAAAGTTATACATTGCCGGTGAACCTGAATGACCTACTGGAGAGCCGAGTAAGGTAAATAAACCAGTGGTACCTGAAATTCGTTTTTCCATAATTGTTATCTCCTCTTAATTAATAAAGAAAGAGACCGAGACAGTCGTCCCAGTCTCATCCACGAGTTCATGTAACTGAATTAATTTCTATTTTTTCGCTGGTTGATGATGATCAATCGCGTATTGACGCCGACCACCTGGCTTTGGAATCATGTCAGAAATCATCATATTTAAACCACCATCAACGGTCACTTCGCCACCATTAGTGTAATCAGAACGATCACTAGCCATGAACAGAACCGTATTAGCAATATCATCCAAAGTCCCAATACGACGACTAGCAACTAGGCGTTCACGACCCTCTTCAACTTTAGGATCACTATAGAAATTCTTAGACAAAGGTGTTTTGACTAAACAAGGTAAAACGCAGTTACTCCGAACGCCATATTGGCCCCATTCAGCAGCCATTTGCTTAGACATCATGTTAACCGCGGCCTTGGTCGTACTATAAGCACCACTGTAAGTTTCTGGGTAACGTGATGCCACCGTTGAGATGTGTACCATTGCACCGTGCTTTTGTTGAATCATAACACGTCCAAAACGTTGTGACATTAAGAAGTATCCCGTCAAATTAACGTTCAAGGCTGCTTGCCATTCATCAAGTCGTAAATCTTCAAATGGCGAGAAGCGTAAGATGGCAGCAGTATTAACCAGCACATCAATTTCACCAAATTTATCTGTAACTGCTTTAACTGCAGCATCTACCTCTTCTTCATTAGTTGTATTGCACTTAACCGCAAGCGTCTCAACACCATACTTGTCTGTCAATTCCTTAGCGTATGTCTCAGTTTTATCTGCAATCATATCAATTAAAACGATCTTGGCACCCTGTTTTGCAAATTCTTCACAAAATTTCGTACCCATACCACCAACGGCACCCGTAATTGCAACTACTTTATCTGTTAATCCTAACCAATTGTTATTCATCAATACTCGCTCCTTCTAATCAATACTTAGGCTTGAACTGGTTCTTTTAAAATTTCTGGCCAAGCTTGCTTTAAAACTGAAACAGTCTGCTTATAAGTGTAATCAGCAACGTAATCAATACCTTTAGCCATATATTGGTCTGAAATCACTTCAACACCAATCACCTTAGGGTCAACACCTGCATCCTTGATCATCTTCACGAATCCGGCAGTATCCAAATCGCCAGCACCAGGTGCCAAACGATCATGCATGGATTCATCCCGCAAAATGGAATCCGCGTAAGGCCGGGTATAAGCATCATCAATTTGTATTGAGATTACTCGCTTTGCTTGTTCCTTAGTCAGTAGATCGTATGATTGGTTGGCTCGTACCCAATGCCACATATCTAGTAACATATAGACATTGTCACAGTTAGCCTTTTGCATAATCTTCCAAGTCTTATCTAAGTTAGGTAAGCCACTGTATGGCATTGGTTCCAACGCAATAATCAAGTCACCAGCCCGTGCTGCTAGTTCTTGTAATTTCCTTGCAGTATAGTCAATGTCGTAGTCTTCCATTAAGCCGGTATTAATGTGCTTTACACCAAATAGTTCACACATATGGAAGCAAGCTTGTTCTTTATATTTCTGTTCATATGTGCGAGTTGCTTCACACCACTGAACAATATACTCAACTTCAGTACACCGAATATTGTATTTGTCCAAAATTGCAAGAATATCATTATCCGTTAAGCCTTCGTTCAGGGCATCCACGTAGGTTTCAGCGCGTAACCCAATACCGTCATAGCCAGCGGCACTAGCAGCCTTGCAACGATCTTCAAATGTACACTGATCACCAAGTGTCCAGGAACTAATTGTAATTGGATGTGCTTTTGTCATAATAACTTCCTCCAAGGATAGTGGATTCGTAACATGCATGTTTTGTGATTCACATAATTTATTTTACAAGTTAAATGTAACCGCTGTCAGGTCTAGCGTCCAATTGCTTTTAGGTGTTGCTAGCCATAGCCAAAAGTTATCAATTCTGGTATATTAGCCGTAGTAACTAGCTCTAGCCAACAGTTATCACCTTGCCAAAAGCAAACTTTAGGAGGTCAGTTGTCTCATGAATTTAGATCACTTGCGTTATTTCGCCGCTTTATCGAGGACTGAAAACTATACACAAACTGCCAAGCTGTTACATATTACACAACCTAGCCTAACCAAAGCTATTCACTCCTTAGAGTCAGAGTTAAATATCGATCTCTTTCAAAAATCCGGACGCAGTGTACAACTAACGCCAGCTGGAAAAGTCTTTGCTAGTGATATCGAATCCGTACTACTACAATTAGATAAAAGTGTGACGAATGTTAAACGCTTCAATCAGCAAAAAGCGCCCATTCGTATTGCTGCACTTCGCACATTGAGTATTAAGTGGCTTCCAGATATAGCCCAACGATTCCTTCAATTGAGCCCGCACGCTGCCGTGCAATTTCAGTTCAATACGGATACCGGCCTATCCCCAGATATCCTAAACGGTCTTCGAAACGACAAGTATGATGTAACGTTTTGTTCAAAGATGGATCATTTTAGCGATATTGAATTCTTCCCAGTTGCTGAACAAACAATGGTCTGTATCACGCCAATGACTCATCCACTGGCCAATCGTTCTAGCATCAACTTAGCAGAAACACTCGCCTACCCTCAAATCACTTTTTCGCAACGCAGTGGTCTCCATCCAATCATGCAAAAATTATTTAATGATTGCGGCGGTCAACCAATTAGTGCTTACGCTGTAGAGGAGGACCAAGCAATTGCTGGATTGGTCGCCAGTGGTTTTGGTATCGCCGTTGTGCCAAATATGTCCATCCTACAAAATATGCCGGTAAAGATCATTCCTTTATCGTTCCCAACTTGGCAGCGAATCTTATACATGGGTACACTTAAACACCATACGTCCCAACCAGCACTTGAAGAATTTATTAGCTTTGTTCGTGACCAAAGTAAGACACTTTCAATTAATAATATTTAAGCACAACAAAATCACATGCAATCAATAACCTGAGGCTATTGATTGCATGTGATTTTGTTATTAGACACTTTCTGAAGTCGTGTTAAAATTTGAATTGAATCAATGATTGTGAATTATATATCAATAAAATGGATAAATTATAAACAATCGCTTACATTACTGTTATTTATAGCTATCAAGGTGTTCATTAGCACTTCATAAAAGCGCTGTATATACATTGATTTACTGGACTTTGTGAAATTAAGAATTTGCGGGTGATACTATGGAACTCAAAGAAAAGCAGGGCATGACTATGAAACATAAAACATACTTACCATTAGCTGCTGGGATTTATTTGAATTATGCTATTTTAGGAATGGCAACCATTATCGTGTCCCAATACGGGACCCAATTTCAAGCATTGTGGCATACTGATGTTAAGGGCCTCTCAACCGTTATTGCAATGATTGGAATTGGCCGACTATTGACGATTCTAGTTGCGGGTTATCTTTCTGATCGTTTAGGCCGTAAAGGAACCATGCTAATCGGCATGATTGCACAAATCATATTTCTGATGGGACTGTTCTTCAGTACCAGTTTAATCAGTGCTTGTATTGCCGCGCTCTTTATGGGCGCAACTAATTCTTTTGGTGACACAGCTAGTTACCCAGCACTAACTGATGCTTTTCAAGAGCAAGCAGCAAGTATGAATTCATTAGTAAAGGCAGCCATGTCACTTGCACAGTTTGTTCTGCCATTCATTGTCGCTGCTCAGCCTAATGCTCAGGTTACGCTAGTCATCATGGTTATTGTCATGGTTCTAGATATCATTCTAATTGGATTGGCCAGTTTTGCACCACAAACGCTAACTCAAAAACACACTAAAAATACTGACACGTCCAAAAATAATGTTCAGCCCAACGGCGCCAAACCTTCGATGCTAATCGACGGTAGTTTGCTAATCATTGTGGGCTTTACACTCTCATTCACGTTTTACATTTTTTCACAGTACGCGCCAAACTTTGGTAGTAGCGTCTTAAAGTTAGGCTTAAACAGCGCTAAATCACTGATTTCATGGTATGCAATGGCATCGCTAGTATCTGTCTTCATTACATCCTCTTTAGTCACCCGTGTTAAACCGATCAAGTTGATTTTTGCTTATACACTGATTTCATTTCTTGCATTACTGCAAATGGTCGTCATTCCTAGTGCTGATGGTGCTCGGTTAACTGCCATCGCAATTGGGTTCTTCGCTGCCGGCGGTATCTGGCAGCTAGGCCTAACCTTACTAAGCCAATATTTCCCTGCCGAAAAAGGCAAAGTAACGGGTTACTACAGTTTCGCCACTGCCCTGACCTTCTTCGTGGGTCCGTTAGTCTCCAGTTTTATCATTGACGATACGGCTACCAGCGTTCTCCATGTTTTCGAAATTGATACTGGGGTCACGTTGCTCAGTCTTGTAATCGTTATCATTCTAATGATCAGAAACCGAAAATTTTCTGTTTAAGTACAGCTGTGAATCAATAATACGAATCAATAAATAGGCCTAGGTTACGCCAGCATTGCTCAACCTAAGCCTATTTATTATTTAAATTGAAGACTTCCAAAATTGACTTTCTTATAGCACTAAAACGCGCTACCTTTCACCCTCTGACACTCACCAATATCTGTACCACCACCATCAAGGTCGCCAAAACATCTAGCACCCAACTACTCCACACATAGTAGTTTTCCATTGGTCGATATTTTTGACGCGTCACTTTAAGATTTTTCTCGTATAACCGATTGAAGAAAATAAATAGCCAGATAAAGAACCACAAAATCAGACAAAAGACTGGATAAATAAAAATATTGCTCTTGATTCCCCACGGTGTCAGACTCGTGACGGCGGTTGGCACGTAGACACGATCAGGTAATAGTGGGTATGCGATAATTGCCAATAATAGCGGTAATAACGCTAATCCCGTCTGCCGCCACAAATTATAGTGGCCGTGCTCATCTTTAACATTAAACATTGCGCCAACCTCCCTTAATTAACCAGTGCATTGCAAATGGTAACTGATGATTCCAGAGCCGCCAATCATGGTGACCATGCTGTAACTGCCATTCAAATCGGTCTTTAAATACGTCCGCCAACTGTGGCTTGAAGGCTTCGTCCATTGACCGTAACATATCTTGATCACCCGTCGCCATTAGAACACGTAGCGTCCCCCAGTTTGTCGGTTGCTGTACCAAGTAAGACAAATCTGCTGGCGTCCCTTGCATCTGTGCTGGTGAGAAAGCCAGCTCAAGGTCTGGCATAATTGCCGATTGTTCCACGTGAAACCTTTTGAGATTCGTCACTGGTGATAGTGCCGCGACAGCCGCAAACCGGTGTGGATAGGTAAAGGCATAACGTAATGCCCCGTAGCCCCCCATGGAGTTCCCCAACAAATAATTATCTTCCGGTCGTGCCGACAACGGGAAGATATAACGCATTCGTGTCGGTAACTCGTGGGTCAAATAATCCCAATAGCGTGGACCATGGACCATATTCGTATAAAATCCCCGCCCCGTTTCCGGCATGACAACCGCTACTCGGTATTGCGTCGCCAGTAGTTCGATTTCCGTTCGCCGCAACCATGACGTTGCGTCCCCGCCTAAGCCATGCAACAGCCACACAGTGGGCAGACGGTGATCCCCACTCGTATATTCCGGTAGAATCTGTCCAGCCGCGTTCACTGGTTCCGGCAAGATGACTTGGACTTGAACTGACTGTCGTAATACGTTGGAATACAAATTATTACTGTGAATTGACATTGTGTGACACTCCTCTCGTTACCCACCAATCAACGAATTCGATTGGTCGTTACTGACTTGGAATCACTAGTCAGTGCCAGGCCAAAATAGTTAGGTAGCATATAACTAACAGTGTATTCCAACGGTTGCTCTCCCTGAAATACCCAACGCTCGATCTTAATCACCGTTGTCTCCATACCAACGTGCAAATAATCTGCTATTCGTTGGCTGGGAACGCAGGTCGCCGCATATTCTTGCTCAAACGGTTGTCGTGATAAATCAAGTTGCGCGTATTTTCGAATCACTGCATAAATTGAATGTACTTCCCTCAACTTTTTCATAGCTGTATCAGGAATCAGCGAAGCTAAATACCATGATTGTGAAAATTCAAATGGCGCCCGTTTGATTTCACGCAACCGTTCTAAATACCAGATTGCTGTACCGGCTTCAAATTTAGCTCGTGTTGGTAAAGCCATCTCCTGATCAGCAACTAGAATGGCAACCTGCTCCTCGTCAACATCATACGTATGGGTATCCGTAATCCGAACAGCTGTCCCACGATTGAACTTAGAAACAAAGCTGCCTTTTCCTTGAACACGGTAAATATAGCCCTGGTCAGCTAACATATTTAGCACTCGTACCACTGTCGTAGAACTTACCTGATACTTTTTGCGCAACTCACTTTCACTATGGCAAATTCTATAATTAATCCGAACAGAAATTAAAAAGCCCAAAGCAATCACTTACAATGGTAGTAGCTAATTCCAACCAATATAGGGAGTGATTACTTTGGGTACATCTACTTTATCACGTTTTCAACGTGGCGCACTAGCACAACTGGTCAATGAGGGGAATAAATCTTACCAAGTAATGGCTGACGCCTTAGGCGTCGCCAAAGCTACGATTAGCTATGAGTTGGACCGGGTTAAACCTTATGATCCAGAATTAGCTCAGCAAGATGCAGATCGCAAAAGGCGGAATTGCGGTCGTCGTTCGATGCTGACGGCAGCATTAGCGACTTTAATTACCAATCACTTACGATTAACCTGGTCACCAGAAACCATTGCGGCCGCTTATAACTTGAGCACTGCGTCAATTTATAATTGGCTTAATCGTGGCTGGCTCCCCTTCAAATTGACTGATCTACCCAATCGGAATGTCCGCCAGCACCGAGTGAGCGAAAATCGGGGGAAATTTACAAGTGGGACTTCCATCGAACAACGGCCAACAACTGTTAATCAACGGTTAGCTTTTGGTCATTGGGAAGTAGATACGGTGCTTTCTAGTCGAGGTGAGTCACGATCATGTCTGGTTACATTCGTAGAACGTAAGACCCGACTTCTATGGGCCATCAAAGCCCCTAATAGAACGGCTAAGGCTCTAAACACCGCCTTTGGCAAGTTTATGGGGGCCTTCGGTCCCCAAGTAAAATCCATTACTGTTGATCATGGTAAAGAGTTTGCCAATTATCAGGCCTTAGAACAGGATTATCAGATCAAAGTTTATTTTTGCCATCCATATTCACCATGGGAGCGAGGTTCCAATGAATATTTTAATAGACGGTTACGCTGGTTCTTCCCGAAAAAGACCAATTTTAGCCAAGTAACGACTGATGAGATCCTAGCAGCACTTGAACTAATTAATCAACGACCATTAAAAATACATCATCAACAGACTGCCATTGAAAGATTCCGGGCTTGTTCGGATTAAACTTGTAATTTGCCCTATAAAAAGGATCATTTTTACGAAAATGATTAGCATTTAATTCCAACACTAGCGCACTTAAAATAGTTTGATAAATTGGTTCCTTTCGACTCATAAACACCACCATCCAATCCTCAATAACTTAATGCATTAAATGTCTATACTTAATCGAATTTTGTTAATATCGAATAATTAACCACGATGAAAGCGTTAACTATACTGCTATATTATGCTATACTCACTCATGAAATCAAGTTAATGTGTTAACTTAAATTAAATTCAAGGGGGAATTTATTTTACGATTAATCGCACCAACTAACTTTTAAGGAGATGAGTCAATCATGGATAATTCACGTACATGGAAAGATAAAACCATTGATGTCATGAGTAAAATTGCCGCCAACCGCTACCTACGGGCAATTCGGGACGGAATGGCTGTTATCATCCCAGTAACGATTGTTGGATCGTTCTTCACAATCGTTACACAATTGCCAATTCCTGCTTGGACAAGTTTTATTAAGCCCTATGCCGCTGGTTTAGCTATTCCAATCAATTTTTCAATGGGGTTTATGGCCATTTATGCCGCGTTTGCCATTGCGGGCCGTCTAGCTGAAGGCTATCATTTTGACCATATTTCAACCGGAGTCGTTTCTGTTATGGTCTTTTTACTACTTGCTGTTAAACCAATTACCACTACGCCAGCTGCATTTAAAGCATTGGGATTAAAAGCTGCTGCAACCGTTGTTCCATTGACTAATTTCGGTGCGGCTGGTTTATTTACAGCCATGTTAGCCGGAATTTTAACCGCCGAAGTGACTCGCATCTGTCGTGACCATCACCTAGTGATCACATTACCAGACGGGGTGCCCCCGGCTGTTGCGGCATCTTTCTCAGCATTAATTCCGGCGACTTTTTTGATTGTCGGCGCTTGGGTCATTCACGTTGGACTGAACTTTGACGTTAATACTTTCTTACAATGGGTCTTCAGCCCGTTAGCTTATTTTGGCCGTGACAACTTGCTTTCTGTTATTGTGCCAATTCTGTTAACCGATATCGTTTGGCTCTTCGGGATTCATGGGGCGGCCTTAGCAACACCAATCTTTTGGCCACTATGGTATCCAAATCTGAACGACAATTTAGCTGCTATTTCTAAAGGCACTACCGCTGCAACGGTACCTCACTTTATGACTGAACAGTTCTTCCAGTGGTTTGTCTATGTCGGCGGTGCTGGGGCTACTCTGTCATTATGTATTCTATTAGCCTTCTTCTCAAAATCAGCTTACGGTAAGACTATCGGGAAAGTTACAATTATTCCGGGAATCTTCAATATTAATGAACCCGTTATTTTCGGTGTTCCAATTGTGATGAACCCTTACTTTGCAATTCCATTCGTACTCGCACCATTAACGATGGGGATTATCACTTGGGCTGCAACTGTCTTACACTTAGTTAGTCGGACCGTTGCATTAGTACCATGGACATTGCCAGGACCAATCGGAGCTTTAATGACTACTGCCTGGGACTGGCGAGCAGCCGTTCTATGTATTATTAATATTATCGTTGCAACCTTCATCTACTACCCATTCTTCAAGATTTGGGATCGTAATCAATTGAAGGCTGAACGCGAAGCAGCTCAAGCTGACGCTGAAAAAGCGGCTCAAACAACCGTTACTGAATAACGACTAACATAATGATGTCACATCAGCTTATAATTACGGTATGATTAACTTAATTGTAACTTTCAATGAGTATGTCACTTATTTCATAACGGTCATCTTGGCTTTATCACCAACCGTAATTGATCATTGTTATCATTATTTCGGGAGGACTGCTGCATTTGCCGCAGTCCTCTTTGTACATATTCTAAGAAACGAGGAGAAACTATTGAAATCAGATATTAATCAACTCACTACTGAGAGCCGGAACCCTGCCAGCAGCCATTTAGATGAAATGTCGATCCTGGCAATTACCCAGTTAATGAATCAAGAAGACGCCAAAGTTAGTCAATGCATCACATCTGAACTACCAAAGATTGCGGATGCCATTGCCCTTATCGTGACTGCCTTTAAAGCTGACGGACGTTTAATTTATATGGGTGCCGGTACTAGTGGCCGTCTCGGCGTTTTAGACGCAGCCGAATGCGTGCCAACATTCGGTACTGACCCAGAAATGGTTCAGGGCTTAATTGCTGGTGGGCCACAAGCTATGACAGTCGCTGTTGAAGGCGCTGAGGACCATCCTAATTTAGGCGCACAAGATTTAAAGGATCTGACTTTAACAGCTAATGACGCCGTTGTTGGCCTGGCAGCTAGCGGACGCACACCTTATGTTATCGGCGCACTCGACTACGCACAGCACATTGGTGCGGCGACGATTAGTCTAGCCTGCAATCATCATGCTCAAATCAGTCAACACGCCCAAGTTGCCATTGAAGTTGCCCCGGGCCCTGAAGTGCTCTCTGGCTCGACGCGTTTAAAAGCCGGGACAGCGGAAAAAATGGTGCTTAACATGCTATCAACGATTTCGATGGTTAAGATTGGCAAAGTCTACCATAACTTGATGGTTGATGTGAAACCTACTAACGAAAAGCTCGTGATTCGAGCTAAACACATGATTGAATTGGCCACTGGGGTCTCTGCCGATAAAGCCAGCGAGCTGTTTATCGCCGCTCATCAAAACGTTAAAACCGCGATTGTCATGAACTTAGCTAATGTTCCCGCTAGCAATGCCGAACAACGCTTACGGCGCGCGCACGGTATTGTTCGTGATGCCCTGCAATGAGGAGGAGTACTAAATGACATACTTAATTGGCGTAGATTGTGGTGGGACGCACATCGTTGGTCAAAGTTGGACAACGTCTCCCGAACACCTTGTTCAAAGCGTTACGGGCGGTCCCGGTAACGTTGTCTTAGACTACCCTGCTGCAGTCACTAATTTAACAGCCGTCTTAGACCAGATAACCGCTACAATTCCAACTGATCAAATTGGGTTGATTTTAATCGGAATTGCTGGAATTGAAACTGCTGGCCGGGCTGATCAGGTCCAAAAAACCATCACCCAACGTTACCACGCTAATACCCAGGTCATAAGCGATGCAAAACTGGCCCTACTGAACGGTCTTGCAGGAGCAGACGGCGCCTTAGTGATTGCCGGCACGGGCTCGGTCGTTTATGGCCGCCAAGCCGGAAAATTTCTGCGCGTTGGCGGCTGGGGTTACGTTTTAGGTGACGAAGGCAGTGCCTACGACATTAGCAAGCGGGCACTTAAACAGGTTCTGACCCAGACTGATAACGGTCAAACTAGTCAACTAACAGCTCCCCTATTGGCACAACTTAAAGTTACCGATATTGCTGCCGCCGTCCAGAAATTTTACGCTCAAGATCGACAAACTAACGCTCAATTAGCACAGTTAATCGCCAAACTGGCCGAGCAACAAAATTCTGAAGCCATCACGGTATTAGTCACATCAGCCCAAGCACTGGCACAACAAGTCGTTACCTTATATCAGCGGTTTGCAGAGCCTCGGCCACAACGGGTCGCCCTCTCTGGTTCCGTTTTACAACACAATCGCCTGGTCCGCGACACGTTAACGACGACAGTGCACCAGTCAATACCAACAATTGCATTTAACGATATTACAACTAACAACGCCCACGCCGTCATCTATTGGCACCGGTGGACTCAGGAGGAAATTAATTCATGACAATGCATCAACTAGGTTTATCCATTTACCCCGATCATAGCAACTTTGAAGAAAACGCCGCTTACCTCCAATTAGGCCAACACTACGGCTTCACTCGAATTTTTATGAGCATGCTAGAAGTATCTGGTACGGTCGCCGAAACCAAAGCTAAGTACCAGAAAATTATTGATGTTGGGAATCAATTGGGTTACCAAACGATTTTGGACGTTTCACCACGGATTTTTAAACAACTAGGGATTTCCTATAAAGATCTAAAGTTCTTCGCTGATTTACACGTCGCCGGTATTCGACTAGATGAGGGTTTCGATGGCGCAACCGAGGCGCTACTCTCGTATAATCCGTACGGCTTGATCATCGAACTTAATATGAGTAATGACGTCGATTATCTGAATAATATTCTCAGCTACCAAGCAAACATCCCATTTATTTATGGCTGCCATAATTTCTATCCCCAAGTTGGAACCGCACTACCTTACAACTTTTTCGTTAAGTGTAGCGAACGTTTTCGTAAGTTTGGCATTCATTCCGCCGCTTTCGTGGCCAGTCAGGTTGGTACGATGGGGCCATGGAACGTCAACGATGGTCTACCAACATTGGAAGCCGATCGGCACTTACCAATCGCCGTCCAGGCCAAGCATCTCTTCGCTTCCGGACTAATCGACGATGTGATTATCGGTAACGCTTATGCGAGTGAAGCCGAACTGGCCGCATTATCAGCAATCAATCGGTACCAAGTACAATTTCACATTGAATTTGAAGCTCAGACGAATGCGATCGAAAGAACCATTGCCTTGACCCCACAACATTTTCGCCGTGGCGATATTAACCCAAATGTCATCCGTTCAACCATGCCCCGTGTGACCTACAAGGAAACGCCCAACAGTCCACACGATAATGATGTGGAATTTCAGCGTGGCGACGTATTAGTAGGCAACGACAACTTCGGCATTTATAAAAATGAATTGCAAATCGTCTTACAACCCCACTGTGAACCCCGAAAGAATCGGATTGGTCGGATTGCACCCGAGGAACTGTTACTGCTTGACTTTATTAAGCCTTGGAGTAAATTCCGGTTTGTGGATTGAATATAGTAAAAAATATGTTACTGATTATAAAAAAGTCTATCTCGAAATTTTAACAATTTCGAGATAGACTTTTTTAGTTTAATCCAACTTATTCAAAGCAAATTTCTGCAATTCACATGCTATTTTAAACTGGGTGGATGCTAACAGTATCATTTCCCATCAGTTGATCACACCAGCGGCAAGTCAGTTCTTATACCACGTAAATCCACCGTCATTAACCAATTAAGCTAGATCTTCACCATTAGATTTAATGACCTTCTGGTACCAGTAAAATGAATCTTTCTTATAACGTTTCAGACTTCCTTTGCCGGCATCATCCTGATCAACATAAATAAAACCATATCGCTTGGACATCTCTGAGGTAGAAAAACTAATCAAATCGATTGGCCCCCACATCGTATAGCCCATTAGCTGTACGCCGTCCTGAACTGCAGCTTTCATTTGTGCAATATGTTTACGTAAATAGTCAATTCGATACGTATCATGCACTTGTTGATCAGTTGTTAATTGATCTAGAGCGCCTAGCCCATTTTCAACAACAAATAATGGCTTACGATAGCGATCCCACATCTCATTCAGTGTCACTCGCAACCCCACCGGATCAATTTGCCAACCCCAATCGGATTCCTCAAGGTAAGGATTGCGACCACCAGTAGCCATATTACCGTTCACTTGTTCAGGCGCATCAGCTTGAGTTACCGTTGTCATATAGTAACTAAAACTAATAAAGTCAACCGGATACTTCGCTAAAATCGCCTGATCATCCGGTGCCATTTGAAGTTGAATATCATTCTCTGCAAAAAAACGGTTCATGAATTCTGGATATTCCCCCCGAGCTTGAACATCCGTGAAGAATAAGTTCTTATCGTCTTCCACTTGAGCAGCCTGAACATCTGCAGGATTAGGTGTCGCTGGGTAAGTTTGCATTCTTGCCAGCATTGACCCAATCTTAGCATCCGGGTCAATAGCATGTAATTGTTTGGTAGCCAGTGCACTAGCGATAAATTGATGGTGCAGCGCTTGGTAACGTAACTGCATCTGATCATGCGCCGAATTCTCAGTATCAACAGCTCCAGTGGCATGAAACCCCCAAGTTCCGGTATTAATTTCATTAAAAGTTAAATAATACGGAACGCGACCTTTAAAATGTTTAAAAACGACTTCAGTAAACCGATTAAAATCGGCAATGGTTGCCCGGCTGGCCCACCCATTTTGCTTAAGCGTTAATCCAATGGGCATTTCATAATGTGACAGTGTAACTAATGGTTGAATGTGATAGCGTTGTAATTCATCAATGACTCGATCATAGAAAGCAAGTCCATCTGAATTTGGCTCGAGTTCATCACCTTTTGGAAATAATCGCGACCAAGCAATAGAGAAACGATAAACTTTAAATCCCATCTCAGCAAATAGTTTGATATCTTCTTTGTAATGATGATAAAAATCAACACCTCGACGCTTAGGATACATTGTATCAGTTTGATCATCTAGCGCCGTTTGAATTGAAGATATCGTTACATCATCCATTGACATATGCTTGCGATCCGTCGTTTTTTTCACTACTTCTGCCGTTGTCAGGCCTTTACCTGCTTCATTCCAGGCACCTTCAACTTGATTAGCTGCTGTCGCTCCGCCCCACAAAAAGTCTTTAGGGAACGTTTTAGGATAAGTTGGTTTATACATTAGCTGGTGCTCCTTCCATGATCTCCTTAGGTTGTAATTCTAAAATCCAATTATCACTAGCCTCCGTCGCATCAGTTGGCTTGACCATTTGATAGTCAGCCGTATTCGTAATAATGACCATGACAGTTGTATCGTAACCAGCCGTTTTGATCTTATCCACATCAAATTTAGTTAATAAATCACCACGTTTGACTACTTGGTTTTGCTTAACCATTGTTTCGAAGTATTGACCATTTAATTGAACCGTATTAATACCAATGTGAATCAGAATTTCAGCACCACTATTGGCCGTAATTCCAATCGCATGACCAGTGGGATATACTGCCGTGATTGTCCCATCAACGGGCGCTGTGACCGTCCCTTTATTTGGAACAATGGCTAATCCTTTGCCCATTGCTTCAGACGCAAATACTTCGTCATGAACGCTAGTCAATGGAATAATTGTCCCTTCAACCGGAGCCATTACCGTGTTATCACTTTGATCACTTACTACTGAGTGATCAGCCTGCTGTTGACGAGCGAATCCAAAGAAGTACGTTAAGATCGCACCACCTAAGAATGCTACAATCAATCCAATGACTTCACCCATAAACCCATGCCCTAGAAAAGTTGGTACCGCTAATAAGCTAGGGAGTGTAAATGAGCTAGCGTGCGTACCAGCGGCGCCAATAATTGCACCACCAAGGGCACCACCCACAACGGCACAATAGAATGGTCGTTTTAACTTAAGCGTTACCCCGTAAATCGTCGGTTCGGTAATTCCAAACAATGCTGTGACAAAAGAAGACCCTGCTAATGCTTTCATTTTTTGATCTCGTGACTTCAAAAAAACGGCTAATGCAGCACCAGCCTGTGATAATACGGCCGCACTAAGAATTGGTAACAACGGGTCATAACCCATCTTAGCAATATTGTTCATCATCAATGGTACGAACGTCCAATGTACACCAAAGATAACAAAGACTTGCCAGAAAGCACCCATGATAACACCAGCACCAATTGGCATGAAGTTATAAATTGCCATAACACCACTCGCTAATCCATTACCAATAAGTCCCCCAATTGGACCGACAACTAACAGCGTCAATGGCACCATGATAATTAATGAAAAGAGGGGCGTGAAAATATTCCGAATTGCCGCTGGAAATAGCTTGTCCAGTACTGGCTCTAAATACGACAATACCCAAACTGCCAGTAGAATTGGGATAACCGTTGACGTGTATGTTGTTGGAACCACCGGAATACCAAAGAAATGTAGTGTTGTTGAATTCGTCATAACAGTTACTAAAGTTGGGTATAGCAGGGCTGCACCAAGTGACACCGCTACAAATTGGTTAACCTTCAACTGCTTAGCAGCAGTAAATGCTAGAAAGACAGGTAAAAAGTAAAAAATAGCATCACCAGCAGAATACCAAATCTTGTAAGCCCCACTAGTCGTTGACATCCAATTAAAAGCAACCGCTAAAGCTAGCAACCCTTTCAAAATACCGGCACCAGCCAAAGCACCTAAAAATGGCGTAAAGATTCCGGAAATAAAAGCAATAAACCGATTAATGATGTTTTGCTTTTCACCCGCATCTTCCGTTGTAGTAGCTGCATCAGCCGCCGTATCTGGATTTGCTAATCCTGCTAGATCTGCTAAAGCGGCAAAGACCTGCGCCACAGCATTACCAATAACAACTTGATATTGGCCTGCGCTTTGAACAACCGTAATGACCCCATCTAAGTTTTCAATCGCCTCAGTGTTCGCTTTGTCCGTTGACTTTAAGTTGAAACGCAGTCTGGTCGCACAGTGCCATGCTTTGCTAATATTATCTTTTCCACCAATATTGGTAAGAATTGATTGTGCTAATTCTGAATAATCCATACACTTTTTCCTCCCTAATAAAACGACAAAAACCCAAGTAGGCCCGTTATCAACACTAAAAATATAGGTTGACTGGTTGCTACTTGGGTTTTGCCTAATCGAATAGTTACAATCCCAAAAATATTATTGATTCTCGTTCAACATCCGTTGAATGTGCATGATTAAGTAAATACGCTCATTCACCGAAACAGTCTGTTCCGTCGACTTCTTCACAAAAACAGCGATTTTTTGGACACAGGCAAAGGCTCGCGGATATTGCTTAGATAAATGTTCAAATAAGAAATCATCATCTGCCCCTTGTGATTGATCAGGTCGTTTCAGCGTTAAGCGCTCCGCAAAAAAGCGTAGATGAACTAAAAATCGTTGCAAACTAACACTCTCATCTGGCATCGTTAATGACAGCTGATACTTAACAATATTCAAAATATCATTAATCAACTTAGTCATTGCAAGTGTTTGATCAGTGTTAGAGTCAGCCATACTATTCTCAACAAACTTCATTGCAATAAATCCAGCTTCATCTTCCAACAACGTCACATCAAAATGCTTTTTAATCAGTGCCAATGCTTGCATACCGACTTGAAACTCACGGTGATAAATTCGCTTAGTTTCCCACAAGATTTCATTATGAATATCCATCTGATGGTGGTGCCGATAGACAGCAAAGTGAATATGGTCAGTCAATGAAATCAACAAATAAACGTTAAAAGTCGTTTGCAATTGTTGTTCTGCCAACTCAATAATTTGCGAAGCAACTTCAAAATATTCCGGTTCAATATCTACCATCAAGCTTTGGAAATTACTAATCCAATTATCTCCTTCTGGCGTATAAATCTTAGTAATCTGTTGTTGCTCAACATCGTCACCAGTATGCTTTTTGAACCCGATTCCTTTACCAATTAAGACAACTTCCCGTCCATTTTTTTCAGCCAATAGGACGTTATTATTAAAAACCTTTTTGATTCGCATGCGCACGCTCCTCGACTCTCATACCTAAATAAAGAAAAAAACCTAATAACCCACTGCATCCGTGCTATCAATCACGAATACAATCGATTAATTAGGTTTTGCCCACTAGCTAATGTTAGCGGTAACAATCCTTATTTACAATTAGCTAGTATAGCGGTTTCGGAAAACGATTGCAAGCGTTAAATGCCAATTTATATCATCTCAGCAATGATATATCGCTGTTAGATATCACTAATTGCATTTCAACTATTCAGATTTCTCCGCTAACCCATTATGCTTAATCACATCTTGATACCAGTAGAACGACTTCTTGGGATAGCGAGCTAACGTCCCGTGGCCCTGATCATCTAGGTCCACGTAAATAAAGCCATACCGCTTACTCATCTCGCCAGTTGATGCACTAACAAGGTCGATACAACCCCATGGTGTGTAGCCCATCAAATCGACGCCATCATCAATCGCACCAGCCATCGCTTCAATATGTTGTTTCAAATAATCAATGCGATAATCATCTTCAACATAGAAATTCTTATCAGGTTTATCAATCGCACCTAGGCCATTTTCAACCACAAACAACGGTTTCTGATAGCGATCATATAGCTCATTTAACGCAATCCGTAACCCGATTGGGTCAATCTGCCAACCCCAGTCACTCGCCTTCAAGAATGGGTTCTTGACGCCGCCCATCAGGTTGCCAGCAACAGTATCGGTTACACTACCCGTGGTTTCCACCGCGCTCGACATGTAATAACTGAACCCAATATAATCAACTGGATATTGTTGTAGTAATGCCAAGTCGCCATCCGTAGTCTCCAGATCATCAAAGGTCAGAGCATATTCAGCCAGCAGTCGCTTAGTATAGGTCGGATAAGCCCCACGCACTTGAACATCCGCACAGAAGAAGTTGAAATCTTGATTATGCTGCAAATTAGCCAGCTGATTAACTGGATTCGAATCATAAGCATAACTAGTAGCATAGAGGATCATGCAGCCAACCTGAATATCCTTCCGTAATTCGTGCGCAATTTTAACAGCCTTAGCGCTGGCAACAAATTGGTTGTGCCAAGCCTGAAAAACGTTCTTTTTATCATTGGCACCGGTCGATGGAACTAAGCCTTGTCCCATCACTGGAAAATGTGCCGCGCTATTGATTTCATTGAAGGTCATCCAGTACTTAACCTTTGAAGCATAACGCGTTAGAATGGCCCGCGCAAAAGTTTCGTAGAATTCAATCAAGTACCGGTTCTTCCAGCCACCATACCGTTTGGCCAAGTTCAATGGCAATTCATAATGTGAGATTGTAATCACTGGTTCAATGTTATTAGCCAAGCATTCGTCAATCACATCATCATAAAACTTTAATCCGGCTTCGTTAGGTTGCGTTTCATCACCGTTTGGAAAAATTCGTGACCATGCAATTGAGAAACGGTAACACTTGAAACCCATTTCGGCAAACAGTGCAATATCTTCTTTATAATGATGATAGAAATCAATACCTTCATGGTTTGGATAGGTGTACTTATCTGTATCGATCGTCCAGTCAAAATCTGGTTGACTCACGATTTTAAATCGATCTTTGCCACCTGGTAAAGCATCCGCAATCGATAAGCCACGACCACCTTCTTGGTAGCCACCTTCTAATTGATTGGCAGCAGTCGCGCCGCCCCATAGAAATCCTTCTGGGAACTCTGACATTTAATCAACACCCTTTCTAGTTAGCTAGTAATGATAGCCCTTACACCTAGTATAAACAATCATTGGTCTGAATATCAATTATTACTAACTATCCCAAATCTTCCCCATTCGAGGCAATTACTTTCTGATACCAGTCAAATGAATCTTTCTTCATCCGCTTCAAACTACCATTACCTTCATCATCTTGATCGACATAGATGAAGCCATACCGCTTAGACATTTCGGAAGTACCGGCACTAATGACATCAATGCAACCCCAGGTCGTGTAGCCCATCAAATCAACACCATCCTTGACCGCTTCTTTCATCTGTTCAATATGTTGACGTAAGTAGTCAATCCGATAATCATCATGAATCTTACCATCGGCGCTGATTTCATCTTCGGCACCCAAGCCGTTCTCAACAACGAATAATGGTACCCGATAGCGATCCCAGAACTCGTTCAAGGTAATCCGTAAACCAACTGGGTCAATCTGCCAGCCCCAGGCACTGGATTTCAAGTATGGATTTTTACCACCCATTGATAAGTTACCACTAGCTTGTTCAACATCGTCAGTCGCCGAAGTAATCGTCGTCATATAGTAACTAAAACTTAAGTAATCGACCTTGCCTTCAGCTAACAATTGTTCATCGCCAGCTTCCATCGTTAATTCAATCCCGTTTTCTGCAAAGTACCGGTTCATATATTCTGGATATTCACCACGTACCTGTACGTCAGTAAAGAATAGATTCAATTGATCTTGCAATTGGGCTGCCCGAACATCAGCTGGATTAGGCGTATTGGCATAAGTTTGCATCCGCGCAAGCATTGAGCCAATTTGGGCCTCAGGATCAATCTCGTGACACTGCTTAACTGCAATTGCACTCGCAACAAATTCATGATGTAGCGCTTGGTAGCGTAATTGCATTTGATCATGTAAGCTTAGATCACTATCAATTGCACCAGTACCAGTAAACCCCCAAGTTGAAGCGTTAATTTCATTGAAAGTTAGCCAGTACTTCACAACACCTTTATAGCGTTTGAATAGCACTTCAGTATAGCGAGTGAAATCTGCAATTGTCTTGCGACTTGCCCAGCCATTATTCGTTAATGTTAGGTTTAATGGCATCTCATAGTGGGAAATGGTCACTAAGGGCTCAATACCATACTTGTGACATTCAGCAAAAACATTGTCATAAAACTTCAAACCAGCTTCATTCGGTTCAGTTTCATCACCTTTCGGAAAGATCCGAGCCCATGCTAAGGATAGGCGGTATACCTTGAAGCCCATTTCCGCGAATAGCTTAATGTCTTCCTTATAGTGATGATAGAAGTCGACGCCACGGCGCTTAGGATAAAGCTTATCCGTTTGATCATCAATGGCAGCTTGGACACTCTCTTTAGTAACCTCGTTCATCGACATTACTTTGCGGTCAGTAGCCTTCTGAACAACTTCAGCAGTTGTTAGGCCCTTCCCATCAACGTTCCAACCCCCTTCAACTTGGTTGGCAGCAGTCGCACCGCCCCACAAAAAGTTCTTTGGAAAGCCAGTTGGCATTGTTTTTGAATACATAATTGAAAACTCCCTTTTAATTAGTCTAATTGTAATAATGGTTCAGTGGCATTAACTTCCGTAGCAGCTGGAAAGGCCAGTTTGACGTCATGATAGTTCTTAGAATTAGTCACAACCATTGGTGTCGTAACGGGATACCCGGCCGCCTTAATCGCTTCAATATCAAACTTCACTAGCGGCTGACCAGCTTTGACCGTCTCGCCCTTTTGAACTAGCGTTTCAAAACCTTTGCCCTCTAATTCAACAGTATCCATTCCGATATGCATCAAGATTTCAGCACCATCTGTTGTGTTTAAACCAACGGCATGTCCAGTTGGGAACACGAGTGCTACTTCGCCGTCAGCTGGAGCGTATAAGACACCATCAGTTGGTTCGATGGCAACACCTTTGCCCATTGCACCTGATGAGAAGACCTCATCCTTAACTTCACTTAGTGGGATGATTTGGCCCGTTTCGGGGCTACTTAACTTAGTGGCCGCATTGTAAGTGACGTTTGGTTCTACTTTAGTTGCTGCACCAGTTGGTGTCGTTTCTACTGAAACACCACCGACCATGACTGGATCAGCAGTTGCCGCAGTTTCTACGACCTTAGTTTGCTTGTCATTACTATCAACACTCTTGTAACCAAATAACATTTGTAGGGCAAAACCAAGGACTGCAGCAATGGCCATCGCAATAATTAAGCCATATACAGAGCCGTCTACCCCAGTTTTAGAATTAATCGCAGCTGGGATTGAGAATAATCCCATACCGCCCATCATATACATTTTTGTACCTGCAAAACCAATAATACCGCCACCGATTGAAGCGGCCACACAACTCAGAATAAATGGCCGTTTCCGTGGCAATGTTAACCCGTAGATGGCAGGCTCCGTAACACCGAAAATACCGGAGATAAAGGCTGGTAAAGCAATACCGCGTGTCTTTTGATTTTTTGTTTGTAATAGAATACCTAACACAACTCCAGTTTGGGCAAACGAAGCGGCTAATGATAATCCTAAAATAGGGTCAAAGCCTTGTGAGGCTAGGTTGGCCATCATAACAGCTACGAACCCCCAGTGAACACCAAAGATAACGAAAACTTGCCAGAAAGCACCCATCACAAGCCCAGCAACGATCGGACTGAAGTTATAGATTGCAACACACACTGTTGAAATACCATCACTTAACCAACTTGCAACTGGTCCAATAATTAAAAAGGTAATCGGCACTGCAATTAATAACGTAATAAATGGCACTAAGAACGTCTTAACTACCGTTGGCACGATTCGTTTTGCAAATGTCTGAACTTTAGAGGCAAACCAAACGGCCAAGATAATTGGAATTACTGAAGAAGTATAGCTCATCATCACAACCGGAATACCTAAGAAAGTCGCGTGAATCTGTGATTCAAAGATACTACCACTGAACAACGTGCTTAATACTGTCTTACTGCTGTTCAAAGCGACGATACTTGGATAACAAAGCGCCATCCCAATCGCCATTCCGACAAATTGATCAACATGGAACTTTTTGGCTGCTGTCAATCCCAAAACAATTGGAAGGAAATAGAAGAAACCATCACCAATCGAGTAGAGAATCTTGTATGTTCCTGAATTTTCTGACAACCAATTGAACGCGACAAACATCGCAACGAACCCTTTGATCATCCCAGCCGCACACAAAACACCTAACATCGGGGTAAAAATACCAGAAATCAAATCGATGAACCGATCAAAGATACTCATCTTTTCCCCGTCTTCATAATCGTCAGGCACACTACCACCATCGGCAAAACCACCGACGCGAATGAGCGTTTCATAAACGTCTGCGACTTCATTTCCAATGACTACTTGGTACTGACCACCGGACTGAACAACTGTAATAACACCATCTGTATCTTTTAATTCATCGGTATGGGCAGCGCTTTCATCTTTGAGTTTAAAACGCAACCGGGTGGTGCAGTGAACCACGCTCTTAACATTATCCTTACCGCCAACTCCGGCGATAATCTTTTTACTTAAATCTTCATAAGCCATCATTGTTCCTCCTCATTTATCTATAAATCAATAATTGCAATTTGAGTAAACAAAAACCCAAATGTCCTTTCTTCAAACCACGCCACTAGGGCCCTAGTGACTGCTGCTCTCAAGAAAAGATATTTGGGTTAATGCCTGCATAACCAGTAACACACCGTTAATAATCTTATTTATTCACTTTTTTGTCGGTGGGTGACGCGCCAGATGTGAAGAGTCAAATAGACCTTGTCGTCCGGCTCTAGTCGCCAGCCAGCCTTACTTTGTAAAAATGTATCGATCCGCTCCACTGTTGCATAGGCGTGCGCATATTTTACTTGCATCAACTGCAGTAATGACTGATCTAATTCACTCCCAGTTCCATTACTGCGGCTGACGCGTTGCACCATCAGTGCCCGTAAATGCGCAATGAAACGATTGTAATTGAAGGACTCTGGATCCAGATGCATCTGGTATTGATATTGCACGATATCAATGATGCCACTGATCAATTTCGTAATTTTAATCGTTTCCTGCAACTTGGAACCATCTGAACCGGCATTGATGAAGTGATAAGTCATAAAAACCACTTCACTTTTTGGGAGTGTAACATCGGCAGTCGAATTGATTAGGTCAACTGACTGGGTCGCTGCTTGGAATTCTTTTGGAAATAACTTTTTCACTTCCCAGCGGACCGTACCATTATCAACATCAATCCCATCATTGGCCCGCTTCAACGCAAAATCAATGTGGTCTGCAAGCACAAAGTACTGATAGTCACTAAAACTAACTTTTAGCAATGGCTCAACTAGGTGAACTACTTGCGTCGTAATCACAAACGACTGGGGTTTCAAATCTTGAAAAGCATCAATATCAACATTTTGTTTCAGCGTCGCCACAAAGCGCCGTTGAATCTTGCGTTCATCAATTTGGTCCCCCTGATGCTTGCCAAAACCCACGCCATTACCAACTACAATCCATTCAACATCCTGATCATCCACCACTAAAGCGGCATTATTGTTGAAGTTCTTTAGAAATTTCACCACTCACGCCTCCTGGATTTCAAACAAAAAACCTACTTAAAGAGTATCACATCTCACTAAAGAGACTATGAATACCGGTATGAGTAGGTTTATGCCTGATCGAATCAGTAACACGCTTTTATTTATGCTGTTTATATTAGCAACAATTGTAAGCGGTGTCAATATCTGTTTGATATTTTTTTAAATCCATTTCGCTATGAGCTTTTACTATTCGCTACGCTTTCTAGCGCGATTTCTCTTTGTTGCCCATCAACCACCATTGTAAGTGGGCGCCCTGTTATAATCTGAACCTTAGTGCAGCCTTGCTGCAATTGAACTTCCATCACTCGACCACGAAAACGCAACCGATAACTAAGATGCGTTATCTGAGTTGGTAAATGATTGGTAATGTGCAACTTGCCGTCAGCGACATACATCCCGGCAAATCCATACGTTAATCCCAACCAACTGCCGCCCAGATTTGCTTCATGAAGCCCATCTTTGGCATTGCCTTGTAGATCAACCAAATCCATTAACGACGTATCCATATAATAACTAAACGCCTTATCACGATCATCTAACCGACTAGCTAAAATACTGAAGATCGATCGTGATAAAGAGGAATCATGCGTAGTAATTGGTTCATAGTACTCGTAATCTCGCCGTAATTGTTCCAGTGATTGATCTTCTGGAAACAACATTTCTGCTAGTAACGTATCTGCCTGCTTGTTGACCCGGTGACGATAGATCATGAGCGGGTGATAATGTAACAACAGTGGATATTGCGTCGCTGCCGTCGTCGCAAAGGGCCATACCGGCATCTTTGGTGAATTATCATCTTGTGCAGTGACTTGTTGTTCTTGATCATACGGTAGGTACATGTTCGTACTTGCCTTTGTGAACTGTGCTTGCTCATCAGCATCGCCGTCAATATAATGATTTTCAAGTAACCAAGCTGCAAAAGCCATATTTTCCTTAGCCATCCGATTCGTGTAGTAATTATTATCTACCAAGGCGGTATATTCATCCGGCCCCGTCACCTTGTATAAGCAGAATTGCGACCGGCCATCACGCTGTTGCCAGCTACCAAACTGTAACCAGAAACGTGCGGTTTCCAGGACAACCGCTGCGCCCTGTTCCCGCAAGAAGTTCTGATCATTAGTGACATCAAAGTATAACTTAACCGTATGTGCAATGTCCGCATTGATGTGATATTGCGCAGTGCCAGCAGGAAAATAGGCACTGGCTTCTTCACCATTGATCGTTCGCCATGCGTACAATGCGCCCCGGGTCACGCCCAAGCTCCGGGCCCGCTTTCGAGCTTGTGGCAAGATACTAAACCGATAATGCAACAGTTGCTTGGCAATTTGTGGCTGCGTGTAAATGAAGAACGGTAACATATACATCTCAGTGTCCCAGAAATAATGGCCCTCATAGCCCGGTCCAGTAATCCCTTTAGCTGCAATGTTCGTTAACCCGTTACGACCAGCTGATTGAAATAACTGGAACAAGTTATATTGAATCCCAGCTTGCAACTTTTGATCACTAATTTGCACTTGCGACTGTTGCCAAAAGTTCGTTAAAATCTGCCGATTACGATCCACAATATCGTTGGTCCAACTCGTTATCGTATCCGGCAGCGCTTGATTAATTTCACTGATTTGACGCGTAAACGACCAGCTCAGCGTTGTCTGTACTTCGATGGTACCACTGCCATGAAAACCGGCATGATCGCCATATACTTCAAAGCCTGTCGGAAAGCTGGTCAACCAATCCCGTTGCGTTATTTGTTGGTGTGTTGAAGCTACCAACGTCTGCCACTCTATTTGCTGCTGACGATCAGCTGGTATAAATTGGTTGGTTAACCCAGATTGTCGTTGCGCTACTCGCGGATCGTCCGCGTCCGCCGTCGTCGCAGTCACATCATGAATAATTGGCCGCGTGAACCGCAACGTCCCCGTATAATCAAGCGAAGTCAGTTCGTAGTTCAAGAATAGTTGATGCGAATTATCCAACGCAATCATTGATTTAACGACCAGTTCAAAATGATGGTGGTCGGAGGTAACAATCTGAAACTTTTCCGTTAATACGCCCGTATCAAAATCAAGCACGGCATCGTCGACCGTCATATCCCAGTCACCAGGAATCTCAGAACTTGTCTTCTCAGTTGCAAAGTCTAAGTACCGCGGACTTGTTAATGAAATAATCGTTTGATGATTTTTCGCATATCCATAGGCACTTTCTCCATATGTGATTGGGTTCGTCGCATAATAGCCATTGATGAGCATCACTGGTAGTGTTGCTTGTTGATTACCTGTAAACGGTACTGAGTCTCGAACACCCATGTGACCATCACCCAAGGCAAAAATCGTCTCCAGATACTGCCGATTCGTCGTTGCCACATCTTTTAATGTTAACTTATCAATTTGCATAGTCTCCCCCACTTTCGACTTCATTTGCTGTAGTATAACATCCGAAATAAAGCGGTTTCATCGATTTGAGAATCACTTTGCTGCTTTTCGCATAAAACAATCGCTTAGTACCGACAATATACTAACGTTATGGCGGAAACGTATGCCAAATTATTAGGGACTCGCAAAAGGGCCTGAATCATATAACAATTCAAGCCCTTTTCTCTATTTTGAATATAATATTAATTGTTAATTCTAGTCAACCGTTGCTCCGACTGCATCCGGTGTTAAAAAGTCTTCATTGGCTTTCAAGTCAAACCGCTTGATTAAGTCACGGAAATCTTTGTCGGTCAACGATTGCAAGACTTCTCCACCTTGTGCACGAATCGTCGTGTAGATTAATGCTGACTTTTCAACTGTTTCAACTAACCCATAAGTTTCATCTAGAGAGTCACCAGCTGCGAAGACGCCATGGTGTGGCCATACAACTACCCGGTAGTCGGCCATTTTAGCGGCCGTCTTTTCACCGATTTCATTAGTTCCTGGGCACATATATGGGATAACGCCTACGCCTTCTGGGAAGACAACGATTGATTCTGGATGCATCTTCCATAGCGTCCGACTGAACCGCTTAGATGACAACGGAATCGTAAAGGTCATTGCAACCAAGTTAGTTGGGTGGCAATGCATGATAACCCGTTGATCAGGATCTTGCTTCAACCGAGCAATGTGGCTCATTAAGTGTGATGGAAATTCGCTAGTTGGTTCACCACCATCATTGAAGCCCCACATTAAATCAACACTGTTGCCGACTTCGCTGATTCGAATCAAGCCCATGTCACGTTCAGGAAATTCGACCATATTCTTAAAGTACCGGCCAGTTCCCGTAACTAAGTAATACTTGCCCGCTAATTCACTGGCATCAAATTTAATTGGAATCTGACGTAAAACTTTATCCGTACCAGCATAGGCTTCAACTTCCTCTTTAGTCAGTCGTAGACTCACGTTGCCGCCGTTCCGTTCGTCCCAGCCATGCCGATATAAATTTTCCGTTGTTTGTGCCATATCACGTACATATGGTGAATCAATAAAGTCTGTCATAATCATTGCCAACCTTTTCTTGTTAATTTTTGTTGTAACTAACCGTCGTTATTCCGTAACTACTTTTTTGTCCCGAGGGAATTGGACTTTCTGTTCATAGTTATGAATTTCATCAAGCCAATCAGTTCCTACTGGTGTATTGTTCTTCAAGCAGAATTCATCCCAAACAGCGCCAAATGGGAAGGACTTCAATTCTTCAGTAACCGCCAACCGCTTCGTAAAGTCGTAGTTTAATTCAGCTTTCTTCAAATCATCAATTGGTGCTAACATCGCTTGTAATAAGGCTTTTTGCGTTGCCCGCGCACCGATAACCCATGCAGATACTCGGTTGATCGTAGCATCAAAGAAGTCTAAACCGATGTTAGTCCGTTCCAATTCGTTATCACGAACCAATGACCGAGTAATCCGTTGTAAGGCTTCGTCGAAGATTACAACATGGTCACTGTCCCAACGAACTGGACGTGAAACGTGTAACATTAATCCTTTGCCAAACGGCATGAAAGCAGAGAACTTATCCGAAACATCTTCCGTTGGGTGCCAGTGCCCAGCATCAATCGTCCAGAGTTTGCCCCGGCTGATGGCATAGTTGTTATAGAACAGATGGGAGCCAACCGTATAAGATTCAATCCCCGTACCGAACAGCTTACCTTCGACAGCTTCAATCGTATTCTTTTCATCGTACTTCTTGGCAAAGACTTCATCTAGGGACTCAATCAACCGCTCCCGTGGTGCTTGTTTATCAATTGGGTTATCTTTAAAACCATCTGGAATCCAGAAGTTATTAACCGATTGTTGGCCTAATTCTTGCCCAAAGTAATTTGCGATTTCCCGCGATTTCTTACCAACTTCAATCCAGTAGTCTCGTACTGACTTTTCAGGACTAGCTAACGTAAAGTTATGCTTAACCATTGGATGGGAGAAGAAGGTTGGATTCATATCTAAGCCAATACCTTCTTGTTTAGCCCAATCTACCCAATATTTGAAGTCTTCCGGACCAACTTCGTTAAAATCTTTTTTCTTATCTGTAACCGCATACAAAGTATGCAATGCCACTTTATGACTCCCTGGAATTAATGACAATGCTTCGTGCAGATCACCTGTTAATTGGTCAGGTGTCCGTGCAACACCAGGATAATCACCCGAAACACCAATCCCACCAGTTAATTCTTGATCAGGGTTCAAGAAACCATGAATATCATCACCTTGCCAACAATGAACAGACAGCTTGACCTTCTTTAGCGCTTCCATGACTTTTTCAGTATCGACACCGATTTCGGCGTAACGTTCTTTTGCAACTTGATAAGCTTTTTCAACTTCGCCAGTTTTAACCATAATACTAACCCCCATTAATCTAAATGAAATACTTCTGTCAAATCCGTCGTAACTGGACTATTATCTTCATTCGTATCCATAAGTGGTTCCATATATTGCCACCATTTCTTACAAATATCAGTCTCAGCAATTTTGTTATAAGTCATAATATCCGGAACCTCTAGGTAAGCAAAAGTCTGTCCATTTAACTTATTCAAGAAGATTGAATAATTGGTAGCCCCATATTGCTTCAATGCCGCTTTCATTTCTGGCCACAATTCAGCATGTCGCTTTTCGTACTCCACATAAGCATCCTTATGGAGATACATAACCTGTCCCATTCGAATCATCTATACCAACTCCTTGCTATGTCCATTCAGAAAATCTTGATATCGTTGTAAAACGCCATCATATAAACCAGTCTCAGGTACAAAACATTTCAATTCAAACGAACGACCTATCATCTTCCGTCCCAACTTAATATTTTCTACTTCACCTGTACTAATCATCTGAACCAGTGCATTACCAATAGCTGTGGCTTCATTAGGACCAGCTACAACTTGAATGTTAGCCAAGGTACTAGTCATTTGATTCAACAGTGCAATATTACTACCACCACCAACAATATTTAAGGTCTTAAGATGACACGACAAGATACTGTTCAATTGTTGCACTTCATTAGCATAGAACAGTGCTAAATTAGCATAAATCGCCATCATCACCTGACCTGGTGTTTCCGGCACAATCTGCTGAGTATCTTGACAGTAATGTTGAATTTCCTCAATCATATTGTTTGGATTAACAAAACGATCATCATTCACATCAATAAATTGCTGAAACGGTTGCTCTTTAGCGGCCAATGAGGCTAGAACACTAAAGTTATATTGATTACCATAACAACGCTTGACACATTGAGCCATCCACAGTCCCATAATATTTTTCAAAAAACGATATGTCCCATACGCACCCCATTCATTCGTGTAGTTATTTTGAAAAGCTAATTGACCATTTTCTGGCGTATTAAGCTCTTTCCCTAGTAGTGACCAAGTCCCTGAGCTTAAGAAAGCCCAATCGTCCCCCTCACCCGGCGTTCCAACTACTGCAGACGCCGTATCATGAGTTGCTACAGTAATAACTTCTGTAACTGGCAAATCGAAGTTTTCCATCCAATTTTCACTAACGAATCCTAACAAGGTCCCAGCCTCAACCAAATCAGCAAACTGGTCATCGTTTACATTAACTTTAGTTAGCAAATCATGATCAAACAAACCAGCGCGTAAATTTAACATTTGCGTTGTTGAGGCATTAGTTACTTCTGTTACAACCTTACCTGTTAATACGTAGCCAATATAATCGGGTATCATCATAATCTTGTCAGTGTTTTTCAGCAACTGATGATCCTCTTCATATAATTGATAAAGTGTATTGAAGTCTAAAAACTGAATGCCCGTTTTTTTATATAATTCATCTTTAGATAAATCACTTGTTAGATTATTAATTGCATTTGATGTTCGACCATCCCGATAACTAATCGGATTGCTTAACTTGTTGCCATCTTTGCCGACCAAGACATAATCCACCGCCCATGTATCAATTCCTAGATAAACTTTAGCATACCCGGCTGCCTTGACCTTCTCAAGTCCAGTTAGAATTTCATGAATCAAATAGTCAATATTCCATCGATCATGACCATCGGTTTTTTTAAAACCATTTTTAAACCGGTGAATTTCTTCAAGCTGTATCTGTTGATTGCTATTAACTTTTGCTAACATAAGTCGCCCACTAGAGGCTCCAATATCAACTGCGACGTATACATTTTTCACTCGTCATTCCACCTCACCTAGCCCTATCAGTAACACAAAATTTGTTGGATTGTAATCTTTTCACAATCATATGATTATCCCATCGGCGTGTTGCTCGGCCTCAATTACAAGTCTAATTGTATGCGCTATCACAAGTTATCACAATGTCACAAAATACGAGAATAAGTATCATATTTACATTCCTAATTCTTCCTGCTATGAGGAAATTATCAATTGTATCTATTTTTACCCTTTTCAACTGAAATAAAAAATCATGAGCTAAGGTGCTCATGACTCACGTATAACTTTATTTGTTATTTCGAGTTTCTGTCGGTAAGTGCCCGTACTTTTCCTGATACTTACTATAGAAATAATTTTTATTTGAAAAACCCACTTGTCGAATAATCTGTGATATCGGCAATTTTGTAGAAGTGATTAACAACTGTGCTTGAAGTAGCTTTTGCTGATTTAACAGTTCTGTAAACGTGCTCCCTGTTTTTTTCTTAATTAAGTTACTCAGATAATACCGATTATAGTTTAATTCCTTGGCAACCGATTGGAGTGACACCGTTGCATAACCTTTTTCTATATCTTTCAAAACCGTTAGCATTACTGGATCATTTAATCGTTGCTTGGACTTATTAATAATTTCGCTTTGATAGTCCCTCACTAAAGTAATAAGTAAGATCGGTAAGTAACTGCTGATTATCTGATTTGAGAATTTTCTAGAAAAGAAATACTCCGATAATACTGTGTTAATTATATGGGTAACATCTGAATTACCATGCTTCTTGAACAAAATGTATAATGGTTCAGTTTGATTTCGCGTAGTTGTATTCATCAAAAAGTTAAACAACACACTATCTGAATCATACAATTTGTCTAGCAAATCTAGATGAATCGATTTATTACGAAAAAGGATGTTAATTAAAATATCGTTATCTCCAAGCGCCTCCAAACTATGTGAGCTTCCTTTATTCAGCAAAACGACATCCCCAGAGTTCAACGTGACTTGTTTGCCATCAATATATTGAACACAGTGTCCCGAATACATATAATTAAGTTCCAAAAATTGATGCGTGTGCAACGGATACCTAGCATAACGATTGTGCTTACTAACATAAATATCCTTATTTCTAAAAAAATGTCGATTATTTAAGTGAATATAGTCATCGCTACTGGCATCTATCGTATCATCTGGTAAGTCTTGAACATACTCATGTGTCTGTTGTTGAATTTTCTCAACATCTGTTAATTGATGTAATAACTCATCTAATTGTTTATCCAAAATAGCACCCCTGTAAATTCAATACAAATAAATTGAAATACCATATTGTAAATATAATTGTATCATTGTTTAATGATTAATGAAAACGGTATCAAACGTTATCGTTATCATCCTTTATTAAACGATTAATCATCAATGAAAACAATACTTTAGGAGGGTTTTTTATGCAAATTGGTATTCGAGCACATGATATTCATATTTTTGATAACCCAGAGAAACTAGCAATCAGCCTTAAAGAACACGATTTTCATTATGTTCAATTCGCACCTCGTGTCTCACTTTCCGAGCTTACCCACGGTGGTACCAAAATCAATTTTGGCTTAGGAAATCGAGTGAAGCAAGCATTCGATAAGCAAGGCATTAAAATTGCAGTCTTGGGCTGTTATATTAACATTATTGATCCGGACTTAACTAAACGCGAACAGGTACTCACTCAATTCAAAAAGTATCTCTCATTAGCTCACTCTTTTGGTACCGAATTAGTCGCCACAGAAACCGGTAGTGTCGATCCAACTTTTCGTAAAACGCCGAACAATTTTACACCAATCAAAATTTCAGAGACTATCAATGTGATTCATGATTTAGTTACCACCGCAGAGAAAACTGGCACATTAATCGGTATTGAACCTGGCGTTAACCACCCCATCTATTCACTTGAAGTCACTAAAGAATTACTTCAAGCAATTCCGTCACCTAATCTTCAAATCATTTTAGATCCTGGCTCACTTATCATGAACCCTGATGATGACCCAGTCCAAATTCTAAAGCGAGGGATTCACGACTTCGGTGAAAGAATTTATGCTTATCATATTAAGGACTATATCTATCATGATAACCACATTGAAATCACGCCCATTGGTGCTGGCCAAGCTAACATCGAAAGTATGTTACAAACTATCAATGCGGAGCAACCCAATGCATATGTAATTGCTGACGAACTGTCTGCAAATAAAATTGAGGTATCGTTAACACGACTACAAACAATGGCACAAAGAATTTAATATCCGAGAGGTGACAGTTATGACTCATTCCAATCCGCTGAATGGAAAATTACTATATGCTTTTGGCTCTAGTATTGTAAATGGGCACTTAGCCAACACTGGCTTCGTGGAAGATATCGCCCTTGATAACCATATGTCATATCGCAAATTTGCAGTGAATGGTGCAACTACTCGTACAAGCGATCCCAATAATATCTTAAAACAAATCAAAAACGCACCTAGCATTATCCCTGACTTTATTATTTTTGATTCTTGGGCTAATGATGCTTATGCTGAAATTGCCAACGATCCTAATCAATTTGGTGAAATAGCGACTGGCTTTGATTCAGTATTGCATTCAACAACGTATTGCGGCGGCCTGGAAACAATTTGCAAAACATTAATATCCAAATACCCAGGCACACAATTTATTTTACTAGCAACGCATAAAACGCCTGCGCGTAAATTAGATGTTCAAGAAAAAATGTACCAAGCTGCCTTACAAATTTGCCACAAATGGTCATTTAATTTGATTGACCTATACAACTCAGGTAGCTTTAACACTTTCATCAAAGAGTATCAGTATAACTATTCATATGATGTCGTTGACAGCAATGGGGGCAATCACGCATATGGTGGCTCTGGTACTCACCCAAATGCAGATGGTTATCGAACTTTTTACGACCCAATCATTACTAATAAATTGTTATCGCTCTGTAGTCAATCAAATTGACAGGATGGGAAATAACACAGTTCACAACTAAATAGTGTCATTAATCAACGATAGTGGTCATTGTAACTTACTACAATGACCACTATCGTTTTTAATATACAACTTATAAGTGAGTCATCACACTTGCTTAGTTTATAAAAGGTAAGCAGTAAATAATCGACCGTATTTCCCGTGGCCGCCATATGGATTATGATTACCTCATCAAATAAATTGGTGAGGTGTTTTTGATGGATAAACAACCAGATATTGTTCAAGTAAGAGTCGGTCGGACTCCAGAAACCCCAGCTCTTGGAGCGGCTAAAGCATTGCAAATCAGAGTCGACAGCAATAAATCAGTCATTGTTTACAATCACATCAACGGATATATTCTTGATGCTTTAATGAAGGCGGTGTTCCCACATGATCATTGATACCAGCCAAATCAGCCAAATCTACCTGGTTTGTGGCAAGACAGATTTGCGCAAAGGTATTGATGGACTCGCGGGAATCGTTCAGGAACAATATGACTTAGACCCATACTCGCATGCACTATATCTCTTTTGTGGCACACGCAAAGACCGCTTCAAAGCCCTGTATTGGGATGGTGATGGCTTCCTATTACTGTACAAGCGGTTAGAAAATGGCCATTTACAATGGCCAACCAATCAACTCGCGATTCGCAGATTAGATCCACGGCAGCTAGTTCGCTTGTTGAGTGGTTGGGCGTTAGATGCGACTGTTCATAAAGTATGCCCTCCAGGGCATTGAAAGTGCTTTCTAGTTCGTCAAATGAGTGGTAAACTCAATGATAATAACGATACATCAAGGAGGTGACACCTATGGCAGAATCAGAAAAAGATCAAAGAATCCATGAACTTGAAGCGGAAATTGCGACTCTTAAGGAACAGCTGGCTTACCTCACTCGAAAAATATATGCGAGTAAATCCGAAACAATAGATCCCAATCAAACGTCACTATTTGATAAGGAAGATCGTGTTTTTACCGAACCAGAGCAAACTGGAGACCAAAGCAGCGCCGCATCAAATCAAGTACAGCCAAAGAAATCGAAGAAAAAGACGCGGCAAGAAAAAATAGATGCCAAGGTACCGGTACGCGTAACCATCATTGAACCAGCTGATGGTAAATGTCCAGCAGGACATTCAGGCATCACGCCGATTGGAAAAAATATGTGCGAGAAGAATTGCATGTCGTTCCAGCGTACGCATATCTGGAAAAGATCTACGAACAAACTTATAAGTGTGAACAGTGTGCTGAGAATACAGCAACATCTGGCTTGTGGAAGTCGCTGGTGCCACCGGCCTTGTTTCCGCATAGTTTGGCTTCTGTCTCCTTAGTAGCGGAAGTTATCTATAAAAAGTTTGTCTTGGGTGTACCATTATATCGTCAGCTATCTGAGATTAGCCGTTTAGGCTACCATACGTCTGAAGCGACCTTGACTAATTGGGTTATCAAAGCCGCCCAACAACTAACACCACTCTACGAGGAATTTCATCGGCAATTGTGCTCGGCTCATCACCTGCAAGGTGATGAAACTCCAATCGAAGTTCTGAGAGAGCCCGGCAAGGCTGCGACATCGAAGTCTTACATGTGGGTGGCACGTACGCCAATTAAACAGCCAAATCCCACCGTCTATTATGCATATGGTGCCACCCGTTCAGGCGCCTTTGCCCAATCCGTATATGAAGGATATCAGGGCGTTTTACAATGTGACGGATATAGTGGCTACAACTTACTAGGTACGGGTGTGCACCGAATGGGTTGTTGGGCCCACGTTCGACGCAAGTTCTATGACGCGAATCAAGCGCATATCAAGGGAGCCCAAGAACTACTTCATTTGATTGACGAGATGTTCACTCGAGAACGAGAATGGCAGGCCTATTCACCACGAGTACGCCGGCGACGACGCCGTAGTAGCTTGAGGAAAATTCTCAAGCGTTTTTGGCGCATTGTGGATCATACCGAGGTATTATCACAATCTCGGCTGGGAAAGGCGATCACTTACGCTCAAAGTCAACGGCCATATCTTGACCGGATTATTAGTGATGGCGTTATTGATTGGAGTAATAATGCTTCTGAGCGTAATATGAAGAGTCTGGTGATTGGGCGTAAGAACTGGTTGTTTAGTACCAGTACGCAAGGTGCCGAGTCAACCGCTATTTGGATGACATTTATTGAAAGCGCCAAGGCCAATCATATCGATCCACGTCAATATTTGACGGATTTATTAAAAGCTTCGACAGTCCTACCAGCATTTCCGAAACCGGAAGAGTTGGCGGTTTATTTGCCATGGAATTATCGAAAACATCAAAATGTGGACCAACGGACAGACGTTAACGAGTCTCCGGCGACAACGTTCGCCGCATAGACAAAAAGAAAGTTCCTACGCTTCTCAGAACCGAGAAGTGTGGGAACTTTCTTTTTGTATTCACGATAACCTGTAGAGAATAAGGCAATACGGTCAGTTATTTACTGCTTACTATAAAAGCATTGGTTTCCCTTACCAAATCTCTCAGACATGGATACATTCGAATTGATACTGAGAAAAACATCTACAATTTATGTTCTCATTTCACAAATCAAAGTTAACAAAAAGCGACGTGTCTCCTAATAACTAGGAAACACGCCGCCAAGCTAGCTAACGCAATGTAATCGCATCAATACCTGATGCTAGCAAACTAAAATCCATTCCTTTAGCAGCTTCAAATTGCCGATCTTCTAACGTATTAAACCGTTCGGCCATATAGTAAGCTGTCAAATACCGCTTCAAAATTGCTTTTGAAGCCTTGAGATCATCAATCTCATCTGGATGATAATTGCTAACAACCGCGTATGCAAATTTTTCTTAATTCAATTTGATTTTATCTTTTGCCATAATAAACACTCTCCATTTTTATGAATTCATACCATTATTAGACCAGTAGCACCACATAAGAGAACAATTAGTCCAATAAGTGTCTTTTTAAACTGACCTTTTACAAATTCGTGTAAGATAAATCCACCTAATATGGTTGCTACCACAACATTCAACTGTGAAAGAATAAATGCATTTACCATTCCATTTAGCGTTAGCGAAATAAGATATGTTGCAGCTGCTACTGAGAATATTACACCCGTTGAAATATTATTCACTGTAGACTTGCGCCAAACATCAGCTAAGTTAGGACCACTAATGACAATTGACGCAACTAGCATGCCCAACGCTTGTGGCAAAAAGCCATTCAGATTAGAAGTTATTTGTGCAAAGTGGGGTAGCGCAGAATAACCCCAATAGCCAATTGTAGTTATTCCTAAGATTACATATGACCGGTTCATACAAGAATGAACGTTCCCACCCTCACTTGTTAGATGAATTCCTGCTAACACAACCACTAACATAATTAAGCTCAACAAAACATCTTTACTGCCATGCCACTCATGGAATACAATGCCACCAATAATACTATTACCAATTATCTGCAATGCCGTTGACAAAGGCATTGTCGCACTGACGCCTAAGTGCTCATAACAATAATATTGTCCAACTTGACCAATACTCCAGCAAAAACCTGACAAGAAAAAAATTAATCCATTCTGCCAATTCATAGTAAGATGTAAGGAAATTGTTAACAATAATGCAACGACTGTAATGCCGATGGTTGTTCCAAGCAATTGATTACATAAGTCACCACCAGTAATCTTCCGGATCCAAATTGGTAAAATTCCCCAGAATAATGCTGGTATTAGTCCAACTGTAATTACCCACATAATTATATATCCTACCTTTAAAACAAACGGTGCCCTAAGTTAGAGCACCGTTTGTTTTAAAAAAATTTGGCTCAATTAATCTTCAAGTTCTGCTTCTTTAGCACGGCGCGCTGCCAATTCAGCATCAACCGCATCAATCTTCTTCTTGCTTAATGGATACCAGAAAATCAAGATAATGGCACCAATAGCTAAACAAGTAGCTGGAATCAGATTAGCAATTGCATAAATCCGGTTAACAACAGTAGTTGATTGTGTTGCACCACCAGTTGTAGATGAAATGTAGCCAATAGCAGTAAGCATGAAGCCTCCGATAAAGCCTCCAATTGCTTGTGCAACCTTACGAGCAAATGAGTTAACACCATAAACCGTACCGTCTTCACGGAAACCGGTCAAATATTGATGATAATCGATAACATCAGTAATAAATGCCCAAACCATCAAGTTAAACATCCCTGAACCAAGTGTAGCTAAGAATAAAAGAACTAAATATAACCATGGATTAGTGATATGCATAAAGTACATCAAGAGATACATTGCAGTACCAAATAGTAAACATACAATCGAAGCTTCACGCTTACCAAAGTTTTTAATCAGCTTAGTTGCAAACGGGGCTAATACGACAACGGTCCCATAGGTAAACAATAGTGCAATCGATAAAGCTTGTTTATTTTTGAAATAGTCAGTAAAGAGGTAAGTTGCTAAAGTACCTGATAAGTTTTGGTTGATAACAATGAATAAATCGCAGACAACTAATGACATTAAGGCGCGGTTAGTGAATAAGCCTTTGATTAGCTTCCCAGCGCTGACCTTCTCAGTTTTTTCAACCTGAACACGTTCAGTCGTCAAACGATACGTGACATTATATGCGATGAAGGCAATAATCGCACATAGCATTGAAACCATGAAGAACCGGTTGGTTGAAACAACCTGTTGCCCATTAGCCAAAGTCTTATATACGGATATACTACCCCTTAGGTACACAGATTAAATAATAAAAAATCTGTGTACCTAAGGGGTTTTTGTATGCGTTCAAATAGAAAGTATTCATTTGATGAAAAGATTAACATTCTTAATCTGATTGATAATAACCATACGGTGCAATCAATTGCCAGGGATCTACAAATAAATAAAAACGTTATTCATCAATGGAAAAGATTGTACGATCTCAATGGAAGTGAAGGCTTAAGGCATCAAAGAAAAAATCGCAGCTATTCTCAAGCATTCAAAGAAAGGATTGTACAGGAACATATCAAAGAAAAGCTGTCTTTTCCAAAATTAGCCACCAAGTATGGTTTGAGTAGCGCCGGGATGGTGTCTAATTGGTTTAGAGATTATACTATTGGAAAGAAAACTTATTCCAATAGAAATCCGAGGAACCGAAAGATGAAAGACGGACGCAAGACAACCCAAATTGAACGCATTGAAATAGCTCAATGGACTATCGCCAACGACTATGCTTACCACGAGGCCGCTAGCCATTTTGAGGTCTCGTATCAACAAGTTTATACCTGGGTCAAGAAGCTAAATAACGGCGGTGTGGACGCTTTAGCCGACCGCCGTGGGAAAAGTAAAGCTACGCCACTTACCGAGTTAGATATCGCTAAACTGAAAATAAAAGAATTAGAAGCTAGAACTAAACATTTGGAAATGGAAAAGGACCTGTCAAAAAAATTGAAAGAGATTCAAAGGAGAGTGAAGTAAGTGGTTGGTCATCAATCGACCGGATCTCAAAATATCAGGCAATTCAAGAACTAGCCGGTAAATATCCCATAAGTTGGTTGTGTCAAGAAGTCGGGATCAAGCGGAGGTCATATTATAAATGGTTGAACCGGACATTAACCGCTAATGAACGACTAAATGATGAGCTAGTTAAATTCATGCTTAAATTAGAAATTAGCCATAATTATATATTTGGTGTTGAAACCTTAGTTATGCACATCAACGAAGAGACTGAGTACCATGTGAATGCCAAACGTATCAGAAGATTAATGCAAGTTAACCATATCAAATCATCGATTCGCATTAGTAAACATGATCGTAAAGCGGAATATAAAGAAATGATGTCAGCCAATATCATCAAGCATGATTTTAATCAGGAAGAATCTAATAAGGTTTGGACAACCGACTGTACTGAATTAAAATACGGTAATCAAAGTCTCAACAAACTACGACTTAGTGCCATCAAGGATTTACACGATCACAGTATCGTTGCCTGGGCGATCGATGATACCGAAACGACAACACTGGTGACAGCAACTGTTAATAAAGCAATGAAAAGTAATGACCTGGCCGCCAACGAATTAATTTTACACACTGACCAAGGTTCGGCCTATACATCATTAGAATTCAATCGGGCCCTTAATAGCTATGGCATTTGCCATAGCATGTCAAGACCGGGGACACCTGGAGACAACGCGCCTATGGAGAGTTTCTGGAGTCATTTAAAAGATGAGGACTTAAGTTTTAAAACCGCATTGACCAAAGAAGAATTACTTCAAAACATTACCAAAGCAATTGACTGGTACAACAACGGTCGACGTCAAAAGTCATTAAAAGGCATGACCCCGACAGAATGTCGAAATCATGCCCTCCGATTTAAAGCATCATAATTTATATTATTTAAACTGTGTACTTGACAGGGTGTAGTGCCCAACGCTACAGCTATTTGTCATTTTAAATTCAACTAGTCACACCATCGGTCACTGGCAGTAATTACCATGTTAACGATACCGGTCTCGTTAACGAACCACGATGACTGAAATCGGCGCCTTGCGTGCTAACCGCGGACCAATGGCACCAGCAATCTTAGAATGTGCGAATTCAGTGTCCGCTCCTGTTACTAACAGGTCTGGTTTAAATTCTGGAATGACTTGTTCCAAGATCACATCATCAACATCCCCACCTTCATAAACTAGGGGTTCGATTTGCTTAACGCCGCGTTGTTCAGCAAGCTGAACATATTCGGCGACTACTTCTTCTACGTGTTTACGTTTGGCCTGAATTTTGGACGGTGTTAACGAATCAAAAATATTGATATCTTCACTTTCAAGCACCGAACAAATACCCAACGGAACATCATAATCGCGGGCCAAAGTCGTGGCATACCGAAAGGCACGTTCTGAAGAGGTATTATCGTCTTCGTCAACAGTCAGCAAAATGCGCCGATAAACGAGTGGCTCTTGCATTTTTTGATTTTCCATAGTTAGTTAATCTCCTCATTGAATTGAATTGATATTGACCACTGTCATTATACCAGTTTCAAGTCTTAAACGGGACCATTTATCATTACTTGCAAGGCAGTGATAACCACCTCGCCAGCTTGCTTAACACCGTTATTTAACCGCCACCGCCATTTTCTCATTGCAAGGACATGCTTCCGACTAAGATCACGTTTATTAACCACTAAACTATAACCGGCCTACTTCTTTGGTAATGCACGCAAAGTCTGTTTAAGCCAATTTACATAGTAGTCCTCACGACCAATTGCGTGCTGCAAAATCAAGTAATGTCCATAATGTTGCTTAGCCATGGCTGGTTGGGGAAAGACAGTCGCCAAACGTTGCTGTAAGTGTGTCAGCTTAGCAGTATGCAGTGCAAGTTGTTCATGTAACATCGCAAGTAGCCGCGGATCATGGTTAGTCTGAATAAAATATAATTTCAAAATAAATTCATCTTTGGTTGCAGTTAAATCGGGCGTTCCGATACTAATCCATTCATGTAATAACTGGCTACCGCTAGTCGTAATATGATAAAGTTTTTTTTCTAATTTTTCGCCACTGATCGTAATTTCATGGGTGACATAGCCCTGTTCTTCTAACCGTTTTAGTTGCGGATAGATCTGACTGTGTTGGGCCTGCCAAAATTCACCAATTTCGTCGTCAAAAGCCTTGGTTAGATCATAGCCAGTTAACGGTTGCTGGTTTAACAGTCCTAGAATAATAAATTGTAACTTATTTTTTTGCGCCATTGGAAATTCCTCCTTGACGATTCTTTGATAACAGTATACACTAACCTTGTCGTTTTAATCATGTAATAAATTACATGATTAAAACGACATAATCAATTTAAAGAAGGTAATTTTAATGACTAAAACTTTTAAAACACTTGATGACTTCCTGGGAACTCACTTCATTTACACTTACGACAATGGCTGGGAATATGAATGGTACGCAAAGAACGATCACACCGTTGACTACCGAATCCACGGTGGGATGGTTGCCGGTCGCTGGGTGACTGATCAGGCAGCCGACATCGTCATGTTAACTGAAGGGATTTACAAAATTTCTTGGACTGAACCAACCGGGACTGACGTTGCACTAGACTTCATGCCAAACGAGAAAAAATTACACGGTACCATCTTCTTCCCAAAGTGGGTTGAAGAACATCCTGAAATCACCGTTACTTACCAAAACGAACACATCGATTTAATGGAACAATCTCGTGAGAAGTACGCAACTTATCCAAAATTAGTTGTGCCTGAATTTGCTAATATTACTTACATGGGTGAAGCCGGCCAAAACAATGAAGATGTGATCAGCGAAGCACCTTACAAGGAAATGCCCAACGATATTCGTAACGGCAAGTACTTTGACGAAAACTATCACCGTTTAAACAAATAATGTTTCACGTGAAACATTATGACACTCAAAAAATATTACAAGCGTTTTTTCACCTTGCACTGTTTTAATTATCTAAGATAATATATCTTAGCATTCATAAAAAAGGCCTTCATAAATGCAATTAATTTATGAAGGCCTTTATTTTAATTTTTTAGCTCATTTATGATTCGGTTACATTTAATGCCACCTGTCCCAGTCCGGCATCAAAATCAGCCCGCCAGTGTCCCACTGTCAAATGTGGCGGCAACACAAACGTTCCCGATGAGACTCGCTGGCCAGCCGTTAGTGTTTTTCCTTGAGCTGCAAGCTTGCCAACTAACCACTGCAATGACTTAAGGGGATTCCCCAACACTTCACTCGCTTGACCAGTCTTAACCGTCTTACCATCATGAACCAACGTACACTTAGGCGCCGCAACTGCGTCAACTGAAGCAAATAGCTTATCAGTCGCCTGTTCGGTTCCATACACCACTAGACCACCGACCGCAGCATCAGCAACTACTAGATTCTTGGGCAAATCCGGAAACCAATCGGTGAACCGTGAATCTGGCAATTCAAGTCCTGGTGCAACAGTTGTTTTGTGCCATAAATCTGTCAATGAATCGGTCGCCAGCAGATCTTCCCTAGCCTTAAAGACCAGTTCAACTTCGACTAACGGATCCATTAACTGTCCCCGGCGAACCGTTGCCGGGGCCGCTAAGAAGTGATCAGCAACCTGGGCACCATATAGTGGCGTGTGTGCATCAAACATCTTTTGGGTCTCTGCACTAGTCAACGAAACTTTGTACCCACCGACCGTTTCTTGTTTTAAAGCCGTTAACGCAGCTTGGACTCGGTACGCAGCATCTTCGTCAGCGACACTACTCGTGAAATCAGTCATTTTTAACGCGTGGTGGGTCTGATAAGCCGTAAATAGTTGTTGTGCAACTTGTGTTTCTGTTTCTGTGGTGGTAGTTGTCATAATAAAACCTCCAATATGTGTTTGTGCCTGGATATCATACTTATATGTGTTTATGATGACGGATAAGCGATACAGCACTATATTCATCCGTCACCATTAATCTAGCCGTAACTTCATTATCTGATAGGTACTACATCGCGTGATGATGTACCGGATATGTTTGCCTAAATTGACGAGTCGGTATGACCACTACTGCTTGTATACTATGTGTCATCAAAATTGACGAATTGATCATCAACGGAAGGATGTGTTGTTTCATTTGGTAAAGCCTGCCCGTATCTATCAATGTTGCTATGTGTTTTTGTCATGCCTTACTTATTCTATGTGTTACTCGAGGAGCAGCTCCCCGTGCGACTAGCTACCACTGCCCACACTTGTTGGTAACTAGCCACCTGAATGTCCGATTTCATACTCCTCACCACCTTTAAATAACAAAAAACGCCCTTTAATCAACTCTTCTAATGAGTTAATTAAAGGACGTCCAAAACGGGTTACCACCTTTATTCGCGACTACCTCACAATAGTCACCTTAGTACGTACAGCAATTGCGATACGCCGGTACATTAATGGGTACCATCCAACGCCTTCTCCAACTTATTTCGGGGCGCAACTCCAAGGTGATCTATGTTAAATGGTATTGACTGCCTTGCACCAATCCACAGCTCGCTAACTAACCAGTTTAACACCGTTCCTTATCACGGTTTTTAATCTAAATTTAATTAATGATTAGATTTTAGCGCCAGTTTATCACAATGTCAACCGTTAAATTAAAAATTAATTAGATTAATCTGCTGATGGCGTATCCTTCGTCAAATCGACTAATGCCACGTACTGCTCAGTGTGCGTATCTCGTAACGTGTAATTTGGTGGTAGTGCGTCCGCATCCGCCTTAACAATTTGAAAGCCTACTTGCGCATAAAATTGCAACGCATTTTCATTAGCCATTACACACTTTAACGTTAGTGGCGCTGTCGCATATTGCCGCATTTCAGCTAATAATCGCTCACCTACTTTTAAATGGCGAAAGGCCGGTGCTACAAAAAGCAAATGAATAAAATTAGCTAGCCGGTATAAGGAACAAAAACCGGCGCGTTGGCCATCAATCCACGCAACTAACACAAATTCACCACGGCTGTCATCGATAAAATCTTGTAATTTAGGATTGACGACCCATGGAAAATCCTGCTGCCGATCCACTAAATAAATTTCGGCTAACGCCGCTTGATCCGCAGCCGTTGCCGGTTTTATCTCAATTCGTTTGGTCATCCTGCGACCCCTCTCCAATTTGATTGTTCTCATTATGACGTTAGTTGACTGCAATTACAAACAATCGTTAACCTAATGTAACTGATAGTGGTAGCTTTCCCCCACTGACTAGCGGTATAATATTAGCCAATACTTTCACTATAATGAAAGCGGGGAAAAAATGAAAACCGCAATTGTAACGGATAGCGCAAGCTACCTATCAGCGGCCGACGTTGAAAAGTATCATATTCACGTCGTCCCAATTACTGTTATTTTTGGTAAACAAACCTACTTGGAAAACGTTGAAATAACTTCTAAGCAATTTTACGAGCGCATGCGTACTACCCCTGAACTGCCGACGACCACTCAAATCACGCTGGGACAGATGCAAACAACTTATGACCAACTGGCAGCTGAGGGTTATGATGCTGTCATTAGTATTCATCTATCCTCAGGGATTACCAGTTTCATTACCAACCTTGAAAGTTACTTACCGAACGTGACGAACATCAAGGTTTATCCTTTTGATTCGTTAATTACGGCAGCCGGTGAGGGTTATATGGTTCTTCTAGCAGCCAAATTAATCGCTGAAGGATATGCACCCGAACAAGTACTTGCCCAACTGACAAAGATTCGTGAGACAACCGGGGTTTACTTCGTCGTCGACAATCTTAGCCATCTTGTTCGAACCGGTCGCCTATCCAACGCATCGGGTCTTGTGGGCAACTTACTACGGATTAAACCCGTTTTAACGTTCCAAGATGGTAAGATCGTTGCAATTCAGAAAGAACGCACGATGCGCCGCGCCTATAGTGCTATTAAGGCCAAATTAGCTGCTGCCATTCAAGCAGCTGACTACCCCTTACGAGTCACCATCGAAACCGGCAACAATCCCGAGTTACAAGCTGAATGGACTGCTGATTTAAAAGCTAGTTTTCCGGATCTTACCATTGACGAAGGTGAGATTGGTCCCGTCGTCGGTGTCCACGTTGGCGAAGGCGTAATGGGCTTAATCTGGGCGCGCGATTGGGAAAAATGGACAGTTTAACGATTACTTAATTTTTGCTCATTAATTAGTATCTATCTAAAACAACTTTTGCCGATCATCGAATGCTGATCGGCAAAAGTTGTTTTTTTTACGGCTATTAGTTAGGCAAGCAATGTTTATGACTTGCGCTTTTTGCCTTTTTTCTTCTTCTTACCCTTTTTACGCTTCGAGCCTGATGATGTCTGTGACTTCGCCAATAACTTCTGGGCTTTCTTAATCAGCTTGGCCTGCTGATCAGGTTCTAGCTGTTCCCACAACGTAACTAACTTCGGGTCAACTGCCGGGGTTGGGGTCACAGCCACCGGAATTGGTGCAGCTTTTGGCACTGATGCGGTGGCGATGTCCGTCGTACCTAATAACCAATCCGGTGAAACATTCAATACCGTAGCTAATGCTGTCACCTTATCATGCTTAGCCACGTATTTATTGCTTAACCACTGACTAATTGAAGAACGTCCAATGCCCGTTTGTTTAGCTAACTGAGCAGATGTCAGGTTAGCTTGTTGCATTGCTTCTTTTAATCGATCCGCAAATATTCCCATCACATTAACCTCCTAGTGTAACGGATCCCAAGCGGGTAACCGTTGTGCACGTTCATTAAGTAATACTTGAAATTCCGGTGCTAAGAAACGCTTGTGAACCACCACTTCGTAGACGTACTCATCGAACCAGTCTTGGCTCATGACGAAGTAACCTTGATTGCCGACCTGATCACCCCAACTATTTTCAACTTTCCACTTAGTCGGTGTATCCGCAACGAGGTCAACCCCTGTTAAAGTCATAGCGTGGCTCACCTCACCTTCACCCGTCAATAAGCGTTGCGCCTTGGTCAGATGGTCGTTGACGCCAAATAGCTTACCAGTTTCAAACAAATGAGCATCCAAGTAACCCGTCTTGCGGTCCATTTGACGCAAGACGTCATTACCAAACCAAACCGTCTCGCCGGCCTGTAGTTGTTGAACAGCAACGTCCGTCAACACCCCCATATCAAGATTCAAAAATTCAATCGGCTTGCCACCGATAATATTATCTTCACCTGGCAAACTGTACAGCCGATTAAAAGGCTTATCTGGTGAATTAGTGACGACCACGTAATCATCCAAATCAGTTTCAAAGTAATCTTGATAAAACTGTTGTGGCGTTAAATTTGATATCCGGTGATACTGCCGCTCATCATCACGATATTCTAAATCAAAACTAGTCGGTGGTTCGCCAAATGAGTAAGCCGTCATTCGGTACACCGCTTGTAACATTGATTTTTCTAATGATTGTAGCTCGGCTTCACCTGCACCATCCATCACGAGCTGTCGAAGTTTTAGCCCATCTTTACGGAGTTGCCGTGATAAGCTAGCCTGAAACGCCGTCGTATTTTCAGTATTGAACGACTCTGGCATGACACTAGCAGGGACAACACCGTACTTTTGCACCAAGCTAGCTGCCATTGCCCACTGACCACCATCTTCACCAGGATTAGTAAACAAAAACTGAACTAAGCGGTCATCAATTGGCTGACGGGCCGTTTGCTCAACATTCCGATAAAAAGTGTTGGCCCGCTCGATCTTATCCCAGAAAAACAAATAGCTTTGCGATAATTCAAAATCTTTAACGTGGTAACGGGTCGCAAATTTATGGCGCAATGTATTTAATAACGAAAACTCCCAACACCGGCCACTGTGTTTTTGATTGCTAACTTTCCCTGTGGGTACTTCAACAGAAAAAGTCCGCTCCAGACGACTAGCCGCTTGATAATCAAAGCTGGCTGCTTCAGTCCCATTCTTAGTAATCGTCCGCGTCAATACTGATGCCCTTTGATCCTGCGCATGCGTTGTCCGTAAAGCGGCAAGTGCATCCGATGTTAATTCAATTGCCATATTTACCAGCCTCCATCGTGATACTTGCCATTATTCTAGGCTTATTGGTCAGCAAATTCAATTTAGATGCTAATATTTGTTTATTTTTCTGAACAAAACTAGTCAATTCAACTATCTCCATGATTTTCCATGTGACAGATGACTAAATAATTGCCAATATTAGTAGCGTCCCACACTCGTACGGCTACTGCTACCACCACTTATCTTCGACCGTTGACCAATAAAAAGCGCGACCCTCATGATGAGTCGCGCTTACTGCTATGTTCAATAACTAATTGAATTAATGTTGTGTCGTTTGGCCTTACTAGAATCCCAAAATGGTACTTTAACCACGCCAATTACCTTGTTAGCTGGGACAAAGCCCCAGTAACGACTGTCATTGGATACTGATCGATGATCACCTAATACAAAATACGAATTCTTAGGGACTTTAGTGGTCTTTAAATTCCAACTATAGCGATTTTCTAACCCACTTAGGTCCCAATTCGACGTCCCCTGAGTCCGTTCATACTGACTGATAAATTTTTGTGGAACTAGCTTACCATTAACGTAAAGCCTACCATCCTGGGCCTTGACTGTATCTCCAGGCATCCCAATCACACGTTTGACATATTTAACCGTCTTGGAGCGCGCATCTGGATCAACATGGTACGCATTAAAGACAATGACACTAAGGTGACGAATCTTAGCTGTTTTCACGACCGCTACTCGCTCATTATTATCTAAGTTGGGTTCCATTGATGGTCCGTCCACCCGAACCATCGTAAAAATAAAGTGCCTGATTACCATGGCAACTAGTAGTCCGACCACCACCGGCAAAATCCAGCTCATAATGCTCTTAAAAGTTTTCATCAAACGTTCTCCCTTACCCCACTCTAACTTCCAATCATTATAATCCAATCAGTACAGCTTGTCTGGTATTGATAAACTGTTTTTACAAATTCGTAAGTAAAGTTATCATGGGAGACACTAAAATGACGACTACCCTAACCGCAATAGTCGTCATTATTCAGTGCACTTTTATACCAATAATTTATCCCAGCCTAAGATACCTAAGCTTGGGGTGTATCTTGTAAACTCCAATTAATCTTGCCATGGTAGTCACCTGTGTACATCCCGGGTTGTACATCCAAAAAGATGCCACGCCGTTCCTGCCACTGCTTTGCAACATCCGTGACCACTGATTTTCCCTTCGAATGTGTGCAAGCGCCTACCAACGTCATTTGATTCGTCATGATTTGCCGCTTGCCTGCTGAATTAACATAGACTAAGTCACCATTCAGACGATGATTTTCAGTCGCAAGCTCAGTAGCTGTTGCATAGACATACCATGCTGAGCCGCCTGAACGAGCATCTTTAACGGCTACTTGCCACTGATTCATTGCCGGTATCAATGTTTCTTTAGTCGGAATTTGCTGACTCGTAAAGCGAATTTGCGACACAATATGTTCAAAGCTCAGGCCACCAGCGACAGTCACTTTTAACGTATCAATGTTAGATTGTTGACCATTTGGACTCGTAACCCATATTTTAATTTCATTGATACCACGTTGTAATTTTTCAGCTGGTAATTTTAAGTGAAAGAACCCCGCTTTATGTGGTTCATCTTCAGTTCCATTTGCCCGATAACTCATGATTGGTGTTCCATCCGCATGTGCAAAATGAATCGTCAAATCCTGATTATTCAGTTTAACATCTCGTTGTAAATCTGACGGATCCGTTCCAACAACCATTCCCTTAATTAGGACAGCTTGGTCCTTAGTTGTCGAGAAGTTCCGACCACCCGTTAAAAACAAATTGAGTTTGATTTTTGATTTCGTTCTTGGCACCCCATTATTAACGATCGCCGTTGTCTGTCCCGGAACGTCATCATAATCATTCGTTTCCGTCACTGTAACCTTACCACTCCCCTGCAATTCTTTTCCCCAATCAATTCGCCAATGACCGTCATGCGTTACTCGCGCGGTCTGAACTTGACGACCAAACTTGGCAGTGATCAAATCGCCAACTTGAGTCCCAGTGCCTTGCATACTGTGGGCACCTGAATCAAATGTCGTAATATGTGGCACCAACTTAATTTGACTAGCAACTTGGTAATATTGCTTCGTTTTCATATAAGTCAACGTTGTCTTATAGGATTCATGGCTAGAATTAGTACTACTTTTATTACCGATCCACACTTTCTTACCGGCTTTAAATCGCCGGGATTGACTGATTTTAAAAACATCCGTACGTTGAGGATGCCATAACAACTTATTGACATTATAAATTAAAAATTTTCCTCCAAATTCCCAGCCTTTGTCATCTGTAACTATATCCCACATGTTGTATAACACCTGACCATTAGGCGAGCGAACATCCCCTTTTAAGGTAATACTCATCTGATCAGTGCGATGCGTCACATGACCATCGCGCACATAATTCGCTTTAATTTTTGTAATAGGCCATGGCAACTCACCAATCACTTGCTTCGTAAAACCACTCGTAATATCTTGCATCTCACTAGTCGGCTCACTGATGACACTTGCATCACCATCCATGACCATCACAGTCCATGCACATAATCCTCCCAATAACATCAGTACTGTCTGATTGAACACTCTTCTAAGTTTCAAGCTGTCCCTCCTCACTTAAAGATGTCTCGCCGATTATGCCGATAGGCCGCTAACACCACTAATAACGCTAATCCCATCATTCCCATAGACCACAGTACTGGCCGCTCACTAGTTTGTGGTAACCGTGGCAGCTTACGATGAGCCTGCACACTAACAACGTGGTATGGTTTTATCCCATTGGGAATATTAAGTTGTTGATCATCGACTTGTTGTCTAGTATGTTGTCCAGCATAAAAATCAACTGCAACGGTTGATCGCCCCCCAACGGCGCCCAAACCAAATACCGGTAACATAATTAAAACCATAAAAGCTGTTATAATCGCTATGCTGATTTGTCGCACCAGCAACCACCCCCATCACCTAATCCTTCGACCGTCGTCGCCATAACCACACCAAGCTAACAATTCCTAGTCCTACTAGTAATGTTGCAACGACCCCAATACCAATTAAAATCCACATGCTCATGCCATGATTATCAACTGCTTCATGATTATACTGTTGAGCAGCAGCCATACTTATATGAAACGTCCGCTTAAATTGCCAGCGATGCTCGTGATTGCTGACCGTCATGCTCAGCTCATAAGTTCCTGGTTGTAACGATTGCACTTTTAATGGTAAGGCGTTTTTAAAAATCGTATTCGGCGCCATCATGATTCCTTTTTTAGTACTACGAATAACGGCTTGTCGTGTATGTTGATTAACAATGACCGTTCGCACTTTTAAATTAGGAACAATGACCGCCGTCGGATTACGTAATGCCGCAATAATACTACGATGATAATTACTCAGTCCGGCTTTGACCGTTCCTAACACTAACTTGGGCGTTGGCACAGTTCCAGAGGTCAATTTCAAACCAATTACATAGGAATATTCATTGGTTACATTAATATTCTGCTCAACCGTCCCCGTCGACTTATCAGTGATCCGTTTAAAGTACCAGCCACCAAGTAATACGCCGTTAATGGGATGCGCAGGCATCCTAACTTTAATTGATACGACTTTGGTCCCCTTAGCTGGTACACTGACTGTTTGCGCCCCTTGAACCTTTGCTAAATGACTAATCTGATTTTTTAACGAACGATCAAACGTTGCGGCAGGATTAATGTATTCAATCACACCATTTCCATTCGTGTAGGCCGTATGAATGGCTGTTTGTACTTTAATATCACGATTAGTAACGTTATAGATGGTCGTTTTAAGCGTTTGCTGCTGCCCAGTAGTCATTTTCAAATCAAAAAAAGTATGCTCTTTATGAATCTGATTTTTAGGGAGCTGTGCAGCAACACTAAACCCGACATCATTTTGTTGCGTTGTCTGATGATGCCTAGCTGCCAATCCTGGTTGTACTACACTAACACCAACAATTAAGCTTAAAACTATTAGTCCCATAAAACGTATAACGCTTTTCACTGTAATCTCACCCCGATATACTCAATATTTATCCAGTAAAAAGGGAAGCTACCTAAACCTGGTTCAGCGATTAATAATTAGTCTTAATCGTTGCTATCACCACGGTTTCAACTTCCCCCTTCACAATCTACGATTAACTTGCTGGTGTATCAGTGAGACTCCAGTTCAACGTTGTTTGATAACCTTGCGCTTTAGCCGTGTTGGCTGGGATGGTTAACTTAACGTTACTTGGATCAATTTGGTCAACCGTGACACCGGCGCCCTTATCCTTAGCAGCGGACAACACGGTTGCCGAATTGCCGTCCAATACATTCGGGGCATCTACTGACGTAGCACCATTACTTTCAGAACCAGAATTAGTCACGGCCCCTTTCGGTAATTGCAAGGTAGCACCCTTAATCGTTGAACCATCCTTTCCGGTCAATGGATTGCCAGCAACCGCCAATGACCAACCTGCGTTAGTTCCCCGCACGTCGGAAACTTCTGCAACCGCCTTTTTATTCCATAAACCTGACAAATCCGAATCGGTTTCCGCAGCCGTATATGTTTCTGGGTTCAAGACATCAATTTCATGGCTACCGAAATCTAATTTGTTGGACACATAGATGAGTGACAACCCACCACCAGCCTTACCACCATTACTACTATCACCGCCATTATCCGGTGTATTCGGGTGATCTGGATTAACTGGTGACACTGGGCTATGACTACCTTTAAACATAGCTTGAACATCAGTTACCCCGGTTGTATTAGCTGTACTGTCCGTACTAGGTCCATCAGGCGTATCAGCGTGTGCAATCATTCCTGAGCTCACTACTAAACTACCTGCCATTAAAATTCCACTGACCAACTTACTAACTCTTATCAAAAATAACTCCCCCTTTAATTTTGTAAACACTGTAAACAATGTTCACTAGTTTTGAAGTGTAGCACCTTAATCTAATTTGGCTATCATTAATTAAAGTGTTGTTGTTTTTTAATAAAACGTGTACAAAATTAAAAACAAGCCAACGAAAAAAGCACAATCACCAATTGGGATTGTGCTTTAGTGTCTTATATATGGATTTGCTTTTTTACTTACCGGCTAACACCTATGCTTTAGAATACTTGTCGGCTAAATAAGTGATTTTATTGAACTTTCGCGATACGGCCTTGTTGAATATAAACGCTTAGAATCGCAATGTCAGCGGGATTGACACCGCTAATCCGTGAAGCTTGCGCAATCGTTGTTGGTTGAATTTTCTTCAGCTTCTGGTGCGCTTCAGTTGCCAGCCCGTCGATTGCATCGTAATCAATTCGGTCTGGAATCTTTTTGGCTTCCATCTTCTTCAGCCGCGCTACTCGTTCTTCCGCTTTTTGAATGTAACCAGCATACTTAATTTGGATCTCAACTTGTTCAATAATATGCCGTTCCAATGGCTCTGGTGCCGCGGGAATGAATTGCATCAAATCGGCGTACTGTACTTCTGGCCGCTTCAGAAAATCTACTGCTAATACACCATCCTTAAGTTCACCAGAATTATGGGCTCGTAAGAAGGCATTAACATCATCATTAGGCTTGATTCTGATTTTGCCTAAACGGTCAAGTTCGCTTTTAATTGCTTGTCGTTTAGCCTCAAATACCGCATACCGGTCATCATCGATCAACCCTAACTCGCGCCCCTTATCAGTCAAACGTAAGTCCGCATTATCATGCCGCAAAATCAACCGATATTCGGCCCGACTCGTTAATAATCGATATGGTTCATTCGTGCCCTTAGTTACTAAGTCATCGATCATAACGCCAATGTAAGCATCGCTGCGCTTCAAGGTGAATTGGCCACGATCAAGTGCTCGCAAGCCAGCATTAATTCCGGCCATCAACCCTTGACCAGCAGCTTCTTCATACCCGGAAGTCCCGTTAGTTTGACCAGCTGTATATAAGTTCTTAATCAGCTTAGTTTCCAAAGTTGCTTTCAACTGGTAAGGCGCTACCACGTCATATTCAATCGCATAGCCCGGCCGCATCATTTCCGCGTCCTCCAGCCCTTTGATTGAATGTAAAATTCGTTGCTGTACTTCTTCTGGCATTGACGTTGATAGTCCTTGAACATACCATTCATCGGTATTGCGACCTTCTGGTTCCAAGAAGAGTTGGTGACGCTTCTTATCCGCAAAACGCACAATTTTATCTTCGATCGATGGGCAGTAACGAGGACCGACACCCTCGATCACACCAGTAAACATCGGCGCACGATCAAGGTTTTCTCGAATAATCTTATGCGTTGTTTCATTCGTGTATGTTAACCAGCAAGACAACTGATGCTTTAAATCAATATAGTCAGCATCCTTCGTTTCAAAGCTAAAATGGTGCGGCTCTGGATCGCCAGGCTGTTCTTCTGTAACACTATAATCGATCGTATTACCATCAACTCGTGGTGGTGTCCCAGTCTTAAATCGTTCCAGCTTGAATCCTAGTCGTTCAAGATCACCGGATAACTTCATTGCTGGTTGCGAGTTATTAGGACCGGAAGAATACATTAATTCACCAATGATAATCTTTCCACGCGCAGCTGTCCCAGTCGTCAAAACAACACTCTTAGCACTGTAATGGGCACCCGTATTCGTTATGACACCTTTACAAACACCATCTTCAACGATCAAACCATCGACAATCCCTTGACGTAACGTTAGATTAGGTTCCCGTTCAATCGTGTGTTTCATTTCAGCATGATAGGCGTGCTTATCGGCCTGAGCCCGTAACGCACGAACAGCTGGACCCTTTCCGGTATTAAGCATCCGCATCTGAACATACGTCTTATCAATATTCCGGCCCATTTCACCACCAAGGGCGTCAATTTCACGGACAACAATCCCCTTAGCAGGACCCCCAACGGAAGGATTACATGGCATAAAGGCCACCATGTCAAGATTAATCGTCATTAAGAGCGTCCGGTTACCCATCCGAGCAGCGGCTAAAGCCGCTTCGGAGCCGGCATGACCAGCACCAACGACAATCACATCATAGTCGCGGCCCTGATACTGCTTTACTTCTGTCATTACAATTTCCTCCTACCACTACTTACCCAGACAGAACTGACTAAATAGCTGGTCTAATAATTCGTCTTCATAGCTATCTCCGGTAATTTGACCGAGAAATTCCCAACAACGGGTCATATCAATTTGCACTAAATCGACCGGCATACCGGCTGCGAGTCCCGTTTGCACATCCTGAAGAGCTTGCTTAGCTTGATTCAATAACCCGATATGACGCGCGTTGGTCACCATCACATTATTTTGACTACTTTCAATACCTTCATTAAAGAACATCTTAGCAATCCGTTGTTCAAGCTGTGTAACACCGCTCTGCTCCAGAACTGACATGCTTAAAACATCCTGCAAGTCGACTAATTGTGCTAACTCATCTTGGTCAAGTTGAGCAGGTAAATCGGTCTTATTCAAGATAACGATACGTTTGGATTGAGCTGTTTCTTGTAATAGTTCTCGATCTTCAGCCGTCAAGGGCTGGCTATTATCGAGCACTAATAAGACCAAGTCAGCGGCACCGATTGCTTTGCGACTCCGCTCGACCCCAATCTTTTCAACTTTGTCTTCGGTATCTCGAATCCCCGCCGTATCAACAAGTTTCAATGGTACACCACGTACATTAACGTATTCTTCGATCACATCACGGGTCGTCCCGGCAACATCGGTCACGATTGCTTTATCTTCATGTAAAAGATGGTTAAGCAGACTGGATTTACCCACGTTAGGACGGCCAATAATAGCCGTTGCTAGCCCCTCACGTAGGACTTTACCTTGTCTAGCCGTTGCTAACAGTTGATCAATACTTTGGGCGACTTCGGTTGCTTTTTCCTTTAATATTTTGGTCGTCATGGTTTCAACCGCATCATACTCAGGATAATCAATATTGACTTCAACTTGAGCTAACACGTCCAAAATATCTTGCCGTAAATGGCGAATTAACTTAGATAAATCACCATCTAATTGATTTAAGGCGACCTTCATGGATTTATCCGTCTTAGCACGAATCAAATCCATAACCGCTTCCGCTTGTGATAAGTCCAAACGGCCGTTCAAGAATGCCCGTTTGGTAAATTCACCAGGTTCCGCCATCCGCGCACCATGACTCAGTATCAATTGTAAAATTTCATTCGTCGCCACGAGTCCCCCGTGACAATTGATTTCGACCACGTCTTCACGAGTATAGGTTTTTGGCGCCCGCATCACGGTTGCCATGACTTCATCGACTTCCTGATGCGTGTCAGGATCAATTATATGGCCATAGTTAATGGTGTGTGATTGCACCCGACTGAGATCCTTACCTTTAAAAATCTGGGTTACCACGTTAAACGTCTGGTCCCCGCTAATCCGAATAATTGAAATACCACCTTCGCCAGGCGGCGTTGAAATTGCCGCGATCGTATCAAATTCTGTGGTCGTTGGCATACCATCATGTCCTTTCTTGTCAGCGTTTCATCGCCTAATACCATACCAAATTTACTTACAATTAGTTAATAATATGTCCTAAAATGCAGAAAAAAAGCGCCTAGTCCACGCCACCTTAAAGCGTGGATAAAGCACTTTGACTACTTTATCTAAAAGATAAGAATGATTAACACCTACTATAATAGCTCACTCGGAGTTTGTCAAACGCCTGTTTGCGTTCTTATAAATGAACTATTTGCGAATTGCCACAACTACGGCACGGTGTGGATCACGACCTTCCGAGAATGTCGTAACATGCCGATTATTCGCTAGTTCAGCGTGAATTAATTTACGTTCAAATGATGGCATTGGATCCAAAAAGACTTGTTTGCCCGTTGCAATTACTTCTCTAGCCGTACTCTCCGCTAATCGCTTGAGCGTTGCAGCCCGACGCTCACGATAATCATCGACATCCAGCACCACATTGACGTGCGACGCACCGTGATGATTCATATAAACTTGCGCTAAATCTTGCAATGCATTAATCGTTCGACCATGTTTTCCAATCAACAAGCCCTGCTTAGCCGTATCAAAATTTAAAGTGGCATAGCGGTTACCAAAATCAACATCAAGATCAGCCGTGACCCCCAGTGCCTTAACCACTGTAAGCAAGTAGTCGCACAAAGCGCGCACCGCAGTTTCGTTAGCCGCTTGGCGAGCAGCAATTTCAGCTGGTGTCCGGGGTGACTGACCGTCATTAGCTGAAGCAACTTTAGTCTTATCGGTAGCTACTGGTTGGTCTTCATCACCAGCCACAACGGGGCCCATAGTATCCGCGACCGAGGCTGGCTTGGTCACTGTTTTAGTGTGGGTAGCAGTGCTAGTCGCTGGCTTGGCTGAGTCAGTAGTGGCCTGGCTGGTCGGCATTGATGTTGCTGATCCAACAGTTGACCCAGACACTGATGATGTCGTCGATTCAACGGACATTGCCTGTTTCGACATAGTCATCGTGGAAGCCGACGTCGCTGTTTCAGGCGTTTCAGCAGGTGACACCACCGTTAACCGTACTTGGGCGGGTTGCTTACCCAGTCCTAAAAACCCTTTTTTGGCTTTAGCGATAACTTCAACTTCAACTTGATCACGTGTCCGGTGCAATTGTTTTAGACCAGCCGCAATCGCGGCCGCGACGGTATTACCTTCAAATACTGTCATGCTTGAATCCTCCTCGTTAAAAATCCTGCTTTCATTATAGCATTACCATTCACCATGCGAACATCTGAGTATGAACACTTAATGAACCCTTACAACGATATAGCAGCATTTATGACATCTGACGATTTTGACTAATTAGTAAATTTCACACCATTCATAAATAGTCAGCTACAAAAAAAGACCCACCACACATGGCAGGTCTACTTGTATTTAACGTTTATGATTACGAATCGCGCGTTTTCTAGCTTTTTCAAGTGTCCGCTTACGATCACGTTCTGCTTGCTTCTTTGCTTCCCGTTCGCGATTAATCTTGAATGGGTTTTGCAATAGCAAGGTCTGTCCAACTTGGAACGCGTTGGAAATCACCCAGTACAAGGATAAGGCCGATGGGACGTTAATGGCAGTAATTAAAATAATTACGGGCATTAAGTACGTCATCGAAGTCGTCATCCCATTTTGTTCTGGTTGCGACTTCATCGCTAACCAGGAACTAGCAAACGTAAATAACGCCGCTAGAATTGGCAAAACGTAGTAGGGGTCCTTGCTACCTAATTGAAGCCATAAGAACGAACCAGACTTCAAGACTTGTGTCCGCCAGATTGCTTGGTACAACGCAATCAAGATTGGCAACTGAACTAGCATTGGCAACATGCTGGCCATTGGATGTACACCATGTTTGGCATACAGTTTCTTCATTTCCGCTTGGAGCTTCTGCTGAGTTTCCATATCGCGTGATGAATACTTCTTTTGCAAAGCCTTCATCTGCGGTTGAACTTCTTGCATCGCAACCATATTACGGGTCTGGAAGATCATCAATGGCAAGATGATAACCCGGATGATCAACGTAAAGACGATGATCCCAAGGCCATAACTATGACCAAACAAGTTTGATAACCAAATAATCGCCCGTGAGAAGTTCAAGATGATTAAGCCATCCCAAAATCCGGTGCTCTTATCCGTGATTGGGGTATTACTACACCCACTCAAAACTAGTACGATCGCTAGTACGGCCAGCATTGCCAGTATTTTTCTGTACTTTTTCAAACGAATGTCCTCACTTTAATCATTGTCCAGCAGGTGCGCTAGCTTTAGCGCATGGCTTAGATAAGCTTTGGTTTCGGCTTGCGACTTACCAGCAACGGTTGGTCGGGCAATGACGAGAAAGTCTGCATCTTGCTTAAGCTGCGGCTTTAGCTCGGTGATTGATTGCCGAATCCGGCGTTTGACCCAGTTACGCGCAACGGCGTTCCCGATCTTCTTACCGACCGAAATACCGACGCGGAAATGGGGTTGCCCCGGTTTTTCCAAAACGTAAATGACAAATTGACGATTGGCATACGAGTTGCGGGTCTCAAAAACTTGTTGGAACTCAGTTTCTTTTTTTACCCGATATGATTTTCGCATAATCCATCTCCATGTGTGCGCTCAAGCTCTTGAGCGAATTGCTACACAACTTTACAGCCCTAAACACCTGGTCTAGGACTGTAAAGAAAAAGCCACTGATTATCAGTGGCCTATGCAGACAATACTTTTCTGCCTCGTTGGCGTCGACGGGCTAACACTTTACGGCCATTGCTGGTGCTCATCCGTTTGCGGAAACCATGTACGCGTTGACGATGGCGCTTCTTTGGTTGGTAAGTTCTCTTCATCATGACACCTCCTTCTCCATAATGACATGAATCAATTCGATTAAGTCGTTATTTTCAAAACGCAGTTTACATCTAAACGCATTTCCTGACTACTATAGCATATTTTTATTTATTTGAAAACCAGTAAATTAAATTTCTCGACACTATTTAAGCGACTAAAAAATATTTAATTGCGAATTTCTTTGTGGATTGTCACTAGCTAACTTTCCGTTATTCGCAATTTAATCACAGGATTATTGACAAATTAACGG